>CALLVD010000024.1 GCA_938010385.1 uncultured Robiginitomaculum sp.
AGGCCGATTTGCGTTTTCACGGTTTCTATCAAGGCTTGCCGGTCGCCGTCATCAAGAGCCTCAAACCCCGGCGCAATGCCCGCTTCGACCGGGAAGCGGCGCAGCAGGCGCTCGCAAAAAGCGTGAATGGTTTGCACCTTCAGCCCTTCCGGCGTTTCCAGCGCGCTTGCAAACAGACGCCGCGCTTTGGTCAGCCCGTCTGCCGTGCGGGCGCGGCTGTCCCCGTCCAGCCCGGACAGCTCCGCTTGCAGCGTCTCGTCATCCATAATCGACCACGCGCCAAGGCGTTCAAACAGGCGCGTCTGCATTTCGCCGGCCGCCGCCTTGGTATAGGTCAGGCAGAGAATTTTTGCCGGCGCGACCCCGCTCAGCAGCAAGCGCGACACCCGGCTGACCAAGACCCGCGTCTTGCCGGAGCCGGCATTGGCGGTGACAAAAATATTCTCGCCCGGCGCAGCGGCTTCGCGCTGTCGCTGCGTGGCCAAGGCGATGGCGGCTTTATTACTTGCGTCATTATTCGGAAGAAGCGTCACTGTCGTCTCCCTTCGATGTCCATTCCGCGCGGCGGGCCAGATGATCAAAATCACCGTATTTATTTTGATTGACCGAGGCTGCGCGCGGCTGCGACGGATAGGGCGTGGCCGGATCGTCATAGGCTTTAATCAGGCGCAGCAGGCCTTCATAAGCCTCCGCGCTTAAAGCTTGCGGGTCGCCGTCTTTCCCGCCGGCAAGGCTGTCTTCCTGATCGCGCTTTCCGCCGCTCGGGCGCAAATATAAAAGCTGCGCAATCTCGGCCGGCGGCAAATCATCGCCGAACGCGCCGGCCTGCACCATGCCCGCTTCCAGCGCTAATTGAGAATTAAACCCGGCCTTAACCTGCGCCGCGCTTGGCGGCGCGCCGGTTTTGTAATCAATAATGCTGTAGCCCTCCGGCCCCATATCAATGCGGTCCGCTTCGGCGCTAAGGTCAAAGCCCTCGCAGCCCTGCGGCGTCAGCGTCCAAACCCCTTTGCGCTCAAGGGCTAAGGTTTTATATCCGGCCGCGCGGCGCGCGCGTTCCCATTCAATAAAACGCTGCGCCATTAGGGCGGTGCGGCCGGCTTCTTTGGCCATATCGGAGTCCTGCCATCCCGCCAGGCGCAGCTGCTCGCGCAGCATTTGCGTCAGGATCTCACCGGCATTTTGAGTTAAAAAATCAGGATAAGCTTTGATAAAAAGCTCAAAGGCTTTGTGAACGGCATTGCCATATTCGCGCGGACCGGGCTGCGCGCCGAGCGGGTCTAATTTTTCAAGGCCTAAAACCTTTTTGGCAAATATAGCATAAGGGTCGCGGGTCCAGGTTTCGACTTGGGTGACGGAAATGCGCCGCCCGGCCGGCCAACGGCGCGCCGCCGGCGGGCGCGGCTCCGGGCGCTCGGCGGGCGTCACCTTATCGGCGGGCACACGGTCCAGAGCGCGGGCAAAGCTAAGATAATCAATTTCCGGCGTCAGCGCTTTTTCCGCCCCGCCTTTACCCAGCGCGCCGCTCAGCAAAGTTTTCAGCCGCCAAATCCAGCGCGAGGCGACAGCAGGCCCGTCATCACTGCGCGCCGCCCGGGTTAAGATTACGCGCGGCTGCGCCGCCAGCTGCGCAAAGTCGTGGGCGGCAAGGCCAAAACGCCGCTCGGGCGAGGACAGGGAAATCGCCTCGCGCATGCCGTAAGATAATATCGGGTCAACGGCGGGCGGGGCCGGCCAAACGCCTTCATTCAGACCGCCTAAAATCAGCGTATCAAAGCTGAGCATACGCGCTTCCAGCGGGCCTAAAATATGCAGGCGCGGCTCGGTCCCGGCCTTGGGGCGCACAACGCGGCCCCGCATGAGCCCGGCCAAAAGCCGGCTATAGGCCGGGCCGTCACACGGGCCTAAAATATTGCCATGGGCCAGCAAATCACACATCAGCTTATGGGCGCTTTCCCCGTCCTCGCCCTGCCAAATGCGCTCGCTCCCGGACTGCTGCGGCGCGGCGGCAATGGCCTGCGCCACCTCGCAATGCACGCGGGCAAAGTCTGCCGGCAGGGCCCCGGCCCTTAAAAGCGCGGTGAGCGGGGCGAGGCTTTGTTGCATAGTTTCAATCAGCGCAAAGCCGTCTGAAAATTCGCCGCGCTTGACTGAATACCGCGATTTTAAGTCGTCAAAACCGGCGGGGCGCAGGCCGCGAAAGCCGGCGATTTCAATGTCGCGCCAAATCTTGGCGGCCGCGCCCGGCTTTTGCCCTAAAGCGGTGAGGCGGTGTTTTAAAACCGCCGCCAGCGCCACCGGGTCCCATGGGTCCGCCGCCAGGGTCAGCAGCCAAGCCAGCCACGCCCCGGCCGGCGTTTCTTCCAAAGGCTGCCCGGCGGAGACATCGACCGTGATATCCCAGCGCGTCAGCTTGGCAGCCACGCGGCGGCCAAGCTGCGGGTCCGGCGTAATCAGAGCGGCCGTCTTGCCGTCTTCTTCCAAGGCGCGGCGCATAATCAGCGCGATGGACGCGGCTTCTTCATCGCCGGTTTTAGCCTCAATCAAAGACAGGTTTTGCAGGCCGTTTGTAAACGGGTCGGTCTGCCCGCCTGCGCCTTGGCGAATGCGGGCAATGCGCGCGCGCCAGTCGGCGGTTTTATCAGCGGGGATCAGCGCCTCTGAAATAATGCGCCGCCGATTGGCTGCCGGCCGGTCCTCGGTAAAGCCCGGCATGGGGCGGACATCGGCGCGATTAACCCCGATTGTTTTTAACAGCGCTTTGAGCGAGCCCTGCGGATGCTCCGCTCCGATGCCGTCCCAGACGGCGTCATCATCAATGTGGCGGTCCAGACCGGGCAGGATAACGGCGCCGCGTTCCAAACGCGCCGTGACCGAAATCAAATCCGCCGTTGCCGCCAAGGTCCCGGTAGAGCCGGCGATAATCACCGGATGATCCGGCGCGCGCTCGCGCCATTGATCAGCCAAAGCGCGCAGCAAGGCGACGCGGCGCTGCATCGGGTCCATGACATTATTATCGCGCAGATATTCCGGCCAATATTGACGGATGATTTTGAAAAATATTGCCGCTTGTTCGTAATGCTGTGACGACAGGCCGGCCATGTCATCCAGGCCCTCCATCTGCTTATCAGTCAGCTCTTCCATAAAACTGTCATCCAGCAGGCTGAGCAGCGGGTCGGTCAGGGCCAGCGCGCCGGCGGCATCAGGCGCAAGGCCGCGCAGCTTTTCCTCCTTGGCCAGCACCAGTTTTGACAGCTCAAACCGGCGGCTCACCGGGTCAATGGCCGGCGTGATGGTATGGGCCAGATCACCGGGCTCAAACGGCGGTTCTTCCGGGTCAACATCGGCCAGCGGGCGCATCATGGGCAGCAAGGCCGCCGCCCCGCCATGATCTGCGGCTTGCAGCACAAAGGCCTCACCCAAGGCCCGCACCGCGCGGCGCGTGGGCAGCAAAATCAGCGCGTCCGGTAGGCGCTCACCCAGACTGTCTATCAGGGTTTTTGCCAGCACGGTCAGAAACGGCGCGCCGGCCGG
Organism: uncultured Robiginitomaculum sp.; assembly: GCA_938010385.1. Lineage (GTDB taxonomy): Bacteria > Pseudomonadota > Alphaproteobacteria > Caulobacterales > Maricaulaceae > Robiginitomaculum. The sequence continues at coordinate 3,535 of CALLVD010000024.1, forward strand.
CATGGTCAGGACATTGGCCTCGCCCGCGCGTTGAAAAAGGCGATCAGACATGGGCGTCTTTATGGGCGCTGAGTATGGCTTGCGCGGCCTCGCGGGCCTGCGGGTCGCCGACATGCATCCAATATCCCGGCAGGGGGAGGCCATGCACCTTGCCCCGCGCCAAGGTTTTGTCCCAAATCCTATTGCGTGAGAACGGCTCAATCTTAAAGCCTTGCGCCAGTTGCGGCTTAAAGATTTGAACGCCGGCATAGATCCAATCGGCGGCGGCAGCGTTGCGGCGGCTGACCGTGCCGGCGGACACATCAAAATCCCCGGCGCCGGCATAGCCTAAACAATCGCGGCGCGGGGCGAGCAGGAACAGCTCGTCCATGACGCGCGGGTCCCAGCGCTTTATCAGTGCCGGCAAGACAGGTGCAAATTCCAGCCAAATCGCATCAATATTGCAAATCAAAATCGGCTCTTCACCCAGCAGCGGCAGAGCTTTGACCACGCCGCCTCCGGTTTCCAAAAGCGCGCTGCGCTCATCGGAGATTATAATTTGCGGCCCGGATGTGCGCGCTTTTAAATGCGCTTCCAGCTTATCAGCAAAAGCATGAACATTGACGACGGCGCGCTCAATGCCGGCCTCGTGCAGCCTGTCCAGCATGTGATCAATCAAGGTTTTGCCGCCGACCTCAACCAAGGCTTTGCAGCGGTCATCGGTCAGGGGCCGCATGCGCGTGCCGAGGCCGGCAGCCATGACCATGGCGGTCTTAATGCGGCGGCTCATGACAAATCTTTCAAAAAGGCGCGCAGCCCGGCCATGACCGGGTGCGCCAGATTGCGGGCAAAATGCGCTTCGACGCGGGGCAGCAGGTCCAGATAGGCCGGCTTGTTATCGCGCCGGGCCAGCCGGACAAAAATGCCCAAAATCTTCGCGTTTCGCTGCGCGCCAATTGCGGCATAGGCGGCGGCAAAGCTGTCATCATTTTCGATTTTGGCCGCGGCGCAAAACCGCTCAATCAAGGGCGCGGCCAAATCCGAATCGACATCGCGCCGGGCGTCTTCGATTAACGACACAACATCATAGGCAGGGTGGCCCAGCAGCGCGTCTTGAAAATCAATCAGGCCGATTGCGGATGTAGCTTCGCGCTCCGGCAGCCAAAATATATTCTCCGCATGAAAATCGCGCAGCACAAGTCCCGGCGCATGCTTGTTAAGCGATTTAAAAATACCTTTCCAAATCTCCGCCCAGCCCGCTTTTTGATCCGGCGTCAGGACAATGTCTTTATAGGGCAAATACCACTGCGCCATTAAATCGACTTCGGCCTGCAGGGCCTCTGCGTCGTAATCGCGGATGTCCCAGACCTGCCCGAAGCTTGGCTGGGCGCGCGAAAAACTGCTGCGATAAATGGCCCCGAGCGTGTCCATAGCCGCCATGTAAATCTCGCGTTCAAGCGCAGGCTCGCTTTCCAAAACCCGGGCAACAAGGGAGTCCCCTAAATCTTCTGACAGCAAAAGCCCGGCGTCCAAATCGGCGGCGATAATCTTAGGCGCCGAAAAGCCGCGCTGCGTCAGGGCTTGGCAAATGGACGTGAAAGCCACCATGCGCCCGTCGGCCAGTTTGGCAATATCGGCATAGCCGCCCGCGCTGCGTTCGGGCGCGGCGTCCATCAGCACGGCGCGATTGCCGTCCAAGCTTAGCTTTTCATAGCGCCGGCTAGAGGCGTCTCCCGGCAGAGGTGAACGGTTTGCGTCTCCCCAACCGGCGGCGCGCAGAAAGTCTGCGATTAAGGCGTTGCGATCAGAGCTCATCAAGGCGGGCCTTCCATGCCGGCGTCAGGGACAGGACGGCTTTGCGCCCGCTGCCGTCAAAGCGAATATCAATATCCAGCGTGCCGTCCGGTTTTAAATCCCCCATCATGGACGGCCATTCAATCAGGGTCAGCCCGTCATAAATGGCATCTTCCATGCCCAGCTCCCAAATCTCGGTCGGGGATTTGATGCGGTAGAGGTCAAAATGCCAGATTTCAAACTCCGGCGTTTCATAGGTTTGCAGCAAGGTATAGGTCGGGCTGGGCACTTCGGTATCATTGCCGCAAAGCGCCTGAATAAGCCCCCGTGAAAACGTGGTCTTGCCCGCGCCTAAATCGCCGGTCAGGCAGAGCGTATCGCCGGCCTTTAAATACCCGCTCAGCCGGGCGCCCAGCGCGCGGGTTTGCGCGTCATCAGCAAGATCAAATGTGCGGGCGGTCAGGCTCATAGGCACAGTCATAAGGCTGCGCTATAGCGTCTTGCAAGTCATTATGCCTTGCAAACGCGCGCCCGGCCCTTACATACGCTGTGACGGCCCGAAACTTGTCCGGGCTAAGACTTAATGGAGGGCATTTTGGCCAAAATTATCTTTATCGACTCAGCCGGCACATCACGCGAAGTCGAGGCCAAAAAAGGCCAAAGCGTCATGGAAGCGGCTGTGCAAAACCTCATTCCCGGCATTGATGCCGATTGCGGCGGGGCCTGCGCCTGCGCGACCTGTCATGTTTACGTGGCGGATGAATGGGCGGCCAAGCTGAAAGACAAAGACGATATGGAATATTCCATGCTCGATTTTGCCGATGATGTTCAGGACAATTCGCGCCTGTCGTGCCAAATTTTGATGAGCGATGAGCTTGACGGCCTGACCGTGACCACGCCTGAAGCGCAATAAGGCCCGACGCGCCTGTCCGATGCGCCTGTCCGGCGCAATTCATATATACCGCCGGCGAAAACGGCGACATCAAGGCTGCTCTTTATCGGGGCGGCCTTTATTTTTCGCCGTAAATATCGCTGACTAAGTCTTGATGGGCGGTGATGACTTTGGCGCGCTTCACTTTCAGTGTCGGGGTCAAATATCCCGCCTCTATAGACAGGGGCGCCGGCAATATCCGAAACTCTCGGATTTGCGATGCCCGGGCATGGTTCTCATTGACCGCATCAATGGCGCTGCGAACAGCGTCGCGCACGGCCGCAGATTTTCGCAAGGCCTCATAATCACCATCAATACCCAGCCCTTTTTTACACGCATCAACATCCAAGGTGATAAGGGCGGACAGAAAGTTAAATCCGTCGCCGACCGCGACGGCGTGCTCAATAAACGGTACGCTCATCATTTCGCCTTCCAGATTGGAGGGCGTGATATTTTTACCGCCGGACGTGATGATTAAGTCTTTCTTGCGGCCGGTAATAAACAGATAGCCGTCATCATCCAAATAGCCTAAATCGCCGGTCTTAAACCAACCGTCCCCGGAGAGGGCTTCTGCGGTGGCTTGCGGGTTTTTGAGATATTCTGAAAACATTGAATTGCCTTTCAGCTCAATTTCGCCGTCTTGCGCAATGCGGACTTCAAAATTATTTACGGGCTTGCCGACCGAACCCAAGCGCACGGGATTATGAGGCAGATCTGCCGTCGCGCCGCCGCCATTTTCTGACAAGCCGTAAGCATTGGAGACTTGCAGGCCGATGCCGTTAAAAAACACCGGGGTTTCTTTGGCAATCGCTGCGGCTCCGCTAAAGCCGATACGCATCGCGTCCAGGCCGATAGCGGCGTGGACTTTGGAATAAAATACTTTTTGATAAAGTTTAAATTTTAAGCGCAGGGCAAGCGGTGCTTTTGTGCCCGCGCGCTCATGGGCAAACACGGCTTTGCCGGTTTCCATGGCGCCCTTGATGATTTTGGCTTTGCGCGCGTCCGCCTGCGCAAATTTTAAGGACAGGGCCGCCTGAATTTTTTCCCATACGCGCGGCACGCCAAAAAACACGGTCGGGCGCACGCTTACAATATCGTCCGTCAGCGTTTCCATAGACCGGGCAAAATAAACGGACTGTTCGCCGGACAGCGGGCCGTAAATACTCAGCGCTTTTTCGGCAATATGAGACAGGGGCAAATAAGAAATCAGCCGGTCGCCATCTTTAAATCCGAAATAGCCGGTGGAGTTATCACAAATGGAAAAAATTGCGTAATGGGACAGGGCGACAGCCTTTGGCTTGCCCGTCGTGCCGGAGGTATAGATCAGCCCGCCTAAATCCTCACCGGTCAGCCCCGCGACAACAGCCTGCACAGCGGCCGCCGGCGTGTCTTGCGCTTTGGCTAAAAAGTCATGCCATGTCACCGCCAAAGCGTGATCGGCATCCGCGCCGTCCATCATAATAATATGTTTCAGGGCCGGGCAGTCCGGGGCTATTTTGGCGATTTTTTCAAGATATTCAGCGCTTTCGCAAAGAATAAACGGCGCTTCGGAATGGGTGAGGATATAGGCAATTTCTTCCGGTGAATTGGTTTGGTAAATGCCCGCGCTCATGCCGCCGGCCATCATGGCGGCCATATCCATCACGCACCATTCCGGCCGGTTAAAGCCAAGGACACCAACGGCGTCGCCGGTCTTCATGCCCAGCGTTATCAGCGCGCGGGCGGCCTGCTCAATTTGATCGGCATAGCTTTGCCAGCTTATCGGCTCCCAACCGCTCTGCCCGCGCGTGAAATAGACAGGGCTGTCCGGGCGCGTATCGGTTTGGCGTTTCAAAAAGTCAAAAACAGTTGTGCCCGCAGATCGGGGCAGCACGTCTCCGGCGGCATGGGTGATTGGCATAGAATTTCCCGCTTTTATTATTCGGCCAGTAAAGTCCGGCCGGCGGGAATTTGCAAACGGTTTAGCCGGGCGCGCCGGTGATAATGGCTTTAATCTGCTCAACCTGCGCGCTGACGGGCAGGGCGATATCGAGATTATGGGCGCGCTTGGGCATTTCCAGCGCTTTAAACTGGCTTGCGAGCATGTCGGGCTTAAAGAAATGATCTTTGCGGGCGTCCAGCCGGCGTTTGAGGGTGATTAAATCGCCGTGCAAATGCAGATAGACGACATCGCCGCTGAACGCGGCCCGCAAGCGCTTGCGAAAATTCATCTCCAAAGCGGAGCAGGCCAGAAGAATATCGGCCTTGCCTGTTTCCGATTGCAGATCTTTCAGGTGATTGGCAATAGCGCGGCCCCACGGGCGGCGATCGCGCGATGACAGGGCGCGGCCTGCGCTCATTTTGGCTATGGCGCGCGCGCTGTGCAAATCATCGGCATCAACAAAGGGCAGGCCAAGAGCCTCAGATGCTGCGCGCCCGACTGTAGATTTTCCGCAGCCGGAAACGCCCATTAAAACATAGATTGTCATTTTTTATCCCGCGCCGAGCCCCGCCAAGGGCTTAACGCAGCCGGCTTAACAAACTGCTTATTGGCAGGCCTAAAACGATGCCATCACGCTCGCTGTGTCGAGCATGCGGTTAGAAAAGCCCCACTCATTGTCATAAAACGACATGATACGGACCAGATTGCCGTCTGTGACATAAGTTTGCTTTAACTGAACAGCGCTCGAATGCGGATCGTGATTAAAGTCAATAGAGACAAGATCAGTATCATCGGCGGACATAACGCCTTTAAGCGCGCCGGAGGCATATTTTTCAAAGGCGGCGTTGACCTGTTCCGGGGTCACATCTGTCTTGAGCGTGACAACCAAGTCGACGCATGACACGTTCGGGGTCGGGACGCGAATCGCAACGCCGTTAATTTTGCCCTCAAGGCTCGGCAGGACCAAAGACACGGCTTTGGCCGCGCCGGTCGTTGTCGGGATCATAGACAGAGCGGCTGCGCGGCCTCTGTACGGGTCTTTGTGCACCGCGTCCAAAGTCGGCTGGTCACCTGTATAGGCGTGAACCGTCGTCATAAAGCCGTTATCAATGCCAAACTCTTTTTCCAAAACCATAGCGGCCGGGGCCAGACAATTTGTTGTGCAGGACGCGTTGGACACGACGACATCATCGCCGGTCAATGTGTCGTGATTGACGCCATAAACGATCGTTTTCAAATCGCCCTTACCCGGCGCAGAAATCAGCACTTTCTTCGCGCCGGCTTCAATGTGCTTTTTGGCGTCCGTGTCTTTGGTAAAAAAGCCGGTGCATTCCAATACAATATCAATGCCCATTTCGCCCCAAGGCAAATCGGCCGGATTGCGCTCGGCGGTGACTTTAATCGGGCCTTGGCCGATATCGATTGTGTTGTCCGTCGCCGTCACTTTACCCGGAAAACGGCCGTGGACACTGTCATATTGCAGCAAGTGGGCCAAAGACGGCGCGGGCGCCAGGTCATTAATCGCGACAATTTCCAAATCCGTGCGCGGGCTTTCATGAAGGGCGCGCAGTACATTGCGCCCGATACGTCCAAAACCGTTTATCGCGAGCCTAATTGTCATCAGAAATTCCTTTAATTTATGAGATGCAGCCTGCAGATTGCGCGGCCAATTCGGCAGGATGTATAGGCGCGCGTGACAACGCTGTCAAATTCAAAGCCAAGCAGTCTTGCGCGTGATTTACGCAGCGCTTATGACGGTCTTATCCGTGCGCAGGGAGTCATCGATGAAATCCACAATTACCGATGTCGCGAGCCGCGCCGGGGTCTCTATTAAGACTGTATCGCGCGTCTTGAATGACGAGCCTAATGTCACGGAAAAAACCCGCAAGAAAGTCCGCGACGCGGTCAAAGCGCTTAAATATCGCCCGAACTTTTCTGCCCGCTCTTTGGCCGGCAGCCGGTCTTATTTGCTGGCCATGGTTTATGATAACCCGTCCGTGGAATATATCACCCATATGCAAAAAGGCGCGACGGCGGCCTGCCGCGAACACGGCTATCACTTGGTTGTAGAGCCGGTCGATTGGGACACCGGGGATTTGACCGGCGATATTGAGATGCTGCTCGGCCGCTTGCCGGTAGACGGCGTGATTTTAACGCCGCCGATTTGCGACAGTCGCCGCATTGTTTCCGCGCTGGAAAAGGCGCGCATTCCGATGGTCCGGATCTGTCCGCGCAACCCGCTCATGACGTCTGCGCCGTCCATCAACATGGATGATGCGGCGGCAGCCTATGACATGACCCGCTACCTGATAGACGCCGGCCATACGGATATCGGCTTTATTCGCGGCGCCTCGTCCCATGAAAGTTCTCACTTGCGCGAGCAAGGCTTTCGCAAAGCGCTGAAAGATGCCGATTTAGAGCTTGATCCGGCGCGCATTGTCGACGGGGATTATACGTTTGAAGCCGGCCTCGCGGGGGCCGAGTTACTTCTGTCCGGCTATACCCGCCCCACAGCTATCTTTGCCGGCAATGATGATATGGCGGCGGGGGCCATATCGCGCGCCGGGGCGCTGGGGCTCAGCGTGCCGGAAGATTTGTCTGTCTGCGGCTTTGATAACACCGCGCTGGCCTCGATGATATTCCCGCCTTTAACAACCGTCAGCCAGCCCATTACTGACGCCGGCCGGCGCGCGGCGCACTTACTGATTGACCGCGCGTCAAAAAGCGGTACGGCTGAGCTGCCGCAAGATATTGCCGTTGAATATGAGATTGTTATCAGAGGCTCGACCGGTACCGTAAATCGCGGCTGATGCCGCCGCCGAAAGCATTGACAGCGCTGTCATTTTGCGCAAGTTTGCGGCCGAAATTCCACCCGGTGCGTCTTGCACCGTCATAATTCTAACAGATAAAAGAGAAATCATGGCAGACGCTTTGAGGGACCCGAAATTAAAGGCTGCACAGGCCAAGGATAAGTCCGGTTTTGTCCCGGTTAACCCGTTTGAAATCGTCGTTTTCGGCGGCACCGGAGATTTGGCCCGCCGCAAATTAATCCCGTCACTGTATCACCGGTTTCTCGACGGGCAATTCGATGACAAAAGTAAAATTGTCGGGGTTTCGCGCAGCAAGCATTCGCGTGACGATTATCTGAAATTAATCACCGCGGCGTATAAAGAGTTTTCCAATGACCCAAGCTTTGACGAAGGCGAATGGGAAGCGTTTTGTTGCATCGTCGATTATGTGCCTATTGATGTCTATGACGATAAGGCGGACTGGAAAGCGTTGGAAACCGCGATTACGGCAAATAATTGTAAGGGCGGCGGCGCGGATAATCGCGTGCGCATTTTCTATCTCGCTATGCCGCCCGGCATGTATGCGGACACGTGTGACGGCTTGAAATCCGCCGGGCTGGCCACGCCGGAGTCCCGGGTTGTTTTGGAAAAGCCGATCGGAAAAGACTTTGAATCCGCGGCCGTGATTAATGACGGTGTCGGCAAGGTGTTTTCTGAAGACCGTATTTACCGCATTGATCATTATTTAGGCAAAGAGACAGTGCAAAACCTGCTCGTGCTGCGCTTTGCCAATATTTTGTTTGAGCCGATTTGGTCGCGCGAACATATTGACCATATTCAAATCACGGCGGCCGAATCTATCGGCGTGGCGGGACGCGAAGCTTATTATAATAAGTCCGGCGCGCTGCGTGATATGGTGCAAAATCACTTATTACAGCTGCTTTGCCTGACGTGCATGGAAGCGCCGGGAACGCTGGACGGTAACGATATTCGCCGCGAAAAAATCAAAGTGCTCCAAGCGCTGCACATGATTACGGATGAAACCGCTGCGAGTCACACTGTGCGCGGGCAATACACCACCGGCGTTGTCGGCGGTGACGCCGTGGCCGGCTATATGGACGAGCTGTCCGATAAGGCCGATATTTCGCAATCGGAAACGGAAACATTTGTCGCCCTGAAAACTCAAATTGATAATTGGCGCTGGGCCGGCGTGCCGATCTATCTGCGCACAGGCAAGCGTATGGCCGAGCGATGGTCAGAAATTGTGGTGCAGTTCAAGCCTGTGCCTCATTCTGTGTTCGGCAAGGATGCAGCGCTCTCGCCCAACCGCTTGGTTATCCGATTGCAACCGGATGAGTCTGTGAATTTGTGGGTTGAAATTAAAGAGCCCGGCGCGGGCGGGCTGCGCCTGAAAAGCTGGCCGTTGGATCTGACCTATGATGAAGCTTTCACCACGCGCTATCCCGACGCTTATGAGCGCCTGCTTATGGATGTTGTGCGCGGACGGCTGGCCCTGTTTATGCGCCGCGACGAAGTTGAGGCGGCTTGGCGCTGGGTTGATTCTATTCATGAGGCGTGGAGCGCAACCAAACAGCCGGTTAAAGATTATCCGGCCGGCTCTTTAGGCCCGCTGGCCTCCGGTCTTTTGGTAGACCGTGACGGCCGCGAATGGTGGGACGGAGCCGCGTCATGAACGGGGTAAAGATTGCCCGCGCGGACAGCAAGGAGCAGGCCGTCGAATTTGCAGTTGACATATTGCGCGCCGAACTGGAATTGACCCTGGAGAAACGCGGCACGGCACGGCTGATGCTGTCCGGCGGCGGCTCGCCAAAGCCTGTTTATGAAGCGCTCTCGAGCGCAGATTTAGATTGGGCGCAAGTCGTGTGCGGCCTGGTCGATGAACGCCGCGTTCCGGAAGGCCATGGCGCGTCCAATGCAAGTTTTATTCGCGCCGCGCTGTTGCAAAACAAAGCCGCGCTCAGCCCGCTGGTCCCGATGACCAATGACGACGTTAACTCCGATGACCCGCAGCGCGTCGCCCGGGGCGCGCAGGCGATCAGCGCGGACTATCTGTCCATGGGCGTGCCTTACGATATTTGCGTCATGGGCATGGGCAGTGACGGCCATACGGCGTCATGGTTTCCCGGCAGTCCCGATTTGGAAGACGCGCTGGACATGAATACGCAAAAGCTGTGTATGGAAATTGATGCGCGCGGCTGCGACGGCGCCGGCGAGATTAAAGAGCGCATTACGCTGACGCGGCCGGCTATCCTGTCCGCTTCGACAATTATTTTGTTTATCCCGGGCGAGGCCAAGCGCGAGGTGTTTTACCGCGCCATGCAAAATTATGAGGCCGGCAATATGACTGACTTGCCTGTGGCCGCCCTATTTGACGCCGGCGAAAAGCTGACTGTTATTCTGACCGATTAGAGATTTTATATGACCGTAACGCCTAAAATTGCCGCGATTACCGAGCGGATTAAAAAGCGCTCCAAGCCGACGCGCGACGCGTATATGGCGGCGGTGCGCGCGCAATATCGCGACGGCCCGCGCCGCGTTCGCTTGACTGAAGGTAATTTGGCCCACGCCACGGCGGCCTGCCCGGTTCATGATAAGCAAAACCTGTTTGGCAATACATGGCCTAATCTGGGGATTGTCACCTCGTTTAATGATATGCTCTCGGCCCATCAGCCGTTTGAGACGTATCCTGACATTATCAAAGCTGCCGCCCGCAAAGCCGGCGCCACGGCGCAAGTGGCCGGCGGCACGCCCGCCATGTGCGACGGGGTCACTCAGGGCCAAGACGGGATGGAGCTGTCTCTGCTCTCGCGCGACGTCATTGCCATGAGCACGGCCGTTGCTTTGTCCCATGACACGTTTGATGCGGCCATTCATTTGGGCGTTTGCGATAAGATTGTGCCCGGCCTGATTATGGGCGCACTGCGCTTTGGCTGGCTGCCGGCTATTTTCGCGCCGGCCGGACCGATGCCGTCGGGCCTGCCGAACAGTGAAAAAGCGCGCGTGCGTCAATTATTTGCCGAAGGCAAGGTTGGCCGCGACGAGCTTTTAAAAGCCGAGTCCGCCAGCTATCACAGCGCCGGCACCTGCACGTTTTACGGCACGGCCAATACCAATCAAATGCTGATGGAAATTATGGGCCTGCAACTGCCGGGCAGCAGCTTCATCAATCCCGGCACGCCGCTGCGCAAAGCCATGACCGAATTAACGGCCCGGCGCGCCGCCAAGATTACGGCCATGGGCAATGAATTTACCCCGGCCGCCGAAGTGATTAATGAGCAAGCCGTGGTCAACGGCATTGCCGGATTGATGGCCACGGGCGGCTCGACAAATTTGGCTATCCACCTCATCGCCATGGCCCGCGCGGCCGGCATTATTATTAACTGGGATGATATGAGCGATATGTCTCATGCCGTGCCGCTGATTTCCAAAATCTATCCGAACGGACTGGCGGATGTGAATCATTTCCACGCGGCGGGCGGTATGGGCTATTTGATTGCAGAGCTTTTATCTGAAAACCTGCTGCATAATGATGTGACGACGGTCGCCGGCGGTAAGGGGCTTGAGCCCTACACCAAAGAGCCCAAGCTGGCCGGCGAGGGCGAGATTACGTATGACCAAGCGCCCGTCACCTCCGGTGATCCGGAAATTTTGGCGACGGTCAAAGCGCCGTTTCGCCCCGATGGCGGGTTGGCGCTCATGGCCGGCAATCTGGGACGCGGCGTGATGAAAATCTCTGCCGTTAAGCGCGAGCACCATATCGTAGAAGCCCCCGCCCGCGTGTTTGACGATCAAAATGATTTAATGGCGGCGTTTCAGGCCGGCGCATGCGAGCAGGATATGATTGCTGTCATCCGCTTCCAAGGCCCGGCCGCTAACGGCATGCCCGAGCTGCATAAGTTGACGCCGGTTTTAGGCGTATTGCAGGACCGCGGCTTTAAAGTGGCCTTGGTGACTGACGGCCGTATGTCCGGCGCCTCCGGTAAAGTGCCGGCCGCTATTCACATGTGCCCCGAAGCGCTTAAAGGCGGTCCGCTGGCTTACGTGCGTGACGGCGATAAGATTAAGCTCGACGCCACAAAGGGCACGGTCGAGGTGATGGCCGATTTATCCGCGCGCAGTCCCGCGCCCGCGCCGGCGCGGGATAATGCGTCGCTGGGCATGAATATGTTTGCCAATCAGCGCGCCGTAATTTCCGAAGCCGAAGATGGCGCGAGCGTACTGGGCTGGATTTAGGGCAAGCGCCTTCCGTTCTAATGCGTGTTTTTTTTGGGCAAAGCGGACATTAGGTCAGAGACTTAAAACGCCCAAAATAAGACACTCGCTGATTTCTGCTAATCCGAACAAGCGGGCATTTAAAAATCATCAGACAGCAACCGTCTTTGTCCGGGTTTACAAAATAAGGCACGCAGATACTTTGTCGATAGGATTTTAAATCTCAAGTCGATTTCGAGTGTTCTGAATTATGGGAAGAACACAAATGGCTTGGGAGGTTGATATCCGCAGGTGCCGGTATTGCGGCGATAGCCTTCGAGAATAGCCGTGATGATAGCAATCTCTCTTTGGCGTTGCCCTCTCTTGGTCGCCAGTTCATTCATGTTCATTCCGTGAATAAAGGTCTTGTCGTAATAGCCTACATCAAATTTTATATCAACGTCGTCATTGAGCTTAACATCTTGCGACTTCAATTCTGCCAATCTATTTTCGAGATAGCTCGCTACCTCAATGCCATACTCGGTTGTCAAGAGCGCTTTTGCATAATCATAATTTTGACGCCGGATAAATTGAATATTTTTCATCAGATTATTGGTCTTGAGAAAGGCCTGTATATCGCGGTGAATACCGTCATAAAAATAGACTTGCTGCCTATTGGTCGAATAACCAATATTATTTGTCATCGTAAAAGACTTACCTGATTTGGCTTCGGTTACATCGTCAAAGAACCGACCCGCCGTAAAATTCTCAGGTCTATTATTAGGCAGCATTATATCGTCCAAGGACATCACCCCAGCGCCAATCATAACCTCATCTTGATATGTTTTATAATATTTAGCTTTCTTGCTTGAGGTTAGCCCGCCAATGCAATTTGCGATGGCCTTTGCGTTCTTGACACCCGCCTCTTCCATTCGTGTCAAAAGCGGAAAGGCGGAATGCCCCAGCCCGATGATGATGAAATTAAATTCGTTCAATCCGCCTTCAGCTTTTTTCGTATTAGGACAAACCCAGTCAACACAATTGAGTTTTTTCAAGCGAGCGCCATACAAGGCCTCCACTTGCTCGGCATAATCAGACAGACTTCCAATTGGAGGTTTGGCTGCGAAAAAAAGCCTAACAAGGTCGTCCGCCTGACCCAGCCCCTCTGATGAAGTGTCAAATATGCGAGGTAGAATATGGGGAAATATCTCGTCATAATAATCCGGATGTTCAGAGGATAAGTAAATGAGCGTATCGATGTAATTTGTTCGCCTAAAATTGATTTGCGTTACATCTTCCTCACCCGACGCATCAAATTTGTAATTATTAAGCTTTTCGACCAATCGCTCTGAACTCATGGCGCGGCGAAGATTCAGCGACATATTGAGGCCATTGACCTTCGGGAAAAAATTGGTCTCACTATCTTTACCAATCTCTGCGCCCCAGTCAGGATAATAACAAAAGCCGTCATCAGTGCCAGATATTGTATAACCTTTCCCCCAACGTTTGTTTTCATCCAGAATCGTATTTGTCGCATCTGCTAAGATATTTAGGGCGCTCTTCGGTAAAGCCGGCGAGACCACAAAACAGGCCCTTTCAAATATTAAAGCCATCTCTTGCGAATAGGGATGACGCCCCGACCAATGATTGATTTTTGCTGCTCGAGCATTGATGTTCTTAAGGTCAGAAAACATGACTTGGCGATCACTGTGAGCCGCGGGCCATAGAGGTGAGGCCGGCCCAAAATAAAACCCTGTTTCAGGCATTTCGGCGGTCTCTTGGCCAATGCATAAGTCTAAAACAGGATTGACCTTCAATGGGTTGCTTCGGATGTGATCGTGTTTTCCCCACTGAAACTTTTGCGTATCATCGGGGGCACACTCCGATTTAAAAAACCGAATAGCGCTCCCTTGATTAGGTGCACCAATCGTGACGGAACTCACTCGGTTTTCAAAGAGCATTTTTCGGCACTCGAGCGTGCAATAGACGTTAGGGCGAAACATCGTGATATTGTCAGGAATTTTATGATAGTGCTCTTCGTAGGTTTCCAAGTTAATGAGGGTCACGGCTTCCCTCCCTTTCTGAAAAGAGGGTCGAGAAAAAGTACGCGGGCGCGTTCGCACATAGGCAATTAGCCGCGCATAATCAGAAACAACGTCGATATTTATGTCATCTTCGGTATTGGTGAGTACCTTTGATGTCTGAGGGGCGCTCGATTTGGAATGGGCATAAAGCTGCTGGATTAAAGGTAGAAGTTCCAAAATTTCAGGTTGCTCCGCCCACTCAATCGTATCTTTTTCATCAGCAAAGCTCGGCTGACTCCAGAGTAGTAAACCTATAAAAATCACAAATCGGCGAATGAACATGCGTAAACTTATGAAATCTAATTTAGATGAACAAGTTAGAATGTGAAACACATCCTTCGAGTAAAAACTCCGGCTTGAGAGCCTTCACCTCATCAAAAAATCCCTTTGCGTGAATGAAAACGGCAGAAGAAAAGTTTATCACATAGGGGGAGGGCAGGCATCCGCCAGTGTCTTAAAATCGCCCAACTAAGGACACTGAGCTAAGGTCCCCTTTGGGGATGATCCGCCCGTTTAGCGTCTGCGAATCTATAACCCTCTGGCATAAGCCCGCCCACGCGCCTATATCCCCCTTATGCTCGACGGCCTTTATAACACGGATATCCTAACCCTTGCGTCTGCGCTTCGTAATGAAGCGTTGGCTTATCCGTGCGGCACGTCGCGTGTGGTGTCCAAGCTTTGCGGGTCTGACCTTGAAATTGATATCAACATGAAAGACGGCCTTGTCACCGATTGCGCCTTGCGGGTTCAGGCCTGCGCGCTGGGCCAGGCGAGCGCGGCGATTTTAAAGGCAGGCATTATCGGGGCGAGTATGGCCGAGGTCACGCACGCGCGCGATGCGCTGCGGGCTATGCTGAAATCCGGCGGAGAGGCGCCGGCGGGGCGGTTTTCAGATTTAACCCTTTTGGCCGGGGTTGCCGATTTCCCTGCGCGTCATCAAAGCACTATGCTGGCATGGACCGGCGCGGCAGACGCTATGCGGGCGTGCGCGGAAAAATCTGACTGACAATCTGGCCGCATTTAAGTGAAACGTCATCTGCGATTTTGCTTTTTTATTTTCCGCGCGGCGTGCTAACCGGTTATCCGTAATCATCAGTTTATCAAGCGTCTGAGACATGGCTCAGGCGCACATCTTCCGGGGGGACTATAATGACTGACACTGAAACACCAAAAGAGACCGGCGGCAAAGTTGACGTCACAAATGCGTGGCAAGCCAGCCAAGACCAGAAGTCGAAAGCGAAAAAGCTTCGCCTGTTTGCGGGCGTGTCATGGCTCGTCGCTATCGGCACGGAAATCGGCGCGATTGTATTGCTTCTTAAAGATAAATTTAATGACGGCAATCTGCCGCTGCTGATCGGCTTACTGGCTGTCATTGCCGTCTTCGCGATTGCCGGCAGCCTGCTGTGGAAAGGCGCCAATAAGCATGACCCGGCCAGCCGGTCAGAACCGGCTAAGTTCTTTATCCAAAATCAGCTCGGCGCGATTATCACGGTTATTGCGTTTCTGCCTTTGCTGGCCCTTATCTTTTTGGACAAAGATATGGACCCGAAGAACAAGAAAATCGCCGGCGCGGTCGGCGTCGGTCTGGCTATGCTGGCGACGGTTATCGGCGTCGATTTCAGCCCGCCGTCGACAGAGCAATATACCCAAGATATGAATGAATGCGCCGCGCAAATCAGAGCCAAGCAGCCGACCACGGCCTGTTCACCGGAAGTCGCCGCGCAGGCCCAAGACATTGCCGAGGACACCGAGGCGGTCGCCGAAGCCACGCGCAGCGAAGCCAATCCGGACGGTCTGGACCGTGTTTACTGGATTGCGCCTAAATCCGGCGAGACAAGATCTTCATCGCCGCTCGTTTTTCATCTGTGTGAAGGCGTCAGCACGCTGCGCAACAAAAATGTCAACAGCGGCACTGTGACCGAAGCTTACGCGCAAAATGCCGTTCGCCTGACCAAGCAGATTAAGATGGAACAAAGACAGTGCGGCTTTGCCGGCGCGCAGTAAACTTGCCCCATATTTTAAAGCCTAAAACAGCGGCGGGGTCACTCTTCCTCGCCGCTTTTTAAATCCCGCGCTACATCCGGCCGGGACAAAAGACTCGCCATATCAGAGGCCACGTCAAAGCTTTCATCGGCAACAAAATGCAGGCGCGGCGTAAACTTCATTTCCATTTCCCGGCCCAGCTTTCCGCGGATAAACGACGCGCTGCGTTTTAACGCCGTCACGGTGCGCGCGAGGCCGTCCGGGTCAGATCCGGTCGTAATCAGCGGCGCGCAGAACACGGTCGCGTGTTTCATATCCGGCGACGTGCGCACTTCGGTAATCGTCACGGAGACATCCTGCAAATCCGGATCACGCAAACTGCTTTGCGCCAAAATATCCACCAGAGCGCGGCGCACCAGCTCGCCGGCGCGAAGCTGTCTTTGAGACGGGGCTTTATGTTTGGCCATGATAAGGCTCCTGCTTCGGTTCTTAGAATTGACCCGGCGGGTTTTGCCGGCCGAGTATTCGGACAATTTCTATATGATCTGAATTGATGCGGTAATAAATCGTGTGGCTTTTGACCGGGATTTTCCTGAGGGTTGACGTGTTCACTCTGACTTCTCTGAACATTTTCGGATAGTCTGCAGCCCGGTTGATTTCCTTATAAATCAGAGCGAGAAAAAGTCGTGTCTGCGGCGCGCCGTACTCTGACATCCCGCGATTATAGATTGATTTTAGATCGGCCTTAGCACCGGCTGAGTATTCAACGTGCATTTTTCGCTGAATATTCGGCCGCGGCTTCGGCGATAATTTCGTCAAATGTCATATGGCTCGGCCCGCTGTCGAGCCCCTTTTGTATTTCGGCAGCCAACCAAGGATCTTCAACAATTTCCACGGGCTCCGTATTTATCGTGCTGCGAAGCGCAGGTGCTTGCGCTTTGCGGACGGCGTCACGGATGACTTCGCTGTCATTCGTGAATCGCCCCGCCGCAATTTCTGCTTTAATCCAAGCGTCCTGTTGCTCCGTGAGTGTAATGGTTTTGCGCACCGTTCCCATATTCAGCTCCAATTTTCATACTATCGGTGCAGCCTAGCACACCTTTGCCAAATAACAAAGCCGCCCCGGCAGGAACGGCTTTGGAGATTTTGACTGATAAGCCTTGGCCCTAATCCAGCGTGCGGTCTTTATAGGCGACGCTGAAGCATTCGATTTGGTCGCCCTTGCGAATGTCGTGATAGCCTTTAAAGCCCATGCCGCATTCCGTGCCGGAGACGACGGTGCTCACCTCGTCTTTAAAGCGCTTGAGCGTGGACAGCTCGCCTTCGTGGATCACCACGTCATCACGCAGCAAGCGCACGCCGGAGCCGCGCTCGACCTTGCCTTCGGTTACGATACAGCCGGCAATATTGCCCAGCTTGGAAATATCAAAGACTTCCAAAACTTTGGCATAACCGAGGAAGGTTTCAACTTTCTCCGGTGACAACATGCCTTCCAGAACGCCTTTCACATCATCAATTAAATCATAGATGATGGAGTAATAGCGAATTTCTACGCCTTCACGCTCGGCCAAATCTTTGGCTTGGCGATTGGCGCGCACATTAAACGCAATGACCGGGGCCTGCGAGGCTTTGGCCAGCATAATGTCGCTCTCGGAAATGCCGCCGGCCGCAGAGTGAATGACGCGGGCTGCGACTTCGTCATTGCCGAGGCCCTCTACGGACGACTTAATCGCTTCGACAGAGCCCTGAACGTCGCCCTTAACCAGCATCGGAAATTCTGATGTCGACTTGTCTTGCAAGCGCGCCATGAGGGTTTCCATAGAGGCAGAGGCGTTGGGCGTGGTCGCCGATTGGCGGCGTTTACGTTGGCGATATTCCGTAATCTCGCGCGCCTTGCCTTCGCTTTCAACAACCGCGAAAGGCTCGCCCGGCGCCGGCGCGCCGTCCAGACCCATAACTTCGACCGGCTGTGACGGGCTTGCCGTTTTCAGCTGCGCATTGCGCTCATCAAGCAAAGCCTTGGCCTTGCCCCAATAATCGCCGGCAACAACAATGTCGCCGCGTTTCAGCGTGCCGCGTTTCACCAGCAGGGTCGACACAGGGCCGCGGCCCTTTTCGATCTTAGATTCAATCACAAGTCCGTCGGCGTCGCGCTTTTCATTGGCTTTTAAATCCAAAAGCTCAGCCTGGAGCATAATGGCGTCCGTCAAATCCGTCAGACCCTTTTTGGTCTTGGCGGAGACTTCAACGGTTTGCACATCACCGGACATAGACTCGACCACAACATCATGTTGCAGCAGGTCCATTTCGACCTTTTTCGGGTCCGCGCCCTGAACGTCCATTTTGTTAATGGCAACGATCATCGGCGTTTCGGCCGCGCGGGCATGCTTTATGGACTCGATGGTTTGCGGCATGATGCCGTCATCGGCGGCAACCACCAAGATAACAATATCAACGGCCGCGGCGCCGCGTGTGCGCATTTCGGAAAAGGCCGCATGGCCCGGCGTATCGAGCACAGTCAGTTTTTGTCCTGATTTCAGTTGAAGCTGATAAGCGCCGATATGCTGGGTAATCCCGCCGGCTTCACCGGAGGCGACATCCGTTGTGCGCAAAGCGTCGAGCAGGGATGTTTTACCGTGATCAACATGGCCCATAATCGCGATGACAGGCGCGCGGGGCGTCATGTCTTTCGGATCATCTTCATCATCAAGGATAAAGCTTTCTTCGACATCGCTCTCGGCGACGCGCTTAACCGTATGGCCGAAATCTTCCACGATCAACTGAGCCGTATCCGGGTCCAGCACATCGTTCATTTTCGCCATAGTGCCTTGCTTCATCAGATATTTGACAACATCTGCGGCGCGTTCGGTCATGCGGTTAGCCAAGTCGGCGACCGTAATCGCTTCCGGGATAACCACTTCGCGCATGACTTTTTCTTTGGCCGAGCTGCCGCCGGTGCGGCGCTCTTTTTCCCGCTGGCGGGCGCGCTTAACGGACGCCAAAGAGCGCTGGCGATCTTCATTGCCGGCCAGAGCGGAAACAATGGTCAGCTTACCGCGGCGGCGCTTTGGCTCCCCGCGAGACGAGCTGCGGGATTTATTATTGCTGCTACCCTCATCACGGGCGCGTTTCACGCGGCCGCCCATATCGGAGATGCTGCGCGCCGGGCTTTCAGCTTTTTTCTTCGCCACCAGTTCAGGGGTCGGCTCGCTGCGCCCGGTCAGAGCGGACGTGCCGCGCGCAGAGACTTTCTTGCCGGCCGGCGGAGCAACCGCATCAGACTTGGCTTTGTTCTCAGCGGCGCGCGCTTCAGCCTCTTTGATAGCGGCGGCGGATTCTTCATCCTGCTGCTGCTTACGCTCAAGGGCGACCTGTTCTTGCTTGGCGCGCTGTTGGCGCTCAGCTTCGGCGGCCTCTTTTTCCGCCTCGCGCTTACCGGCGGCGGCCTGCGCGGCCTCGACGGCTTCTTTGCGCTTAATATACTCAGACTTGGACAGGCCAAGCTTGCGGGCATTAATCGCGTCAACGTCCACCGCTTTCGCGGCCGGCTTTGCGCCGGCCTTGCTGTCAGGCTTTGCGACAGGGGTCACGCCCGGCCCGCCGATGATACGGCGTTTTTTCTTTTCAACCACAACGGCTTTGCTTCTCCCGCCGGAGAAGTTCTGGCGCACAGTGCCGCCGCCCGGTTTCAGGCTCAGGGGACGGCGTCCGCCTGCAGTGCTTTTGCCGTCTTTATCGTTCGTATCGCTCATAATCTCTTTCATCCGGCTTTCATCTCACCGGTCCCTAACGGGATTTTGAATAATCGGCGTAACCTAACGCCGGTTTCTTAAATATCAACTCAATTACGCGCCAAGGTCATAAGGCTCTTTGCGTCTTCAAGCTCGGTCTCCCAATCGTCCGGGATAAGGGGGCGAAACCCGCCAAGGCGGCGAGCCTCTGTTGTAAACTTTTTGGCCAGACGGCCGGGCTTTAAAACCGCGTGTGTCACGGCTTCGCGGCCCAAAGCTTTGCCCAGGCTCTCAGGCCCGAAACAGGCCAGAAGCGGGCTCACTTCCCACGCTGCCTTGGAGGCAACCCGGATTTTGTTGCGCCCGTCGCGCGCGGCGGTGTTGGCGCAAATCCGCCATGCCGGCGGATCGACCTGAATATATGCGCGGACTTTATCAAATCCGCTCTCAATCTGTCCGGCCCGGTTGGCCATGCCCAAAAGCCCGAGCACAGACCGCGCCAAGAGCGCGTCGCATTGATCGGCCAAATCTGCCGGCGCAATCGCGCCTGTTTTGGCAGAGCGTGAAAACGCGCCCTTCTTGGCCGCCGTCTCGACGCTGACCCGGTCTGCTGCGACCCAAATGCCGCGGCCGGGCAATTTGGCCGCGATATCCGGCACTACAATATTGCCGGGACCGATGACAAAGCGAATAAGCCCGGCTTCATCCATGACCTTGCCTGTGACGGCGTCGCGCCGCTGTCGAAACTTCGCGCCCTTGCTGCCGTCTTCAAGGCTGCCGTCTTCAAGCGTTTCAGCTTGGCCGGCACTGCCGTCATCAGATAAGGGCAAATCAGTCATTATCAAGCTTGGAACACCTCATCAGCCAGCGCCGCGCCGGACGTTTCTTCTTCGCCCTCTTCAAGCGCTTCTTCTTCGGGCTCCTCCAAGGCAGAGGCATCAATCCAGCCGGCTTTAACGCGGGCTTGCATGATGAGCATTTGCGCATCTTCCGGCGCCATACCCATATGCTCAATCATGCCTTGCTCATGCACGGTTTCGCCGTCTTTGGTTTCGTCCCAGCCCAAAAGATCATCCGGGACAAGGCCGGCGACATCTTCGACAGTCTTAATGTCGTTTTCACCGAAGATAACGGCCATAGCCAAAGTGACGCCTTCAATCTCAAGAACGCCGTCTTCAACGCCGGCTTTCTTACGGGCCGCGTCTTGCTCTTTGGCTTGCTTTTCAAGAAATTCGCGGGCGCGGGCTTGCAGCTCTTCGGCGGTTTCATCATCGAAACCTTCAATAGAGGCCAGCTCGTCTTGGGCCACATAGCCGACTTCTGTCAGGGTCTCAAACCCTTCGGAGACCAGAAGTTGGGCAATCATTTCATCAACGTCCAGCGCTTCCATGAACAGCTCTGACTTGACGCGGAATTCGGCCTGACGGCGCTCTGATTCCTGCTCTTCGGTCATAATGTCGATGGCCCATCCGGACAGCTGTGACGCCAAGCGGACATTTTGGCCGCGGCGACCGATCGCCAGAGACAGTTGATCATCCGGCACAACCACTTCGATACGGGCATTTTGCTCGTCCATAACAACCTTGGCGACTTCGGCCGGCTGCAAGGCGTTGACGATAAAGGTCGCGGCGTCGTCGTTATAAGGAATAATGTCGATGCGCTCGCCCTGAAGCTCGTTAACAACGGCCTGAACGCGGCTGCCGCGCATACCGACACAGGCGCCGACCGGATCAATAGAGCCGTCATTGGAGCGCACGCCGATTTTCGCGCGAGAGCCCGGATCACGGGCAACGGCGACAATTTCAATAATCCCGTCGTAGACTTCCGGCACTTCTTGGGCAAAGAGCTGCGCCATGAACTGCGGATGGGCGCGCGACAGGAAGATTTGGCTGCCGCGAATTTCCTGGCGCACGTCATAAATATAGGCGCGGATGCGGTCGCCGTTTTTCACATTTTCGCGCGGCAAAGCCTGCTCGCGGCGAATAACGCCTTCGGCGCGGCCCAAATCAACAATGATATGGCCGTATTCAACGCGCTTGACTATGCCGTTAATGATCTCGCCGACGCGGTCCTTATATTCCAGATATTGACGCTCGCGCTCCGCGTCGCGGACTTTTTGCATGATAACTTGCTTGGCGGTCTGAGAGGCCACGCGCCCGAACTCAATCGGCGGCAGCGGCTCTTCGATTGTATCGCCGATTTGTGCGTCCGGATTATCCAGTTGCGCGGTCATCAGGCCGATTTCAGTCACATCGTTTTCAACGTCGGCAACGACGGTGATGACTTTCTTAAGGTCCATCTCGCCGGTGACGGGGTCGAGAGTCGCGCGAATATCGTGCTCCGAGCCATAGCGGGACTTGGCCGCTTTTTGAATCGCTTCTTCAATCGCTTCCAAAACGATTGTCTTATCGATAGATTTTTCCTGCGCGACGGCGTTTGCGATTTGCAAAAGCTCCAGCCGGTTTGCACTGATACCTGTTGCTGCCATGAGGGTCTCCTAAAGGCTCTTAAACTTCAAAGTTTTGTTGGTTTAAATTTTGCGGGTCTTCGGATTTTTCCAAAGCGCGTTGTTTTTGCACCGCGTCAATCATTTCATCGGTGATGACCAGCTTGGCTTCGGCCATCCAGTCAAACGGGATAAAGGCGGTTTCATCCTCGCCGTCCAAATCAATCCCGACCATCTCGCCGTCATTGCCGGCCAGCGTGCCGCGAAAGCGTTTGCGCCCTTCGACCAGGCGGTCCAGCTCCAGCTTGACCAAATAGCCTTCATGGCGGGCAAATTGGGACAAAGTGGTCAGCGGTCGGTCAATCCCGGGTGATGAGACTTCCAGCGCGTACGGATCGCGCAGCGGGTCTTCGACTTCTAAAACGGATGACAGCTCGCGCGAGAGCTTGGCGCAATCCTCAACCTTCATTGTGCCGTCTGATTTACGCTCAGCCATAATCTGCACGGTTGTGCGCTTATTGGCCATGACGCGCACGCGCACAATGTCATAGCCCATGTCGTCAGCGACCGGCTCTGCAATGGCGAGGATGCGGGCATCCATGTCAGTTTTTGTTTTCAACGCAGCACTCTTAAGGTTCGTCTTTGTTTTAAGCCTGAAAAAAGCGACTAAAAAAACGGCCCCTTGTGTAAGGAGCCGCCGTCAGCACTTTGCTTCGGACTTCGTATTGGCCTGCCTTATAAGCCCGCGCGCGGCGCGGCGCAAGGCTTTTAATCACGGCCTCCCCGCCCTATATAAAGAGCTATGGCGCTGCTACCGATTACATCCTCATTGCCCCTGACCGAGCTGGACGCCCGCGCGCGCACGGTTTTTCGCGGCATTGTGGAATCCTATCTGGACACCGGCGACCCGGTCGGCTCGCGCACCTTATCTAAGGCGGGCGGGCTGAACCTGTCGCCGGCCTCTATTCGCAACACGATGGCGGACCTTGCAGCCATGGGCTTGCTGGACAGTGATCATATCAGCGCGGGCCGAAAACCAACTCATATGGGTCTGCGCCTGTTTGTCGACGGACTTTTGGAAATCGGCGATTTGTCTAAGGCTGAGCGCAAACGTATTGAAGCGCAGATTGCCGCCGATGAAGGCGATCCGGAAACAGTGTTGAATCTGGCCTCTGACGCTCTGTCCGGTCTGGCCGGCGGGGCGGGTTTGGTGCTGGCGCCCGGCTATCAAAGCGCCCTGCGGCATGTGGAGTTTATCAGTCTTGATGCCGGTCAGGCCTTGGCAGTGATTGTATTTGAGGACGGTCATGTGGAAAACCGCCTCATGCCCCTGCCGGCCGGAACCTTGCCGAGCAGCCTTGAGCGCGCCGGCAATTATTTGTCCGCGCGCCTGAAAGGCCGAACGCTGGATGATGCCCGCGCGGAGATTTTGGCCGAGATAAAAGCCGGCAAGGCGGCCTTGGATAAGGCGGCGCAATCGCTGATTTCCTCGGGCATGGCCGATTGGTCGGGCCGCCCGGGGCAAAAACGCAGTTTAATTGTGCGCGGACGCTCAAGGCTCCTTGACAATCTGACGGCGCAAACCGATTTAGAGCGCGTTCAAAGCCTGTTTGAAGATTTAGAGCGCAAGGAAGAAATGATTGCCTTGCTTGACCGCGCGGAAACCGCTGACGGCGTCAAAATCTTTATCGGCGCAGAAAACCCGCTGTTCAGCCTGTCCGGCAGCAGCGTGGTCGTCGCGCCTTACAGGGACGGACAACAAAATATTATCGGAGCGGTCGGGGTGATCGGTCCGACGCGATTAAATTATGCGCGGGTCATACCGATGGTGGATTACACCGCGCAATTAGTGGGACGGCTTTTGGGCCGCCCTTCGGACTTTTAATGCCGGCCTTCGGACTTTTAATAAAGAGAAAAATTTATGAGCAGTGATCCAAAGAATTCAAAACCCTTCGACGGCGAAGACGATTGGGATGCCGTGCAGGCCCAAATTGATGATGTGCTGAAAGGCAAGAGCAGCGACGCCGATGACGAGGCGCAGGCGCAAGACGCGCCTGAAGAAGAGGCGGCTGAGCCTGACGCCGGGCCGGCGCTGATTGCCCGCATTGCCGAGCTGGAAGCTGAAATGGCGACAATGAAAGATCAGGCTTTGCGCGCTATGGCGGACGCTGAAAATGTCAAAAAACGCGCCGAGCGCGAAATGGCCGCCGCCCGCGCTTATGCCGTGGAGCGCTTTGCCGTGGATATGCTGTCTGTGTCCGATAATCTGGGCCGCGCTCTGCTCGGTCTGGATGACAAGGCCCGCGAAGATATGGGCGACAATGCCAAAAGCTTGCTCGAAGGGATTGAGCTGACGGAAAAAGAGCTGATGGCTGTCTTTGCCCGTCACGGCATTAAGGCCGTTCCGGGGGCCGGCTCAAAATTTGATCCCAAGCTGCATCAGGCCGTGGCGCAAATCCCGTCAGACGAGGCCAAGGGCGATGTGGCCACCGTTATGCAGACCGGCTTTACGCTGGGCGACCGCACGCTGCGCGCGGCCATGGTGGCCGTATCAACGGGGCCGGCCAAAAGCTGACAAAAGAGCCCCTAGCAGTCGCAAAACTCTTCAAGCAAATATGTACGGGTTTTCGGCAGGGCGGCTTTTGAAAACATATGATCGCGCGGGCCTTGCTCGATAACTTCGCCGTCGCATAAAAATATCGCCCGGTCGGCCACGCGCCCGGCTTGGCGCACGTCATGGGTGACCATGATGATAGTGTAGTCTTTGCTCAGCGTTTTTATCAGCGTTTCAATCTCGCGCGCGGATACCGGGTCCACAGAAGCGGTCGGCTCATCTAAAAGCAATATGTCCGGCGTGACCGCCAGCGCCCGCGCAATGCACAGCCTTTGCTGCTGCCCGACAGACAGCGTGCTTGCCGGCGCAGAAAGCCGGTGGGACACATCTTTCCACAATGCCGCCGCGCGCAGGCTTTGCTCGGTAATTTGCGCTTTTTCAATCTTAGACAGCTTGCGGCCTTTCAGGCCGAACAGCACATTGGCCGCGATAGAGCCCGGGAAAACGCACGGGGTTTGAAACACCATGCCGGCCTTGGCGCGCAGGCGGGTGACATCGGTAAAGCCTTTATGCACGCAGGACTCGCCGATATGAATATCGCCTTTTGTGGTAAAGCCGGCCACATCATCATTAATGCGGTTAAGGCTGCGCAGCAGGGTGGACTTCCCGCTTCCGGACGGGCCGAGCAGGCAGGTCACGCTTTTCTCAGGCACGCTTAAAGAGATGTTTTTAATCACATTGACATCGCCGTAAGCGGCGGAAAAATCTGTCACTGTAATCGCGGCCGGCGGGGTTTGCGCGCTGACAAGTTTAAGCTCAGGTTTCATTACAATCGCTCGCTGTAAGGGTTAAGGCGCGTTCTTGCGATAAACGCCGCTGTGGAAAAAAGAAAGACAAGGCCAATCAGCACAAAGCTCGCGCCCCAGGCATTGCGCAGCGCGTCCGGATTGGTGGCTTGCTGCGCCAGCGCTAAAATATGCGTCGGCAGGGTGGACACCGGGCCTTGCAGGCCGGACGGCAGGCTGACCCCGGAAAAAGCGGTGGCGATAAACATAATCGGCGCGGTTTCGCCAATGGCGCGGGCCAAACCGATCATCAGGCCGGTGACAATGCCGTGCAGGCTTTGGGGCAGGGTGATGCGGGTTATGACGGCGCGCCGCGTCAGGCCCAGCGCATAGCCGTTCTCGCGCACGCCGGACGGCAGGCTTTGCATGGCCGACAGGGCGCAATGGGTCACCGTCGGCATCATCATCATCGCTAAAATTATCGAGCCGACAAACCAAGACAGGCCGGTGCCGAGAATATTGACAAACACAATCAGCCCGAACAGGCCGTAAGCGATGGACGGAATACCGTTCAGGCTGAACACGGATAAATCAATGAAGCGCTTAACCCGCGCGCTGCGGGCCATATCGGCGCGGTAAACGGCCAAAGCGGTCGCAAAGGGCAGGACCAGCGCGCTTGCCGTGACGGCCATGAGCAGCGAGCCGATAATCTGCCAGCGAATGCCGCCGGCCGCGCCGAAATCTTTCGACGGCATGACCAAGAAATCAAAACTCACGGCTTTAAGGCCCGCATAAGCAATCGCAAACAGCAGCGCGCCGAGCACGCACAGGCACAGGCCCAGCGCGATATAGCCGGCCAGTCTGAACGCCCTATCGGATAGAGCGCGCCTAGACATGGAGCAGCCCGATGGTTTTGGCGCGGCGGGCAAACAGGATTTGCGCGGCAATTGTCAGTGACAGGGTAATGATTACGAGAATCAGCGCAGAGAAAATCAGCGCGCTGAAATGCACAGAGCCAAAGGCGCTCTCTCCGACTTCGCGGCCCAGCTTTGACGTAATGGTCTGGCCGGAGGACAGCACATTCCAGAGCGGGCTTGGCAGGCGGTCCAGCGAGCCGATAATCAGCATAACGGCCATGGTCTCGCCCAGCGCCCGGCCCAGCGCGAGCAGGCCTGCGCCTAAAATATGCGGCGCGGCAGAGGGCAGCACGGCAGAGCGGAATATCTCAAATCGGTAAAGTCCCAGCGCGGCGGCATTTTGCGTCAGGGCGTTTGGCACGGCCGATATGGCGTCCTCCGACAAGGTCAAAATGGTCGGCAAAATCATGACCGACAATAAAAGCCCGGCCGTAAAAATCACCCGGCCGGTTTGCAGGTCAAAAATATCAGCGACAAAGACAGACAGAAAGCTGACGCCGATGAGGCCGTAAACAATAGACGGAATCCCGGCCAACCCTTCCAGCAAAGCTTTGACAAAGCGCCGGGTTTTCAGGGACTTAATTTGAGACAGCTGCACCGCCGCCATAACGCCGACCGGCAAGGCAATCGTCATGGCGATGGCCATAACGACAAGCGAGCCGAACACCATCGGGATAATGCCATATTGTCCGGCTGACGGCAGCCATTGCACCGAAAGCATAGTGCCGCCGGCCTGTCTTATGGCCGGCGCGCTTTGCACGGCCAAGGTCAGCAGGATAAGCCCGGCCAAGCTCGCGGACAGCCAAGCGCTGCCGGTTATCCAGAGGGTAAAGCTGTCGCGGCGCGCGCGCGGGCGCGGCGGCATCACAGCGGCCGCGTCTGCAAAGCTCACGGAGCAATCCTGATATAGCCGGCGTCTTGCGCAAAGGCTTGTCCGTCAGGGGAGCGCAGGAAATCAACAAAGCTTTGCGCGGCCGGCGAAATGTCATCGCGCACGACGATGTTTAAGTTTCGCGAAATCGGATATTGACCCGCGCGCACAACGTCTAAATCGGGCTTAATTTTTGCTGTGCCCATATCCAGCGTCAGCCCTTTAATATCATCATTCAGCCAGGCCACGGACAGCATGCCGATGGCGCTGTCACTTTGAACCAGCGCCGTTTGCTCTTCATTATTGGAGCCGAGCACCAAATCTGCGCCGCCGGCTTTCGGTTCTTTTTCGCCCATAATGACTTGCATAAAGACATGGCGCGTGCCGCGCGAGGCTTCTTTATCAATAACAAGGATATCGCGGTCCGGTCCGCCCAGCGCGCTCCAGTTTTGAATTGTGCCGCGATAAATATCAGCAATTTGCGCCGGCGATAACGTCGTCACGCCCGCGTCGTAAATCTCGCTGCTGACCACCGGCACAACAGCGTCGCGGCCGATTGCGATGGCGGTGATGTTGACATCCGGATATTGCGCCCGCTCTGACGCGGTCATATCGCGCGACATCATGCCGATATCGGTCAGCCCTTGGGCCAGTTGCGAAAAGCCTGCGCCCGAGCCGCCGGCATTAACGATAACCGTTTGCCCGGATGCGGCGCTGTAGCTGTCTGCCGCTTTGGACACGACCGGCAAGACAGTCGAAGAGCCGGAGACGCGCACGCCTTCCGGCGGGCTGCAAGCGGTGAGCGTCAACGCGGCGGCGATAAAGACGGTAATTTTTTTCATGAAAAGCCCTGTGAGTATCTGCAAGGTTGATAAAGGGAAAATTTGCGCTTTGTCAGCACACAATAATGTGAAGCGAAAGCCGGCCCGCCCCGAAGCCCCCGGTTAACGCCAGGCATCTTTAATGATGTGGGGCAGACGCGACGCGCCGGTAATGACAATGTCATTGCGCCGCTCGCAATGATCGTTGCCGCGATATTTGGCCATAAACAAATTGGCTGCGCCGTCTATGCGCCGGCTTTGGGCGGGCGTTACGCTGTAAACCCCGGCGTCAATACTCGCGCGGTGCTTAACCTCAATAAAGACAATGACGTCTTTTCTGCGGGCAATCAGGTCAATCTCGCCGATTTTGGTCTTAAAGCGCTTTTCTAAAATGCGGTAGCCGCGCAGGCGGTAAGCCAGCGCCGCCCAACCTTCACCGCGCCGTCCGGCGGCTTCGGCTTTGCGGCGTTTCTCGCTCACGGGCGCCGGCCGTCTTTCAAGGCCTGCGCGCGGGCATAAACGTCCCGCTTGGGCCGGCCGGATAATGTGGCAATTTCGGCGGCGGCGCGCTTTACGCCGTCGCCCAGCCGCTCGCGCAGCGCGGCGTCAATGCGCGCGTCATCCCAGACTTGCGCCTGCGCGCCGCCGATAATGAGCACAATTTCGCCGCGCGGCGGATCATCTGCGACGCCTGTCAAAAGCTCCGACAGCGTGCCGCGCCGCGTTTCTTCAAACGTCTTCGTCAGCTCCCGCGCCAAAGCCGCCGGCCGGTCACCCAGCACATCACGCATATCTGCGAGCGTTTTATCAATGCGCGTGCCGGCTTCAAAAAAGATCAGGGTGGCCGGGATATCGGACAGCTGCGTCAGCGCCGTTTTACGCGCCGCCGATTTCGCCGGCAGGAAACCTGCAAACATAAACCGATCGGACGGAAGCGCGGAGGTCAAAAGCCCGGCCAGCGCCGCGCTCGCCCCCGGCACCGGAATTATATCAAGGCCGGCGTCAGCGGCCGCCCGCGCCAGCTTAAACCCCGGATCAGAGACCAGCGGCGTGCCGGCGTCACTGACCAAAGCAATGGCCTCACCGCTTTCAATCTGCTCTAAAATTTGCGGAATGCGCCCTGCCACATTGTGGTCATGATAAGCGGTCATGGAGGCTTTGATATCATAAGCGGCGAGCAGCTTGCCGGTTTGGCGCGTGTCTTCGGCATAAACCCGATCCGCGCCGGCCAGAACATCCAGCGCCCGCAAAGTGATATCACGCAGATTGCCGATAGGCGTTGCGACGAGATAAAGGCCGGCCGCTAATTTTTCCCTCTGTGCGGGAAAAGATTGCGCATCTTCGCGCGCGCGATTACGGTCTGCATGATTTGATTTGAGGTCAGAAGGCATAGGTCTTCATAACGACCGGAAACATTTGAGGCTATGATGAAATTTGATTGGGCAAAAAGTAAGCGCGGCGCAGCGATCGGCCTGACAGCAGCCCTTTTGCTGGGCGCTTGCGCAACAACAGAGCAGCCGGGCGCCCCTATTCGCCGCGGCCCGGTCGTGCCCGCGCCCGCGCCTCAAGCGCCGGCCCCTGTTAAGGACACAAAAGCCGAGCCTAAAGAGGATCCGAAAGTCGCAGAGGCAAAGGATAAAGACGAAAAAGAGCCCAAAACCGATGAGATTAAAACTTTCGCCGCGCGCGACGGGCTGACCCCGCCCCATATGGCCGGCCGCGATATTCAGCGTTTGGCTTTGCTCTTGCCGTTTTCCTCGCCAAATCCGGTTTTGCGCGAAGAGGCGGCCTCTATGCTGAAGGCGGCAGAAATGGCTGTCTTTGACCGCGACGAAGCGGATGTCCTGCTGATTGCGATGGATACGGGCGGCAATTCAAGCGGGGCTAAATCCGCCACCCAAGCGGCGATTAAAAACGGCGCAGATGTTATTCTCGGCCCGCTGCTTGGCGGGAATGTTAAAGCGTCCGGCAGCGCGGCGCGGCGCTCGCGCACGCCGGTCATCGGCTTTTCAACGGATCAAAGCGTGGCCGGAAACGGCGTCTATCTGCTCAGCTTCCCCCCGGAAGCCGAAGTCGAGCGCATTGTCCAATATGCGGCCGATCAGGGCCTGCAAAATTTTGCTTATTTCGGCCCCAAAAGCGGCTATGGCCGCGTGGTTGAAAGCGCCTATGGCCGCGCCGTTCGCAGTGTTGGCGGCGATGTCAGGGCGCAGGAAACTTACTCCGGTTCAGATATTACGGCGATGCAGGGTCCGGCCCAAAAATTGGCGACAGACTTTAATGCCAAATTTGAACAGGACGGCAACCGGCCTTTTGACGCGATTATTCTGCCGGAAGGCGGCACGGCGCTGCGCTCTGTGGCTCCGCTTCTGACCTATTATTCCAGCGAAATGTCGCTGGTACAAAAGCTCGGCACCGGGCGCTGGAACGATCCGGAAGCGGCATTGGAGCCGGCCCTGCGCGGCGGGATATTTGCCGGTCCGGCCCAAGACGGGCGCAATGTTTTTAACACGGATTATAATCTGACCTATAATGCGCAGCCGTCCCGTCTGGCCTCTTTGGCGTATGACGCGGTGAATATCGGCGCGCTGGTGTCCGACGGGGATCCGCGGCTTCGCGGCACGCGCCTGATTGATCCGGAAGGCTTTTACGGCGTTGACGGGTTTGTGCGCTTTCGTCCGGACGGCACGCCGCAGCGCGGATTGGCTGTTTATGAGGTGAAAGCCGGCCGGTTTGACGTTATCGACCCTGCGCCCAAATCGGCGCAAGATCCGGGCCTGTAAATCAGCTGAGGAGCTCGCGCGTTATTGTATCCAGCAGCATTCGCCCCAACTCTGTCGCCGCGATGCGGCTGCCCTTGCGTGCTAACAGCCCCATGGCGCACAGATCTGCGGCGGCGCGGGCATTTAAGGCTTGCCCGCTGATTTGCCGGTAGGCCGCTTCATCAAAGCCGCCGGTCAGCCGCAATCCCATCATCACAAATTCATTGCCGTGATCAGCCGGGCTGAGCACGTCGCGCTCTTGCAGGCTCGGCCCGTCCTGCGCGCCTTTGATATAAGCGGCCGGCGTCATATGAGCGACGGTGGCTATGCGACCGTTTGGTGTTGTCAGCCGCCCGTGCGCGCCGGGGCCGACGCCGGCATAATCCCCGCCCAGCCAGTAAATCTTATTATGCCGGCTTTCCTGTCCGGGCCTTGCGTAATTTGACACTTCGTAATGCTCAAAGCCGGCGTCCGTCAGCCGCGTTTGGGACCGCTCATAAAGCGCGGCGCTGTCATCTCCGTCCACGGCTTTGACGTCGCCCCGCTGCGCGGCTTTGCCAAAGGCGGTCTGTGCTTCGATGGTCAGTTGATAGGCGGAGATATGCCCCGCGCCGCTCGCCAAGGCTTTATCCAAATCCGCGTCCCAATCGGCAAGGGTCTGCCCCCGGTGCCCGAAGATAAGGTCTGCCGAGACGCGGGGGAAATTCCGGGCGGCTAAGTCCAAGGCGCGCCGGGCCTGATCGGCGTCATGATCGCGGCCCAGAAATGCCAGCACCTGATTATCAAAGCTCTGCACGCCCACGGACAGGCGGTTTATGCCCGCCCCGCCATAGAGCGCCCATTTTGCAGCATCGGCATCGGCCGGATTGGCTTCCAGCCCGATTTCGATATCGCCGGCAAAGCTCCAAAGTGCCGACGCCGCGTCAATGATTTGCTCAATATGATCAGCGCGCATCAGGCTCGGCGTGCCGCCGCCAAAATGGATGGAGCTGACTGTGCGCGGCCCGGTCATATCGCGCCAATGCTGCAAATCTTGGATAATGGCCGCCGTCAAATCGTCGCCCGGCTGGCCTTTGTGTTTATAAATATTGAAATCGCAATAAGGGCAAATGCGGGCGCAATAGGGCCAATGCACATAAATCCCGAAGGGCGCGCCCATACCTATTTAAACTGCGCCGCGATTAATTGCGCAAACGCATCGGCGCGGTGGCTCATAGCGTGCTTGGCGTCCGGCTCCATTTCGCCGAATGTGATGTCATGCCCGGTCGGCTGAAATATCGGATCATAGCCGAAGCCTTTATCCCCGCGCGGCGGCCAGACAATCTTGCCCTCAACCTTGCCCAAATAGGTGTGCGCCGGCCCGTCCGGCAGGGCGAGCGTCAGCGCGCAGATAAACCGCGCCGTCTTCACCCCGTCTGCATCCTCATTCATCGCCTCGTGAACCCGCGTCATGCCGCGAAGCCAGTCGCGCTTGCCGGTCTCGTCCTCGCTCCAGCGGGCCGAATAAATGCCGGGCGCGCCGTCCAGGCTGTCAACCGCCAAGCCGCTGTCATCGGATAAGGCGGGAAGTCCGGACGCTGCGCAGGCCGCGCGGGCTTTCAGCTCCGCATTGCCTTCAAACGTCGTCTCTGTTTCCTCAACATCCGGCAAGCCCAGCTCCGCCGCGCTGACGGTTTCTATCCCGAACGGGCGCAGCAGGTCGCGGATTTCGCGCACCTTGCCTTCATTATGAGAGGCGACAATGATTTTAGAAACGTCAGGCATAGCATATCTTTACGCAGTGAATTGACCCTTCCTTTAGCGTCCGCCGACGCAGACGTAAACAGGGCTTGCGAAGTGAATAATTATTGTTTATCGATAAGAAATGAGTGAAGCCGCCAATGATATTTTTCCGGACACGCCGCCGTCTGCACCGATTGGCGGACCGGCGCGGGTTTTGGACGTGCTTTTATTGATTGTGCAAACTGTTCTGATGGCCTCTTTTCCGGTGCTTATCGGTATCATTATATCGCTGACGATTTTTCCGGCCGATAATGCCGCGCTTGAGGCAGAGTTTGTTACGCCGGGCGGGCATATGGCGATTATCTTTTACGCGCTGGGCAGTCTGGCTGTGATGATTGCGATTGTCTGGCACTTGCGCAAACTTGTGAAAACCCTGCGCGCCGGAGATCCCTTCCTGCCGGAAAATGCCGTTCGGCTTCGCTATATTTGGATTATTCTGGCGATAGGCGAGGCGGCGCGGACCGCCTTGCAGCCGTTTTTGGCGCATGTGAACCCGGCCGTCGATGTCACCTACGACATTCGCCCGCATGTTTGGTTTTTTATTCTGATTTTACTGGTACTGGCGCAGGTCTTTAAAGAAGGAGCCCGGCTGCGCGCCGAGGCGAAGCTGACGGTCTGATGGCGATTAAAGTTAATCTTGATCGGGTGCTGCTCGAACGCCGCATGTCTTTGACGCAGCTGGCCGAGCGCGTGGGCATTACAATGGCCAATCTGTCGATTTTAAAAACCGGCAAGGCGAAAGCCGTGCGGTTTTCGACCTTGGAGGCTTTATGCCGGGAGCTGAATTGCCAGCCGTCGGACTTGCTCGAATATGAGCCGGACGCGCCGGACAATTTTGACGCCGGCGTCCGGGACGCCGCGGAATAGGCTATGTTTTGCTGTCCAGCGCCTCAATCACCGTATTTCCATTGGTAAAGACGCAAATTTTATCGGCAATCGCCATCGCTTTTCGGGCCAAAGTTTCCGCGTCTTTTTCATACTCTGTCATGGCCAAAGCCGCTGAATAAGCGAAGTTTCCGCCGGAGCCGATGGCGATTATGCCGTCTTGCGGCTCCACGACGTCCCCGTTTCCCGTCAGGACATACGTCTCGGATTTATCCGCGACAATTAACATGGCTTGAAGTTGGCGCAGATATTTATCCGTGCGCCAGTCTTTGGCAAGCTCGACGCAGGCGCGGGCGAGCTGTCCGGGAAATTGCTCCAGCTTGGCTTCAAGCCGTTCCAGCAACGCAAAAGCATCTGCCGTAGCGCCGGCAAATCCGGTAATGACCTCGCCGCCCGCTATGCGGCGCACTTTCCGGGCATTGCCTTTCATGACGGTATTGCCGGCGCTGACTTGGCCGTCACCGATAATGATGACCTTGCCGTTTTTGCGCACAGACAAAATGGTCGTGCCGCGCCACTGACTTGCGTCGGCATAATCATAAGGTGAGGTCATTTTTTTCGCTCCGCTGCTTCAGAGCTTTTAAAATGGGAGCGAAAGCGCACGCTTTCAAGAGGGGTCAAAAGAGCCGCGTCGCGTTCGGCCGAGACCGGCGCAATGCGGCTCTTCCGAACATGCGGCCTGCATGGGCAAGCGTGTGCATGTTTGGGTCGTTACCACAATAAACCCGGGTGCAGTTTAACATTTTGCAAGCGTATGTCTATGCCGCTTTAGAGGCGCCTTCCAAAATCACATATTGGATGCAGCGGTTTTGACCTTGCCGGCAATTTCACCGGCGGGCTAAGAGGGGCTGAAAAGAAAGGGCGTTATGCTGAAAATCGCAATTTTAGTCTCGGCCGACATGCTGCCGGGCGGGCCCGGTCTGCGCTCTGATTTTTTCGAGCTGGAAGAACAGATGGGAAAGCTGACCCCGGCCTTTGCGGCGCTCGGCTTGCAGACTGAACTTGTTCTTTGGAACGCAGCCGCCGCTCGCGCCGGCGAGTTTGCCGCCATGCTGCCATTGATTGTTTGGGACTATTTTGAGGGCGACAACCCGCAGGAGTTTGCCGGGCAAATCCGGCAGGCCGCGCAAAAAACGCGCATATTTAATCCGCCGGAAATCCTGCGCTATAACAGCGATAAATCTTACCTGGATGATTTGGCGGCGCGCGGCGCGACGGTGATAAATGCCCGCAGTGTTGATAAGGTCACTCGCGACAGTGTTAACGCGGCTTACGCGCAGTTTGATTGCGAAAAAATTGTCGCCAAACCGCAAATCGGCGCCGGCGCGTGGCGTCAGGCTTTGCTGAGCAAAGGCGCGCCGCTTCCGCCCGGTGATGACCTGCCGCCGGGCCGCGCCATTTTGCAGCCTTTCCTGCCGTCAGTTCTCACAGAAGGTGAGTATTCATTTTTATATTTTGACGGGCAATTCTCTCATGCGGTCAATAAACGGCCGAAAGACGGCGATTACCGCATTCAGTCCATGTATGGCGGGCGCGAGCACCCCTATGATCCTAAGCCGGAAGAGCTGGCCGTTGCAAAAGCTGTGCTGTCTTATCTGCCGCAAGTTCCGCTCTATGCGCGGGTTGATTTGCTGCGCGGTCTTGACGGGCAGTTAAAGCTGATTGAGCTGGAAATGATAGAGCCGTATTTATATCTGCCGTTTGCAAAAGGTGAGGGCGGGGATAATGCCGGCGCGAAAAAACTGGCCGCAGGCGTTTTACGCCGGCTTTCGCTTTGACCCGGGGCCGGCATCGGCGTAAACAGCGCTTATGACAGACCCGATACGCATAGCCCTTTTGGGCGCAGACGGCCGCATGGGCATAGAGCTCGTGCGCCAAGTGCTTGAGCATCCCGAAACGCAATTAGTGGCGGGCGTGACCGCGCCTAAATCCGAAAATATCGGGCGTGATCTTGGCGAGCTGGCCGGCTTGAATGATTTCGGTGTTCAGGTGTCAACGGATTTGCGCGGCGCTTTAGAACGCTGTGATGTCCTGATTGATTTTTCCTCGCCCAAGGCCGCCATAGACGCGGCCCTGATGATGCACAGCGTGCGTTGCAGGGCTATGGTGTCCGGCACGACCGGATTTTCGCAAAGCGAGGACCGCGCGCTGGATGTAGCGGCTGAGTCTGTCTGCCTTGTGCAATCGTGGAATTTTTCGCCCGGCGTCAATGTGCTGACGGCCTTGGTAGAGAGAGCGTCCAAAGTGCTGCCCGAATGGGACGCAGAGATTTTGGAAATGCATCACAACCAAAAAGCCGACGCCCCGTCCGGCACGGCGCTGATGCTCGGTAAATCCGTTGCCGCCGGCCGCGATATTGATTTTTATGAAAAC
Source organism: uncultured Robiginitomaculum sp. (assembly GCA_938010385.1). Classification (GTDB taxonomy): domain Bacteria; phylum Pseudomonadota; class Alphaproteobacteria; order Caulobacterales; family Maricaulaceae; genus Robiginitomaculum. The sequence goes on from CALLVD010000024.1 coordinate 39,155, forward strand.
GCTGTGCTTGCCCGCAAAGGCATGACCGGCGCCCGTCAGCCCGGCGAGATTGGCTTTGCGGCCCTTCGCGGGGGCGGGGTCATCGGCGATCACGAAGTGCGCTTGGCTGCGGGCCGCGAAATGATTACGCTGTCGCACATGGCTTTTGACCGCAGCGTTTTTGCCGCCGGCGCGCTCGACGCCGCCATCTGGGCCAGCCGCCAAGACAAAGGCATTTACGACATGCACGACGTTCTGGGCCTAAAGTTTTAAGTCTCTGCCGTCTTTTCAAAAGAATAAAACAAGAACGAAATAAGGCAGGATTTGTCTTGCCTCGGTCTTAGTGCTGCCTAAACTGCGTTTCATATATTACCCTCGGTTAAATAACGGGTTGGGAGCTCAGAAAATGGCAACATCTATTGCACTGGTTGATGACGACGAAAACATACTGACATCGGTATCTATGTTTTTGGAAGGTGAGGGCTATGAGGTTCGCACCTATCATGAGGGCGTCAGCGCGCTGAAGGCCCTGACAAAGAACCCGCCGGATATTGCCGTGTTTGATGTTAAGATGCCGCAAATGGACGGGCTGGAGCTTTTGCGCCGTCTGCGCCAATCGAGCAATTTGCCGGTGATCTTCCTGACGTCTAAGGACGATGAATTTGACGAAGCAATCGGCCTGAATATGGGCGCAGATGATTACATCACAAAACCGTTTTCCCAGCGTCTTTTGGGTGAGCGGATTAAAGCGGTCTTGCGCCGCGCGCGCCTGACCAATGTCGAAATGCCCACTCCGCAAGAAGGGGATGACAAAGTTATTCGCCGGTCCAAGCTTGTGCTCGACGCCAACCGTCATGCCTGCTCTTGGGACGGCAATCCTGTGCGCCTTACGGTAACAGAGTTTTTAATTTTGCAGGCTTTGGCCTTGCGTCCCGGCTATGTGAAATCGCGCGATCAGCTGATGGACGCCGCCTATGATGATCAGGTTTATGTCGATGATCGCACAATCGACTCGCACATAAAACGCCTGCGTAAAAAGTTCCGCAAGACGGATAAGACGTTTGATGGTATCGAAACCCTCTATGGCGTCGGATACAAATATAAAGAAGCCTAAGGCCGTGAAAGCCGCTAAGCCTGCGCGCAGCTCGCGCGTGCGCTCCATTGCGTTTTCATCACTGGCGCGGGCGATCTTTATTTCCAATATGGTCGGCCTGTTAATTCTGGTCGTCGGCGCGTTAACGCTCAATGAGGTGCGCCGCGGCCTGATTGATGCCAAGCTGCAAAATCTTTACTCCCAAGCCGAACTGATTACCAATATTCTGGCCAGTGACGCGACCGGCGACGGCGTTATTCCGACTTTGGATGTTCAGGCCGCGCGCGCCACTATGCGCCGTGTGGCTCTGCCGGACGGAACGCGCGTGCGCCTGTTCGGGCCTGATGCAAGCCTGATTGCCGACAGCGCCATGGCCGATACGGTGATCGATGTAGAGCCTTTAGATCCGCCGGCCGCGCCGGAAGAGGCCGGCCCTTATGAGGCGACGCCCCAAGGCGCGCCGGTCGTTGAACCGCAGCCAGCCCCGCGCTACCGCCCGCCGCCGGAAAGCGGTTACCCCGCCCCGCCAGCGCCGAAAAAAGCTGAGAGCCGGGCGGCCCTGTCTGTGAGTGAGCGCGTTGAAGGCGCCATTGCCCGCGCGGTGCGCGCCATACCGAGTTTTAAAAAACGCCGTGACCGGCTGCGCCGCAATTTAGACCGCGATATTCGCCGCGCCCTGCTCGGGGATCCGGTGGTCGGCGAGCAGTATAATGATGACGAATCGCTTATCGTTTCCGTCAGCCTGCCGGTGCAGCGCGTACAGGCCGTGCTCGGCGTTGTCACGATGGAAAGCAGTGATGTTGAGCGGATTTTGGCCGGCGAACGGCGCGCGCTCGGCCCAATTGCCTTGCTGGCGTTTTTTATGACGCTGCTGACCTCGCTGGCCCTGACTTTGTTTATCGCATTGCCGATCCGGCGTCTCGCCAAGGCGGCAGAGATTGTGCAGCGCAGTTCTGAAAATCGCGACGCTATTCCGGATTTATCCGGCCGGCGCGATGAGATCGGCGATTTGTCTGTGGTGCTGCGCTCGATGACCGCCGGGCTTTATGACCGTATTGATGACATTGCCAATTTCGCGGCCGATGTCGCCCATGAGATTAAAAACCCGCTGACCTCCCTGCGCAGCGCGACCGAGACTTTTCAGCATGCCAAGACCGAAGAGCAGCGCGAAAAACTTCTGGGCATTATTCAAAATGATGTCGGGCGCATGGACCGGCTGATTACTGATATTTCCCGCGCCTCGCGTATGGACGCCGAATTGGCGCGGGCCGAAGGCGAACCGATTGAGCTTGAAAAACTGCTGACGGATATGGCTGATTTTTATTCTCAAACCCGCAGTCCGGGGTCGCCGGCCGTTCGCTATGTTGCCTCTGATGAACCGTCGGGAACGGCGCTGATTGTGCGCGGCTCCGGCGAAAAATTGGGACAGGTCGTGCGTAATCTGATTGACAATGCCCTGACCTTTTCGCCTGAGGGCGGCGAGGTTCGCCTGCGCGTGCGCCAAGGGCACGGCGATAATGCGCATTTAGCGGTCCTGACCGTGGATGATGACGGCAAAGGCATTCCGCCGGCCAATCTGGAATCCATCTTTGACCGGTTTTATACAGAGCGCCCGAAAGGCACAGCGTTCGGTTCGCATTCCGGCCTCGGCTTGGCGATTTGCCGGCAAATCATTCGCGCGCATAAAGGCAGCATACGCGCCGAAAACCGCAAGGCGGCCGGCAGCGACACGGTGACAGGCGCGAAATTTACCGTTGAAATTCCGCTTTGGGACCAAGATTAAAATAATCCGCGCAGGTGCATTTTCACGGTTCACAAAGCCGTAAAATCCGGTTTAATCGCCCCTCTAATTCAGAATGAGGCGTACCCCTTTGATCGGACTTGTCATCGTAACCCATGGTCAACTGGCCACAGAGCTTAAGCGCGCGGCAGAGCATGTTGTCGGCACGCAATCGCAACTGGAAACGGTCTGTATCGGCCCGGATGACGATATGGAGCGTCGCCGTGATGAAATTCGCGCCGGGGTAAAATCCGTCGACAGCGGCAGCGGCGTTATCCTTTTAACCGACATGTTTGGCGGCACGCCCTCCAATCTGGCCATATCCATGCTTAAAGACGGCGCAGTCGAAGTCATTGCCGGCGTGAACCTGCCTATGCTGATTAAACTGTCAGAAGCGCGCCAAGTGTCTGACTTAAAAGATGCGGCTCTAAAGGCCAAAGATGCCGGGCAGCGTTACATTGCAATCGCCTCTGAAATTCTGGCGGGATAGTCATGAGCGCAAGCGTCAATGATGCCGTCATTGCGCGGGTAAAGCTGATTAATAAGCGCGGCCTGCATGCCCGCGCGTCGAACAAATTTGTTAAAATCGTCACCGCCTATGACGCCCACATAACCGTAACCTCGCACAGCGATCACGCCGAAACGGTCGTCGCGGATTCCATCATGGAACTGCTTATGCTCGGCAGTGCCTGCGGCGAAGATATCACGATTTGCGCCACCGGCGTTGAGGCGCAGCCCGCCGTTGATGCTTTGGTGGCTTTGGTGGAAAGCCGGTTTGGGGAAGAGGATTGAGCGCTCGCCCCGCAATCGCCCTTTGCGGCTTTGTTATCGCCGCCATGACGGTTTCGGGCTGCGTAAGCGCAGGCGAGCCCGCGCCGTTTATGCCGCGGTCTGACTATCCGGTTGACCCGTGGGTGAAAAGCTACGCGCAGGAGCATGACTGCCTTGGCGGGGAAAAACTGGCCGCGCTGCAATTTGACCTGCCGGATTATCCGCGCCGCGCTTATACCGGCGGGCGGCAAGGCTGGACGATTGTGCAGCTTGACGTGGACGCCGCCGGGCAAACGCAAAATGTAAAAATTCAGCGCGCCGTGCCCTATGGCGGTCTGTTTGAAACGCCGTCGCGCAAAGCTGTTGAAAATTGGGTGTTTCGCCCGCCGGCCGGCGGGCCGCTGCAAAACTGCCGGGTGCTCATCAGCTACCGCATGGGGAAAGTTTACCTTGGCCGGCAATAGTGAAAAGCCGCTTCAAAGTATTTTGGAAAAAGTCGATGACGCCGTTGAAGACGGCGAGACGGATTTGAAATCACTGATTGAAAGTTTCGGCAATCGCGCATTTGGGCCGATTTTGACCTTGGTCGGCCTGTTCATGATGACGCCGCTCGGCGCGATTCCGGGCGTGCCGATTGCGTTTGCTGTGATTGTTATCACATTTGCCGGGCAGCTTTTGCTGGCCCGCAAAACGCCGTGGATGCCGGAAGTTTTGCGCAAGGTAAAAATTCAAAAATCCAAAGTAGATAAGGCGCGCCGATTTGTGCGGCCTGTATTGACGGCCGTCGACGGCATATTGCGTCCCCGCTTTCAGGTTTTGGCGACGGGGCCGGCCACAGTCGTCGCCGCGTTGATTGCGATTGTTTTAGCGCTGACCATGTTTCCGCTTGGCGCGGTGCCGTTCGGCGTGGTCATACCCGGATTTTTAATCGGGCTGTTTGGCTTGGGAATTATGGCGCGGGACGGCTTTATCATGGCGCTGGCGTTCATTCTGTCCGGCGGGGCGGCGTTTTTAATTGTGCGCTTGGTCGGCGCAATCAGCCTGCCGTTTTAAGCGCGTCCAGATTAGCCTTCGCCGGAGGAAAGTAAACGGGACTGATTTGCAGGGCTTGCCGGTAAAGGATTTTTGCAATTTGCGGCTTGCCGGTCTTGGCCGCGATAAAGCCGGCATCATTATAAATATGCGCCGCGCGGGATTCGGTCACGCCGCTGATGGCCCCGTCGAAGTCGCCTTGCAGCGCTAAAGCCAGCCGGCGGTTATTATCAAAAACCTCCACATCAGGCGCGATTGCATTGGCCTGCTGAAATTTCTCCAAGGCCTGCGCCTGACGGCCGGCGCGCAGCAGCGACATGCCCAGGCTGTTGACAATAACGGCGTGATCCGCGCCGAATTTTAACGCCTGCACATAGGTTGATTGGGCCTCAAGGCTGCGGTCTTCACTGTCGTAAAACCGGCCCAAGGCCAGCCAAAGCCGCGTGTCGGACAAATTAATTTCCAAGGCAGCGTTCAGATCGACTTCAACGTCCTCTGATGCGCCCAGCGCAGCCTTGCTCAACACAATGCCGGCGAAGCTTTGCGCGCTTGCCGGCGCTGCGCGATAGTGCTTCAGCGCGCCCGCAAATTGTGACAGGCCGAGCAGGGCATCACCCATTGATAACTGAATGTCGCCGTCCTCGGGGCGTTCAATTAACGCGCGGGTCAGGGCGTCATAGGCGGCCTCGAAGTCTTTTCTGTACAGCGCATCGCGGCCGGCTTTCACCCATTCATCCACCTGCGCCGCGTCCGCGCCCCGGGTTATAACGGGGCGGATATCAAGCGTATTGGCCCCCGCGCTTAAAGGCGTAAGCAGAGCCGCCGCAAGGGCAAGATAAGGGGGCGCGCGCCGCATTACAGGCCTTGCGCCAAACGAATGCCGGCCGGCAGCAGCAACATGACCATTATGGTCGGAAAGATGAAAACAATCAGCGGCACAGTCAGTTTGGCCGACAGGGCGAGCGCTTTTTCTTCTGCTGTCAGCATGCGCTTGCTGCGCATTTCATCGGAAAATGTACGCAAAGCTTCGCCGAGCGAGCTGCCCATTTCTTCGGATTGCTTGAGCATGATAGCGAGCGCTTTGGCCTCTTCCAGATCCAAACGCTCGGCAAAGTTTTTCAGGGCTTCATGACGCTCCCGGCCCGCGCGCAATTCCAAATTCATCAAATCAAGTCCGGTTTTCAGCGGCGGATAGCGGCGCTCTAATTCGCCGGCAACCCGGGCCAAGGCGGCGTCCAGTCCTAAGCCGGCTTCGATACAGGCGACCAATAAGTCCATCATATCCGGAAAGCCGTCCTTGCAAATTTGCGTGCGGCGCTTTTTCAAATGCTTGATGACCATTTGCGGCCCGAACACACCGGCCGCGCCGAGAAGGACCGAGGCCAGCAAAAGCGTCTTAGGCTCTGAATTGTGCGCGATCATACCCCATGCGGCGACCAGGATAAGCTGCGGCACGATGATGACCAATACGCGCACGGCGTAAAAAACGCGCACAGCGCTCGGGGAGAAAAATCCCGCTTGCGAGAGCAGGTAGCGCAGGCGCGAGATTTCTTTGTCATCAGGCAGGGTAATCTGCCCGGCGAATTTTGAAAATATACCGGCGGCGCTTGGCCCGTCTGCGGCCTTCGGCTGTCCGGCGGTGGTAAGCCGCCGTTTGGTCTGTTTAGCCTCGGCCAGAGCCGTCTTCACGGCGATAAAAACCAAGGCGCAAGACATGGCGAAAAAGGCAATAGCGATGGCGATTTGCAAATCAGGCATCAAAACATTTCCAAACATAACCGGCCCCTAAATCCTGAAATTAATCATTTTGCGCATGACCAAATTACCGATGATCATCCAGATGCCGGCAAACCAAAATCCGTAAGTCAGGGCTTTGTGACCCTTCACTTCGCCGTAGAAATCCGGCGCCGTCACTTGCACGGCGATATAAAGCAGGACCGGCGCGACGTTCAAAATCAGCGCGGACATACGGCCTTCTGATGAGGCCGCTTGTATCTTCATGCGCATGCGCTGACGGTCACGAATCGTGTGGGCATTACTGCGCAGCAGTTCGGCCAGATTGCCGCCGGTACGTTCTTGCAGGCGCACTGTGGCGGCGAACAGGTCAAAATCAACTTGGCCGATACGGTCGGCCATGCGCTGCACGCCCTCTCCGAGCCCGGAGCCAAAGGCAATCTCATCGCTCGCCATGCCAAACTCTGATCCGATCGGATCCGGCATTTCGCGCGCCACCATATTCATGGCGACCGGCACCGGATGCCCCGCCGACAGCGAGCGCACGATAACATCCAGCGCTTCCGGTAATTGCTCCCCGATTTTATTGCGGCGACGCTTGACCAGTTTTTTCAAAACCAAAAGCGGCAGGAAAACTCCGGCGACAAAGCCCGCGGCGGAAAATACCGGCGAGCCTTTAATCAGGTAAAGCCCGCCCGCCAGAACAAATGGCAAAACGCCCATGGCGATATAAATGCCGTAGCGGCCCAGCGGCGCGCCGGACTGCAAAACCAGCTTATTAATGCGCTCAATCACGACGGACAGCTCACCGTCGGCGTTCAGGCTGCGGCTTTTACGCATTTTGGCAATCACGTCGATATCGTTCTCTTTGCCCGAAAGTTTACGCAGGCGCGCATTAGCCAGGCGCACGCGCACGGCCGTCTGCCGGCCCGCGCCGATAATCGCTTGCCCGGCCAAAAACGCGCAGGCGAAAACGGTCACATAGAAAACGATGACGGGAAACTCTGCCACTACGCGCCGTCCTCCGCCAGATCGCTTTCAGGCAGAACGGCTTTGGGGCCGAGCGTGCGCGGCTGAAATAAATCGGCCGGCACTTTAATGCCGCGCGTCAGGATGTGATCGAGGCATTTAGGGCGAATGCCGGTCGCGCGGTGCTCGCCGATGACCTTGCCGTCGCTGTCGGTCGCCAGCTTGGTGTAATTAAAGATTTCCTGCATTTGGATAATCGCGCCTTCCATGCCGGTAATTTCTGCGACGGAGATAATTTTGCGCTGACCGTCTGACATGCGGGTGGCTTGAACGATGAGGCCAATGGCGGACGCAATCTGCCCGGCCACGGCTTCCGGCGTGATTTTCATATCGCCCATGGCCACCATTTGCTCCAATCGGGTAATGGCGTCGCGGGGCGTATTGGCATGAAGCGTGGCCATAGAGCCTTCATGGCCGGTGTTCATCGCTTGCAGCATATCAAACGCTTCTTCGCCGCGAACCTCCCCAAGAATGACCCGGTCCGGGCGCATTCTCAGCGCGTTTTTGACCAGTTCGCGCTGGCGGATTTCGCCCTTGCCTTCGACATTGGGCGGGCGGGTTTCCATGCGCGCCACATGAGGCTGTTGCAATTGAAGCTCGGCGGCGTCTTCAATGGTAATCAGGCGTTCCTTGTGGCTGATGGATTGTGACAGGGCGTTGAGCAAAGTCGTCTTACCCGAGCCTGTACCGCCGGAAATTAATATCGTCACGCGGGATTTACAAGCGGCATAAAGAAAGTCGGCGACCTCTTTGGGCATGGCGCCGAACTCTACCAATTTGTCAAAGGTGAACGGCTTTTTGGAAAATTTGCGAATAGAAACCAGCGGCCCGTCTACGGCAATCGGCGCAATGGCGACATTGACCCGCGAGCCGTCCAAAAGCCGCGCATCACAAAGCGGCATGCTCTCATCAACCCGGCGGCCGACCTGCGAAACAATGCGGTTAATAATGCGCAGCAAGTGCGGCTCGTCACGAAATTTGACCGGCGTGATTTCAAGCTCGCCGCCGCGCTCCACATAAACCTGCTCGTGGCCGTTAATCAAAATATCGGCAATCGCGTCATCTTTCAGCAGCGGCTCCAGCGGGCCCAAACCGGTCATTTCATCAAATACCTCGGCCGCAAATTGGCGAATTTCACCGGCGTTCATCAGCAAGCGTTCCTCAGTCGCCAGCGCGGCCACCACATCGTGAACCCGCTCGCGCAATTCCGGCTCGCTCAGCGTGTCCAGAGAAGACAGATCAATTTCGTCAATCAACCGGCTGTGAATTTTCATCTTCGCGTCCATGCGCGCATCATTCGGGCGAGGGGCCGGCTTGGGTGCGGCCTCCTGTTTAGGCGTAACAAGTTGCGGCGCAATAAGCGGCGCGTCCGCGTCCGCGCGCGCGGCGGCCGCCGTAACAGCCGGCGTTTGCCTGCCTTTGATGACATCTGAAAACCGTCCCATATCCGTCTCCCTATCCGGCCGCTTTGCGCGCCGCATTATCGGCGGGGCTCATCAGCACTTTCATTAAAGCGGCCATGTCTTTGGCATAGCGGCTGTCGGCTTGCAGGCTGCCGGCCGGCTGTCCGCAATTCATGGCATTACGCGGCGTGGCCGGATCAACAGCGACAAAGGCGGTAACCGGGCGGCCCAAAGCCTGCTGCGCATCAGTGGCGGTAACGGTCGCGCGAAAACTGCGGCGTTCATGTTTGTTGATGACAATGTCCATCGGCCGGCCGGGCTGAGTAATGGCTTCGATCTGCGCCATGCGCTCCCGGGCGCTGTGCAGGGCGGGGATGCTCATATCTGTCATCATAACGGCGCGGTCGCTCGCCATCAAAGCCGCTTGGGTCCAAGGCTGCCAGAGACGCGGCACGTCTAAAACCAACACATCATAAAGCGTGGCGGCGGCGTCCATCAGGGCGAGCACGCAATTCGGATTTACCCCGTCATTACCGCCAAGCCGCCCCGGCGCAGCGAGCAGGCGAAGGCCGCTGTCATGCTTGGTGACAAAGGCCGATGTCAGCGCGCCGTCAATGCGCGCGGGGTCGCCGGCCATAACGCCGGTATCAATGCCGGCAGCTATATCCAAATAAGAGGCCAGCGCGCCATTCTCAAAATCTAAATCCATCAGGCAGACGCGCGGCGCAGCATTGCCTGCGGCCGGTTTGACTTTCATGGCGGCATAGCCGGTCTCAATGACGGCGCCGGTCACGCCGGCGCCGCCGGCCGCGCCCATCAGAGCGATACAGGTTTTCCGGGTCGGGTTACGGCTCATGATCGGGTCCTTAAATCTTCCGCCATAACGGAGACTTCAATGTCGGGAATTTTGGTAAAGCTTTTGGGTAAAAATGCATCGACCACCATAAAGTCGAAATTTAAATCGCTGACTTTTACAGTTATCAGCGGGGTCAGCTTGGCGGGATTGCCGGCAATGCCCAGGCCCGATCCCTCATAAGTGACCGTGACGTGCTTGCGCTCAATATCGGCATTAACATCACAAAGCCCGCGCCGCGCTTTGGCTGTTGCTGCGCATGTGCCATCATTGTCCGGGCCGAAGATCAGCGCGTTCATCGCGTTGCCGTCATAGCTGCCGCCGCTGCAGGTCTGCGCTGCTCCGCTGCATATGCGCGTATAGGCGGGCATGGGGTCGCCGGCGGACGCGCTGCCCAGACCGGTCATATTGTGCATATCGCTCGCGACCGGGTCGGACACAGCCGCCAGCCGCGCGCCGGTTCTCGCGGCCTGCTGCACCTGATTATACTGCATATAGCCATAGCCGAGCTCGAGCGCGGCCAAGGTCACTGCAATCAAAAAGCCGGACAAAAGCGCAAACTCAACCGACGCAATGCCGGCGGTATTTTTTAAAAGCGCGCGCAGCATTATGTGGAGCCTTCTATGCGGGCTTCGAAAGAATCGCGCAGGGTGACGCGGCCGGGTACAATGGCGTTCACAAACCCAAACCCCCGATATTCGAGGGCGGACGACACTTTGACAACGCGGATATTATTGCCGCGATAATTGCCGCCGCTATTTACCACAGTTTTGTAGGCGATGGTAATATCGCTCGTCGTCCAGTTCGGAAGCTTGGCTGTGCCTCCGGACATTTCCCCGGTCACGGCGAGGTTTTTGGCGCGGCTCTCAAGCGCGCTCGGCGCGCCGGCGCGGGCCAGATAGGTGCCGGCATTGGTCAGGCTTGATTGCATTTTGTGATGAGAAATCAGCAGGTTTGAATAATCCGCTGCGCCCATGCCCAAAAGGATCAGGAAAGGCAGGGCGAGCCCGGCCTCTACGCTGATGCTTGCGCGCGTGTCCTGTCGTAATCGGCGCAGCATTACCGCGCCATCGCGACGGTATCGCGTGCCAGCGTGCTGTCGCCTTTAACCGTGCCGATCATTTCGCCGTAAAATCCGCCGCTGTCCTGTCCGTTGCCGCGCGTCATCGGCTCGGTGATAAAGACGTCAATAAAGGCTTCGGCCGGAACGCGCTCGCGCGAATTACCGCTGATGTCATAATTGGCGGCCAGTTCGCCGCAGTTTAAAACGGCGACGGAAATGACCCGCCTGTCCACATCCCCGGTGTAAGCGCCCAGCGTGTGACAGGTCGGCAGGCCTTCTTCCGGCGTATGCGAATTATTGCCGTAAGTCAGCGCGCCCGGAACGTAATTATTATCAATTTCCCAGCGATATAAATCATAGCGCGAGGGCGGGGTTGACGGCGTGACTGTGCGCGAGGCGTAATTAAGGTGATAGGTCGTGCCGGCAATGCGGATGGCGCGCATGCGGTTATGATTGATCTCCATATAGGTCAGGAAATCCCAATTGCCGCCGCCCATATTGCCGGCAAGACTTGTGCAGGTTCCGTTTTCAAAACAGTTATCGCGCGGCATGGCAAATGCGTCGCTGTTTGGCTCCATATCGCAGGCGGCTGTTGTGCTGCTGCGCTTTTTATTGCGGCGTCCGGTCTGCTTCGGGCCGTATCCTTTGACCACATTGGCGGCGGGCGCATAGTCGGGATTTGAAGAATATTCAGCCTTCTTGTAGCGGCCCTGATAAATATCAAAACGCACATTCACGGCATCGGCCACAGAGCTGATACGGCCGGGCCGCAGCTTAACACCGTCGCTTTGAAAGCAGCTGTCGGTTTTGGCAATGGCAATTTGGTCGCGGATGATGTTCGCGCCGCTGACGCCTTTATCAGAATACGGATCTAAAAATCCGAACGCGCCGGGAGCGAAGTTGTCATTGCCCCCGCCCGGGGTCAAAAACCGGATTTGGCGGCGGCGTTCGGCCGGCGTTTCCAAGGCCTGATACAGACTCAGGCCTGTGCCTTCATAGGGGTTACAAACGAACACCGGCGCCGCGCCGCACACGCCGAAACTGAAACCGGCCACGGCTTTGGCGTTCAGCGTGACAGAGGCAATGCCGCGCGACAGGTTTGGCGGAAAGATTGTGTCAATTTTTGTCGGGTTGACGGACACTTCAACATATTTGGCTTGGCGTGGATCCGTTGTGACAAGGTTTTGCCCGGCGTCTTCATACCCGTTCGCGGGCAGGTCTGTCAGAAAGCGCCGCGTGCCGATGGCCACTTGCTGCCGCGTGCCGGCATAGGATTGCTCATTACTGATCAACGAATCAATGGCCCGATTGGCGCGGGTAATGGAATCGCTGCGCCCGTCCAGCTCCGCCGCGCCCGCGCGGGCATAGGCGTCAGAGGCGCGCTGTAATTGCTGGTCCAGATTTTGAACCCGGGCCACATCCACGGACAGGGCTGCCCCGCCCACCATGACCGGCGCGGTGACCGCTGCATAAATGGCGACGCCGCCAAAGCTGTCTCGCGAAAATCTTTTTAAAAGTCTCTCTATTGTCTTTTTCATTTTATCCCGTTTCGGCCCCCGCCAAATTTGCCCTATTGCGTTCCCGTTTTTTTAGGCGGCTTAATTGTATCCGTTCGGTATCGCTTTCGCGCCGCATCGCGCAGGGCGCGGTCTTGCGGAATATTGCGGTCGGCTTTCTGCGCCTGCGGCGGCGTAATGGCTTGCGCCGCGATATTGGTTTTGACCGCCGTATGAGCGGCGCTCGGCATGGCCGCTTGCGCGCTTACGCATCCGGTGAGTGTCAGGGCCGCTGCGGCGACAGATAGGTGTAAAAATCTCATGACGCGCTCCTATTGAAAAACATGGCCGTAGCTGCCGGTCAGCCCGCCGCCGGCCGGCGCGCCTTCCAGCGCTCCCAGTAAAAACTTAGACCCTTCCGACGGAAGTGTGACGCCGTCCAGCGGCGTGGCCAGATCGGATATATCCGAGGCCGGCGCGACCAGGCGCGGCGTGATTAAAATCACCAGCTCTGTTTCATTTTTCGTATAGCGCGTGGATCGAAACAGGCTGCCGAGAATTGGCACATCACCCAGCCACGGCACTTGCGCGGTAGAATCTGAGCTTGTGTTTTGCAGCAGTCCGGCAATAGCAAAGCTTTGATCATTGCGCAGCTCGACCGTTGTATCGGCGCGGCGCACGGTCAGGGCCGGCACTTCTATGCCGCCAATCCGCACGCTGCGCGCCGGGTCTAACTGACTGACTTCCGGGCTGACTTTTAAATTAATGACGCCCTCATCCAGCACGGTCGGCGTAAAGGCGAGGCCGACGCCGAATTGGCGAAACTGAATGCCGATTTGGCCGTCATCGCCGGGCACCGGGACCGGAAATTCGCCGCCCGCCAGAAAGCTGGCCGTCTCACCGGACATAGCGACAAGGTTGGGCTCGGCCAGCGTGCGGACCACACCTTTTTGCTCCAGCGCGTCAATGGCGACGTCGATGTTATAAAGACCGGAGGCAGCATTGACCAAGGCCTGACCGAAACCGCCGCCCGCATTGGTTAAGCCGCCGCCCGCCTGAAAACTGCCTGTGCCGGACAGGGTTCCGTCAGGGCTGTTGACCAGCAGGCCGATGCCCAGACCTTTAACCGCGTCGCGGGAGGCTTCGACAAAGCGCACTTCTAAAAGAACCTGATGGCTGTCTTTGATGATCAGGCCATTGGTGACGTCATTGGGGGCGTAACGCTGCGCGATTTTCACCGCGCGCTCGGCGACCGGAGCGCCTGACACTTTGCCGGACAGATAAATCCCGCCGGCCATGGGACGCACTTCGATGCGCTCGCCGGGGAAGGTCTCAAATAAAGATTTCTTCAGCGCGGCCACGTCATAGCCGACACTGACATCGACAATATCAATCAGGCGCTTTTGATTATCATAGAGCATGATATTGGTTTTGCCGCTTGTCTTGCCCATCAGGTGAAAAGACCGGTCGGTCAGCACGACCACATCCGCCACGCCGGCGTCAGCAACCATAATGTCGGAAAAGGATTTATCCGTGCGCATGACGACCGGCGCGCCGGTGGTGATGTCGGCTTGTGTGCGCGCGCCGCTTGGCGCGGTTTCAATCCACGACTTTGCCATAGCGGGAGCCGCCGTCAGGCAGGCGGCTGTCAAAAGCAGGGCGGGTAAGAATTTGCGGGTCATGATTTATCCTTTCGCGCCGCCGGCCATTTGGGGCGCGGCCGATTGACGTCCGATGACTTCTTTGCGAACGCTGACGCTCTCGCGCTCGCCGCTGCGGATGATATTGACTTTGGCGGTTGGCACGCCGGCGGCCGGCGCGGGCAGGGCATCGGCCTTTTTAACCGCCGGCCGTTTGTAATAATTGCGCGTGGGCGCATGGGCCGTTTGCGCGCGCATCAGGCTTTTCTCCGTCAGGCTTGCCACCGGCGTAATGACCGTCTCGCCGCTCTGGCGCAGGGTCAAAGACAGGGAGCCGATATCCATAGCCAGCACTAATTTTTGCGCGTCAGCCGGAATCACTTCCAGCGTTACCGTGCCGACGACCTGAACATCAGCAGCGGTTTGGTCGGCGTTTTGGTCCGCGCCCAGCACTTTGATGTTTTGCAAAATAATATCTGACGTCAGCTTGCGGGCCTGATCTCCGGTCGCTGTATCGCGGGTCAGGATGACGTCCACATGATCGCCCGGCAGGACAAATCCGGCCACGCCGGCCACGGCATTGACGCGAATAGAGGCCGCGCGGTAGCCCTCTTTAATCATGGCAGACAAAGATCCGCGTCCGCCCGGCCCGCTGATTTTATTATCCAGCACCGGCTCATTGGCGCGCACAGCGGTCAGGACAACGGCCGGCGCTTGCGCATCGCCGAGCATAAATGAAAAGCTTGAAAAGCTTCCGGCCGGCACGGCATCTACGGGCATATCGACAATGCGCAAATTTTGCGGATCCAGCCGGTCGCCGAAATTAAGATCAATATCGGCGACAACCACAGGCACTGTGTTTACGCTCGCCGGCGCCGTCAAAGCCGGTCCGGACGGCGCGCCGGCATAGCGGGCCGAGACAGCATCGTTAATCCATCCGCGCGCCAAAATAATTGACATAACGCCGAAGGCGGCAGACGCCCCTAAAGTGACTAATGTATTGATTCGCATGACACCCCTATCTCATTTCAGGCAACCCTGACATGGAAGGATTAAAGGCGGCGTTTAGGAATTGTCTTAACAGAAAGTAAATTTTGCAGCCGCTTGGCTTGGCCTGTTTTTAAAATTTTAAAGATTTCAGCGTATGGCTTTCGCGTATGATGACGCGATTTATTTTTGGCCCGATTGCCGGCGGCCTTCTGCTCTTTGGCGCGGCGGGGCCGCAGGCTTATGCCTCACAAGATGACGGGCCGCTGCGCGTCTTCGGCCTGTCTGTCGGACAAAGCGCGGCTGATATCGCGCCGGCCCTGTCCGAAACGCCGTTTAAGCCGGCCGAGCGCGAAGCGCGAAAAGAAAAGACGCGCAGCGCTTCGCTGAAACAATCACGGTTTGTCACCGACGCCGGCGACGCTCTGGTTTTTGATATTGCCGCGCGAAACGGCGGCTTTACCCAGGGCCGCATTATCGGACTGAATTACGCCCCGGTGCGCGCCGATGACGGCATAGCGCTGGAGAAAAAGCTGCGCGCGAAATTCGGAAAACCGCTCGTCGGTCACGATTTGGGTAATGACAGCCATCTTTATGTGTGGGAGCAGCCCGCACCCGAACAAAGCCGCGATTTCGGCGCGCTTTTGACTGTCAGTCTTGAGACCGGAGAGACGTCTGTTCTTAAGATCAGCCAATTCAGCCGTCCGGCCGCCTTGTCCGGGACAGTCGCTGCGCCGGTTCGCCGGGCCGCAGGACGCAAGCAGGCCGGAGCCGCAAAAGGGGGTTTTGCGGGCCCTGTTGACTGACTCATTCGCAGCTCCGGTCATACAAAATTAAGACTGCTCTTTTAGCCTGACGGCATCTTAAAGGAGCCTATTATGTTTCGATCACTGACATTGACGGCGGCGATTGCCGCGATGAGCTTTGGCGCAGCTGCCTCAGCGCTGACCGCCGAGCAAAAAGTTTATAAAGAGGTCCGCACGCAGACGCCGACCGGAGAGGTTAAGCTGACGCGCGAGGCGGCCAAATTGGTCACGCCGGGCGAAAATGTTATCTACGCCTTGGAGTTTAAAAACGATAAGGCCGAGCCGGCAGGTGACATTGTCCTGACCATGCCGATTCCGAAAGATGTAGCTTATATTGAGGGCTCTGCTGAGACGCAGCTGGCCTCTCTGACCTATTCTGCTGACAATGGCGACAGTTTTTCATCACGGGAGTCTGTCATGACAATCGATAATGACGGGAGCTTGCGCCCGGCCAAGCCTGAAGAGCTGACCCATATTCGCTGGAGCGTATCCGAAGAGATCGCGCCGAATGCCGGCGGCGAGCTGTCGTTTAAGGGCCGCCTTAAATAAGGTCCTTTAAAGTTTAAAATATTCAGCCCGGCGCCGGTTTTCCCGCGCCGGGCTTTTTTGTGCCCGGCCCTTGGCGCGCAGAAAGAAAGCGTGTTGAGCCGGCTAAGGCCGCAGCTTAAAACCCCGCCCTTTTATTCACGGCTGATATGCGCGATCACAGAAGCGTCGGCGCCGGCCGTTTGGAGGCCGATTAAAGGCGGAAGCTTTTCGCTGCGCCGACTTAATTGTTTTAAAACTTTGACCGATCTGAATTTCAAAGCTTGCCTGCATTCAGCGTTTTTGCGGACCTGCGCCCTTTCATTGCGCAAGCGGAGATCCGGCGGGCAAAAAGAATTTTGCGCCCTGAGAATCGCTCGGCGTAAACAGTCTCCTTTTGGCACAGAATTGTTTATGGTAAATTGCGTCTTGCAAAGACTTAAAGGCTTAAGGCAGGGTTAAGGGTGCTGAAGATTGCGTTAACAGCCTATGCCCGCGTTAAGATTGCGGTCTTTATTAATTAAGATTTTCCGATTGAAAATCTGTAAAAAAGTGCGTCCCTGCGCGGTCTTTAACCGGTTTTTAATTAACCTTATCAAATCTTAACGCACTTATTTTTGCTATAAGTTTATTAACCGTAAAATTTGACGCGCAGCGGTAAAGGCTGCGCATTTTTTAAATTTGCGCGCTCTCACAAAGATTTTAAACGGCCGCAAATTGCAGGCTTTATTGCCACGCAAAGAGGACGCGGCGGCCTAAGCGTTTAAACGCAAAAGAGTTTTTACAAACGGCGCGCGCGGACGGCGAGTTTCAGTATGGCGCAGTTTACGTCTTGTTAGGTAATATTTAAAACGGCTTGCTAACCGCAAGTCAGAGTTTTGCGTGACAGCGCTTTTTTTAGTCGCTAGCAAACTGCGAGAGAGACGGATCCCCCCATCCTGATACAGTCTTGTGAATTCGGCCGGTTTTAACGGGCGGTTTACATGTTTATTTTCAAACCGCCTGTTTTGCAGGGGGTTTAAACCCTCTGTTTACCACGCTTGTTTGAGCTTGCTTAAACCCTTTTTGCTACATTTTTCCTCATCACTAATGAAGGAAAGTAAGTGTAATGGGAAATTTATCTAAACTCACGAAAGTACTGCTGGGCGCGTCTGCCTTGGCCGTATTTTCTGCAGGCACGGCTCACGCCGAAGGCACTGCAGCGGGAACAAATGTGCAAAACACATTTACCCTGGAATACACCGTCGGCACAACGCCGCAGCCGGTCATTAATACGGACCCGGCCTGTGTGGCATCAGCGACAACGAACTGTACGAACTCACCGACAAACTTTACGGTTGACCGTTTGATCGATTTGACGGTTGTCAGCAATGGCGACACGACAGTTGTTCCGGGCGCGCAAGACCAAGAGCTTGTGTTTGCTTTGACAAACGAAGGTAACGATGTTCAGGACTACACACTTGACCTGGTTAACGAAGCCGGCGATGACTTTGATACAACAGGCCTGACAATCACATATTACTTTGATGATGGCGTTGCAGGTTTCGGCCCGGGCGATATCGCAGGCACAGCCTATACCTATACACCGGGCTCCGGCGTTAACACGGAAACAATCTCTCCGACCGGAAGTATTGATCCTGCGGCGACGTCACCGATTGTTTGGGTTGTTGTAAGCTCTGACGTCCCGACAACAGCGGCTGATCCTGCTGTTATCGATTTGGCTGAAGCTGACATCACATTGATCGCTGATACGGCCAATGACGGCACAACAGGCGCGACGGCTGTATTGGCTGTTGCGGATACAGGCGGTAACACGCTGACAGGCGCGGCTGAAAACGTCCTTGCCGATATCGACTCCGACGGTGCAGGCACAAATGACGGTGCAAATGACGGTAGCTTCGCAGCCACCGGTACTTATATCGTTGCTGACCCTGATCTTGACGCTGTTAAGACAGTTTCTGTCTTTGCACAGGATGACACAAATTGCGGAACTATTCCGGGCACACCTGTTGCAGGCGCTCTGGCTATTCCGGGTGCATGTGTTGAGTATGTGATTACGGTCACAAACAACGGTTCAAATGCCGGTTCTAACGTCACTGATATCGACTTTGCCGATATCCTGCCAAGCGATCTGGAATTCGTCGCGGCTGACGTTACAACGTTTGACGCTGCTGATTTAACAGCCCCTGCGGCCAACACAGATTGTGATGCCGGCGCGTGTACAGTTGCTCTGACAGACGCTTCCCTTGACTTCGGTCAGGTCGGCACAGTCATCATCCGTGCTTTGGTGAAGTAAGCTTTACCTGAAAATATCTATCTGCGGCGGAGATGAATGCCGCCGCAGATACGCTCTCTCTTTTAAATTTTTTGGAAAGCCGATTCTACAAATTTCGACAGCCGGGCGCGTTGATACGAAATGAGGATTGGTGGGGTTTGACGTGAATACAATTATCCAATTTTGGGTAAAGTGCTTCGCTGTGACTGTTTTGATGTTGGCGTCCCTCTCAGGAGCAGAGGCGCAAAACGCCTCAAGTCTCGGACGCACGGTTACCAATGTCGCGACAGTAAGCTATGAGACCGAGTTCGGCTCTCTGACCCTGCAAACCAATCCGGCAGTGTTTACAGTTGAGGCGCGCAGAACAGACTCGACGATTGAGTTCTTTCGTTTTGCCCCGTCCTCCGACAGTGCCGATTTGATCAAAGTTAACGGCTCTGATTACGCGCCAAGCGGAAATCTCTCCGGACCGTTCACGCAAACCGGCGCGCCTGTCACAGGCATCGGAAACCTGATTGATTTGTCAAATGCTGTCCCGTTAACCCCGGCAGAGCTTTATGCCACCGGCGAGCTGATGTTTGTTCGGGTGATTGACCCCGGCCAGAACGGCAATGACAATATTATAGAGACCGTGACAATTACGATTGCCACATCAGGCGCGGATGAAATCGTCCTGCGCCTTTATGAAAGCGGTCCGGCGACCGGCGAATTTTGGGCTTACGTCCCGACAAGCCGCGATCCGAGCCCGCAACATGATAACCGCCTGACAACCGAGTCAGAAACGCGCCTGACGGCAACCTATATCGATGCGTTTGACGCCACAGAAGTGTCCGTTGATACCGCCTTGGTTGATCCGTACTGCCGCGTGTTTAACGCGCTGACCGGTGATTTGGTCGACGGCGCTGTTGTAACGCTTATGGACCGCGCCACCGGCTTGCCCGCAACTGTGCTGGGCGTTGACGGCGAGTCGATATATCCGTCCACGGTCACGACCGGCGAAAACACTGAAGATTCCGGCGGCTATGTTTATGAAGTCCGCCAAGGGGAGTTTAAATTCCCGATTTTAATGCCGGGCGATTACTATCTCGACGTTGAAACCCCTGAAGGTTTCACGTTCAGTTCCGTCTATCAGCCTGCGCAATTTGCCGGCATTGATAACGGCCCTTACTTAATTGAAGATCAGGGCTCTTACGGCGAGACATTTGCGCAGGCTGCATTAGGCCCGCTGCATTTTGATGTGCCGATTGATCCCAAGACTGACATTGTGCTGACCAAAACGGCGTCCCCGACAATCGCTGATGTCGGTGACTTTATTCGCTATAGTGTGAATATCCAAAACGCCGGTAATGTCGCCTCCACAATGCGCGTTCATGATATGGCGCCGCGCGGCTTTCGTTTCATCAGCGGCTCATCGCGCGTCAACGCCTTAAAAGTCGCTGACCCTGTGGTCTCCGATAACGGCCAAGAGCTGACCTATACCCTGCCTGTTTTACAGCCGGGCGAGAGCTATCAACTGCACTACATCATGCAGGTCGGCGCGAACCTGTCCGAAGGTGAGTATGTCAACTCCGCTATGGTTATTGATAATGACGGCGTTCAAAGCTCGAATATAGCCCGCGCGGAAGTGACCGTTCGCGAAGAGCTGCTGCGCTCAACCAATACAATTATCGGCCGCGTGGCAGAATATGCCTGTGACGCCGATGAAGACTGGGCCAAGGAAATCCTGGACGGCACCGGCGTGTCCGGCGTGCGGCTTTATATGGAAACCGGCGAGTACACCGTCACCGATGAAGACGGCCTGTATCACTTTGAAGGCGTTTCGCCCGGCACTCATGTTGTCCAGGTCGATGAAGAAACTCTGCCGCAAGGCTACGCCGCCATGATGTGCGAAGATAACAGCCAATATGCCCGCTTGAAGACGTCGAAATTTATCGACAATAAAGGCGGCGGCATCTGGCGCGCAAACTTCTATCTGGCCCGAACCGGCGAGATTGATGACAGTATCGGACCAAAGCAGTTTAACGATACAACCGAATATTTGGACTTCGGCTCTGAATGGCTTGAAACCCAAACAGACGCGATTGAATGGGTCTATCCGCAAGCGGGTAAAACCCCGTCTGCGCCGTCCGTCAATATCGGTATTAAGCACGCCAAAGGCCAAACGGTCAGCCTGACTTTAAATGACAGCCCTGTACCGCTTTTGAACTTTCAGGCGCGCGACAGCAATAAAACCCGTTCGGTTTTAATCAGCCGCTGGCGCAGTGTTGACGTGCTCGACGGGCAAAATGTCTTTGTGGCGACGGTCAAAAACGCTGACGGCAGTATTGCTGAAACTATCCGCCGCGAGATCTATTTCATCAAAGATATTGCGCGCGCTATTGCGGCCCCGGATCAGTCCGTGCTGGTCGCTGACGGGCGTACCCATCCGGTGATTGCAGTGCGTATTGAAGACAATGCGGGCCGCCCGGTGCATTCCGGCCGCAAGCTGAAGGTCGATGTTCAGGAGCCTTATCGTCTTGAGACCTCTGATCGCCTTGAGAGCGTTAATGAGCTGGTCGCGCCCAACGCCTCGCGCGCCGATGCCTCTGTGGGCGCAAACGGTATCGCCTTGATCCGCTTGCAGCCGACGCTGCAAACCGGCCGCGCAACCGTTACAGTCACGCTGGATGACGGCCGCACGGTTGACGTCACGATGTACCTGAAACCTGAAAAACGCGACTGGATTATCATCGGTCTGGCCGAAGGCTCTGCCGGTATGGAGCAGCTTGAAGGCAATAAAATTGATCTGTCGGAAAACGGCACTGACATTATTGACGGACGCCTGGCTTTCTTTGCCAAAGGCTTGGTCAAGGGTGACTGGCTGATGACACTGGCGGTGGATACCGCTAAGCGCCGCGGCAAGCGGGACGGCGATCTGTTTGAAGAGATTGATCCGAACGCCTATTACACGCTTTACGGTGACCGGTCTTATCAGGAGCATGAAGCGCGCTCACGCTATCCCGTTTATCTGAAACTGGAAAAGAACACGTTCTATGCCATGTTCGGCGATTACGACACCAATATGATCGACAGCGAGTTGACGCGCTATTCCCGTCGTCTGTCCGGCTTTAAGACGGAATATGCCGGCGAGCGTTTTGATCTGATTGCCTTTGCGGCCGAGACCAACCAAGGCTTTGCCAAAGACGAAATTCCGGCGGACGGGACAAGCGGCGTTTATCGCACAAGCTTCTCCCCCGTGCTCGGCGGAACAGAAACCATCACGATTGAAACCCGTGACCGCTTCAGAAGCGACGTTATTCTCGACAGCCGAATTATGCGCCGTCATTTGGACTATACGATCGACTATCTGACAGGCGATATTATTTTCCGCTTGCCGGTCGACGGTACGGACGCGCAATTTAATCCGAACGTCATCGTTGTTGATTATGAAACGTCCGAGGATTCGGAGCGCAATCTGACCTATGGCGCCCGTGCGGCGGTCAAGTCTGCGGGCGGGAAACTGCGCGCCGGTGTGAACTATATCCACGAAGAAGGCCGCGCTGATCGCCCCGGCGGCGAGCAGGATGTGCTGGGCGTTGATATTGTTGCGCGCTTGTCGGAATCTACCGAAGTGCGGGCCGAATATGCCCTGTCAAAAGACAAGCAAGACAGCGGCGAGACCATCGACGCTGCGGCTTATCTGGCCGAGATTGTGCACACGTCTGATGATTTCTCTGCCCAAGCCTATATTCGCGAAGAAGAAGCCGGCTACGGCGTGGGTCAACAGGGCAGTAACACAAACGGCATTCGCCGCTACGGCGTTGACGCGAGCTACGTTATTTCTGAAAATATTCAGGAAGACACCGGCCGCCGCCTTCTGCGCAATGTTGAGGGTCAGTCCTATGTTGAGCAAAGCCTGGCAACAGGCGCTAAGCGCACGCTGACAGAAATCAGCGTCACCCAAGACAGCGATGCCTTCGGCGGCGCGCTGGGCCTGCGTCATGTCAAAGAAGACCTTACCGCCGGCGAGCAGCGCGAAAGCCTGCTGGCTATCGGCTCGGCCCGGTTCTCATCGCCTAAGCATGGCTTTACAGCCTCCGTCGCCCATGAGCAGCCTTTGGGCGGCGAGGATGAGTCAACTCTCTTCCCGCAGCGCACCACGCTGGGACTGGATAAGACCATCACAAGCAAAGCGGCTGTCAGCCTGCGCCATGAAGTTCTCGAAGGCCAAAATGCGGCCGGCGAAAACACAACGCTCGGCGTAACCTACAGCCCATGGATCGGTACGGACGTCTCTGCACAGACTGACATGCTGACAGGGGATTCCGCCCGCCGCCTCGGCGCGACTGTCGGCGTTGACCAACAGTTTAAGCTAAGCGAAAAATGGAGCGCGTCTGCGGGCCTTGCTCAGCGTAAGATTTTAGACAATGTCGGCACAGCGATTGACGTTGTCCCCGATGACGCGATTGCGCCGATTGATATCAGCGAAGATTATATTACCGGCTATATGGGCGTCGGTTACCGCACGGCTGTCACCTCGGCATCTGCCCGTCTTGAGGCCCGCGATTCTCAAAGTTCTGAGACCTATATCGCAACGGCCGGCGTAGCGCGCGAGCTGTCAGAAGAGCTCTCCATTGCCGGCGCGGCGCGCAGCCAAGCGGTCAATTATAAGACGGACGGCACGGACGAGGCGCGCACGGATATTCGCATCGGGACCGCTTGGCGTCCGCGCGGTGAAGGCATCGTTGTCTTTGACCGGTTTGATTTTAAACATGACCGCACGGCAGATAATGTCAGCACAACAAAGCTGATCAATAATCTGACCGCAAATGTCATGGTCAATGATCGCACGCAAGTGACCGGCTATTGGGGAATCAAGCATGTTGAAACTGACATTGCCGATGACCGCTACAGTAATTGGACCAATCTTCTGGGCGGTGAGCTGCGCTATGATGTAACCCCGCGCATTGATGTGGGTGTGCACGGCCAAATGATCAGCACGGGCGAAACAACCTCTTATGCTTATGGCCCGTCAATCGGCGTGTCCCCGGCAGAGAATATGTGGATCAGCGTCGGTTATAATGTCGAAGGCTATAATGATGATGATTTTGAAGCTGCCGAATACAGCCGCGACGGCCTTTATATCAAGCTGCGCCTGAAATTTGACCAAGAGAGTGCGGGTAAGCTCTTAAGAAAGATTTCACCGACCGGGCGTTAATCTCGGATATAACAGACAAGGTAGGGATAATGCCTTTGGGATTGAAAACATTCAGATGCGCTGCGGCGATGGGAGTCGCTGCGGCCGCTGCCATACTTGCCCCTGCCGTGTCCGCGCAAACCGGCACGTATACGACAACGACCGGCGGCGCCATCGGCGACGCGGTGACGTGCGGAGTCGCAAATTTGACCCGCACGATTAATGTCCCGGACAGTTTTATTGTGCAAGATTTGGACTTCGGCTTTCTGGCAGAACATGAATATCGCGGCGATATCCGCGTCGAGCTTTCTCATGGGGGCATCACCCGCCGCATTATCGAATCGGACTTTAACGGCCCCGGATCTTTGACGAATTATAATGTTCGCTTAAACGACGGCGCCGCCGATTTTATTTTAGGCTCAACCCATACAACGGGGGACGGCTTGGTCGCGCCGCCTTATGAAAATGATGTCAGGCCTGATGCAAGCCTGAACGCTTTTGCCGGACAAAACGCCGCCGGCCTTTGGACCTTTACAATTTGCGATAATTATAACGGTCTGGATTTCGGTAACTTTTTGCGCGCCGATCTGATTTTTACAGGCTCTACGGAAGCGGATTTGTCTCTGGATTTAACCCACACACCGGCAAGCCCGTCGCAAGGCACGAATGTGACCTTTACCGCGCAAATCACAAATAGCGGGCCGCTGGCCTCAACCGGCCGCAGCGCGCAGATTAACCTGCCGAGCGGATTTACATTTGTCTCTGCGACCGGCGGCGCAACCCATAGCGGCGGGGTCGTTACTTGGACGCCGGGAACAAGCTTGGCATCAGGCAGTTCCGAGAGCATTGCAATTACGGCGACAATGAACTTTACGGGCGACTATACTGCAACGGCGCAGATTACAGCCCAAGATCAGGACGATCCCGACAGTACGCCGGCAAACGGTATTAACGGCGAAGATGATGACGCGACGCGCCCGGTGACGCCGGCCGTGACGCCGCCTCCCGCGCTCAGCTGCGGCGCCGCCGCAACCGTGCATGATTGGGACGTGAATGCATGGGCGGCCGGAGATTTAAGCAATTCTTACACAACGGACGGGGAAACGATAAGCTGGGCTCTGACCGGGGCTACCGCGTCGCTTCAGCCTAATCCGGACGGCTCCGGAACGGCTTTGCCGGCGTTGTCGGATTATGACAGCGGCGGGCTTATCCCGACTGAAAATGCGCTTTTAATGCTTGTTGATTTTCCAAGCCGGGCTTCAGAAATTCTGACAACCGTTGATGTCGGCGTCGCCGGCACAGGCGTTGATGAATTGCAATTTGCCCTGTTTGATGTTGATTACGCCTCCGGGCAATTTGAAGATAAAATTGCGCTGACGGGGTCCCTGAACGGAAATCCTGTCTTGCCGACTTTAACGCGGGGGCCGTCAAATACGGTGTCTGCCGGCGTGGCCTTTGGAACGGCCGGCGCGGCGAATAACACAAATTTAGGTACGGTCTATGTCACGTTTCAAAGCCCGGTCGATCAATTTGTCATCAGCTATGGCAGCGGCACGGACAGCACAACGCCGGTAAATCCGGGCTTACAGGCTATATCCATTCATGATGTGTCGACCTGTGAAAGATTGCTGCCGGATATTGCGGCTGTGAAAACAAATGCCGTTTACGACCCGCTGAGCCAAGGGCTCTATGCGGTGCCGGGCAATGATGTGATTTATACATTCACGGTAACGAATTCCGGCAACGGTCCGACCGACCCCGATTCTATGTTATTGATTGATGTCATGCCGGATGAAATTGAGTTTTATAACGGCGATATTGATGACGCCGGCCCGCAAACGGATCCGGTGACCTTTACCCAAACCGGAACGCCGGCTTTGACTTTCAATTATCCGGGCGATGTCGGGTTTTCTGACGGGGCCGTAAAGCCGGCAGATTTTTCCGCGTGCGGCTACGCGCCAAGTCCGGGCTATGATGCGGCTGTTAACTTTATCTGCTTTAATCCCAAAGGAACGTTTGAGGCAGGCTCGCCTCCGCCGGAGTTTTCAATCAGCTTTCGCGCGCGAATTAAATAGCCGCAGGCAGTCTGATTTCTGATTGCATGACGGTGACGGCGGGTCCGGCAATGTCGATATAATCCCCGGTGATTGTCAGGTGCAGCGCGCCGCCGCGTGCAGAGGCTTGATAGGCAAGGATATTCTCTTTTCCCAATCTGCGTGCCCAGTAAGGGCCGATGGCGGCGTGGGCAGAGCCGGTCACCGGATCCTCATTAATGCCTTCGGCCGGCACAAAGAAGCGCGACACGCAATCATAGTCTGAAAAGCCCGGGGCCGTGATGCCGACGCCATGATCTGACAACGCGATGATGGCGGTAAAATCAGGGGTCAGGGTTCGCACATTTGCGGCGCTGCCAAAAACCAAATACAAATTCGCGCCGGCGTGAAAGGCGGCCGTAATTGTGGCCCCCCGAAAGGCGGCGCGCATGGCCGCAGTGACCGGCGTTGGGGTTGCCTTGGCTGCCGGCGCGCGCAGCACATAGTTGTTTTCGGGCCGCGTGACGCGAAGTGCGCCGATGCGCGTGTGAAAAACATAGGCGCCGTCATCATCCGTTTGCGCTCTGTGCTCGGCGGCCAAGGCATGCGCGCTTGCAATCGTGGCATGACCGCAAAACTCTATTTCTGTTGTCGGGGTAAACCAGCGTAAGTCATAATGTCCGGGCGCGCTTCGCGGTACAAGGTAAGCCGTTTCAGACAGGTTGTTTTCCTCTGCCAAGGCTTGCATCAAATCTTCCGAAAGCGGGGCGCCGGTTAAAATAACAGCGGCGGGATTGCCCCGGAAGGGGCGGTCGGTAAAGGCGTCGATTTGATATTGTAAAAGCCTGCAGGTCATTCCCGGGCTTTATCACGCAACGGCGTTTGTGTCACCGTGATGTGGCCGCAGCTTTTGCCGTCCCGCGGTGGTTTTTAATATGGCCATTGCGCTGAAAAGCTCTGCGGCGACAACGGGTTTGGTTAAAAACATATCTGCGCCGGCGTTCATGCAGCGGGCATTGCTTTCGGGCGAGGTATCGGCGGTCAGCGCAATAATCGGCACAGCTGCGCTCGGCCCGTTCATCCCGCGTATGGCCTGCATGGCCTGAACACCGTCCATGACCGGCATATGCACATCCATTAAAACAACATCGAATTGTTGCGCCGACAGGGCGTCCAAAGCCTGCTGTCCGTTCTCGGCTGTTGCCAAAATACATCCGGCCGGTTTTAAGAAGATTTTTAAAACGTCCCGATTGCTTTGCAAATCCTCGGCAATTAAAACCCGCATGCCCTTTAAGGCGGTTAAGCGATTACCTTGCGGCGCAGGCCGGGGGTTTTGCAAGGGAGCGGGCGGCGGTCCGGGCAGAACTTCGGGCGCGGCCGGCTGATTATCGGGGCTAAACCTGGCGTCCGCATGAAGGAACTGTTCTTTAATGCTTGGCCGCAAAGTGACAGGGCTTGCATCCGTTTTTGCGCTGTCTTGCGCTTGCGTCATATCGGCAGCGCGCAGGGTCAGCGTAAATTCCGAACCGCGACCCGGGGCTGTGATGACCGTAGTATCTCCGTCCATCAAATGCGCAATGCTGCGCGTAATGGCCAGTCCGAGCCCGGAGCCGCCAAATTTACGGCGAATAGAGACATCGGCTTGCATAAACGGTTCAAAGATTTGCTGCGCTTTTTCCTGCGTCATGCCCTGACCCGTATCAGCAACAATGACCGTCAACAGGCCCCGCTTTTCACTCCGCTTTGCCGGGGCAAAGGTGATATGGACATGCACTCGGCCTTCATCTGTGAACTTTAAAGCGTTGGAAATCAGGTTTTCGAGACACTGGCGCGTGCGCATCGGATCAACATCAAGCAATTGCGGAACGTCATCGGCCACATAGACGGTCAGGGCAATGCCTTTCTTTTGCGCCTCCGGCTCCCATAGCGCTTTTAAATTTTGCGTAATTTCGCGCAGGGCAGTCGGCATGCGATCCACCTGCATATCGCCGCCATCCATTTTTGACATATCCAAAACATTGGTCAAAAGCTCAAGCAAGGTCAGGCCGGACTTATATATGACGCCGGTTTTAAACTTAACATCTTGATCGGGGCCTTCGCGCGACAAAATTTCCGCAAGGCCGATAATGCCGTTGAGCGGCGTGCGCAGTTCATGAGACATGACAGCCAGGAAATCCCGCTTGGCTTTTTCGCCGGCTCTGGCGCGTTTTTTCAACACGGCTTCGCTTTTCGCAAATGCGTTTTGGCGCATGGCCCATGCAATCAGGCCAATGCCTATGGCGATCAGCAGGAAGATAACGATGCGCATGAAAACACTCTGTCTGTCCTGAGCCGCAATACGTTCGCGTTGCAGATTGTTTTTAGTGGTCAGTTCCGCCTCTCGGGCGCGTTGCACTTCTTTGTCATTGGCAAGCGTGCCCATCAATTCTTGGGTGTCTTCCGACGCATTCTCCAGCAGGCGCAGATTGGCATGGCGCGCATTTTTTTGCATCAAATCAAAGACAGCCTGCGGCCGGTTTTCGCTGACCGCAAGTAAGGCTTCGGCTTGCAGGATATCCTCGTCATATCGGCCTGCGAATTTTTTATCCGCATTGGCGGCCCGCACATATCTCAGCGCCGCCTTGGCCTCGGCGCGTTTCCCTTGCCCGGCCAGAGCCACAGCCAGCTCGGCTTTCAGGTTAAGCCGCCAGATATCATCGTTTGAAATAGCAATCGACGCTTTGGAAACGGTTTCTGCCGTCTCAAAACTGCCCAGCGCGTTAAGCGCTTCGGCGTAACGATAACCGGCCTTGGCCCGCTTACCGGCGCCTTCATTGCCTGACATGCGGTAAGAGGTTTCCGCTGTCGTCAACGCCGCCGGATACTCGCCCCATTTTAAAAGGATAAATGTGAAATTATTCAGAATAGCCAAACCGTCAATTGCCCGGCCGGCTTGCGCCGTTTGGTTAATGTAAAGATCAATACTTTCTGTCGCTAATTCAATGTTTCCCAGATAGAAATAAATTGAGCTGATTAATCCGTTGACCGCAATGGACAGTTCTGCTGCTTCTGCGTCGACAGTGTCAGGCACAAATTCAAGGGCCTTTCCGGCAGAGGCCAAAGATGTATTAAAATCAGGAACCAGCATGTAGGTCAGCGAGTCAAAATACCAGGCATAGGCTTGGACAAACCGGTCTGCGTCAGTCTTATAGGTCTGAAGTGTGCCGGAAAAGCGTTGCGCGTCAAATGATCCGTCATCGACGGAATAGCCGTCTATTATTTCAGCGATTTTAAGATCCCGTGCGCTTCCCAGCGCTTTTGCGGCCTGCTTATATTGCGCCAAGGCTTCGCGGCCGGCCTCGGCATCCATGGCGTCCATGGCTTCAAGCAGCCAAACTCGCATATTCGCTAATTCGTCCATTGAAGGTCCGGTCGCGTCTGCGGATCCAAATACGTCACTTTTATGTTTAAGCGTAAATGATTGCTGCTCAATTTTTTTGGCGATAGATTGAATCTTCACTACAGCGTTCTTGCGCGCGGTCCGGCGTCGCTCGTAATCAGTCTCTTGCGCAAAAGCGGGTTGTCCAAGCGACAGGACCGCCAGACCTGCAATCAACAGGCTTCGTAAAAAATTAATAAAATCTGCGCCGAGATTTGTCATTGCCCGCCTGTGTGTCATAACGGGAAAACAATGCAGCAAACGTGTTAATTAATTATGGCTTTTCGACCATAAAAAAAGCTCTCTAAAGAGAGCTTTTCCACACATTGCGATTTTATATCAGCACAAAGGCTGACCAATCAATTTACGCGCCGCAGGCTCTGCGACGACGGTTCAGGCAATCAATTTCCGGAATAGCGGATTCTGTGGCCTGTTTTTCTGTCTTTTCAGCGGACTTTGTGCCGCCTGTAACAGTTTTCAGTTCATTTAAAGAGAGTTCACGCATATTGAATCTCCTTTCCATGTCTGTTCCCGGCACAATTACCGAAGAACATACTTAAACGCTAATTAATGAAAAAGGTCTGTACAAGTAAAATTTATGGTAAATCAAAGACTTAGCCAATTTTAATACTTTAAGGTGAAATTTTAGCCTAAAATTGCACTCTAAGGGTGCAGCCATGCCGTCTTACAGCGTAATAACCCGGTCTGCGCGCCGCAAGAATTCGGGGCGATGGGCAATAATGATGCGCGTAATCGGCATGCCGGCAATGACATCCGCGATTTCCTGTTCGGTTTGCACGTCCAAATTGGCCGTCCCTTCATCCAGAAACAAAATTTGCGGTGATTTATACAGCGCTCTGGCCAAAAGCACTCTTTGTTTTTGCCCGCCCGACAAAACGCTGCCCATATCACCGACCCGCGAATCATAGCCCATGGGCAGGGCGTCAATGTCGTCATGAATGCGCGCCGCTCTCGCCGCCTGCTCGACTTTGGCCATATCAAGCTGCGGGTCAAAAAAGGCTATGTTCTCGGCCAGACTTCCGGACAAAAGCGTGTCGTCCTGCATCACCACGCCAATATTACGGCGCCAAGCGTCAAGCCCTATATCGTCAAGACTGACAGACCCGATTTTGATATGGCCTGACGCCGGCCGATAAAGCCCGGTCATCAGCTTCATCAGAGTCGTCTTCCCGCCGCCGGATTTGCCGGTAATCGCAATCATTTCGCCGGATTTCACGCTCAGATTAAACCCGTCTAAAATCCAAGGGTCACCTTCGCTGTAACGGAAATCCAAATCCTTTATGTCAATATCACCGCTGCCGAGCGTCTGCGCGCTGTCCGGGCTGCTTAGCTCCAGCGTGCCCAAAACAATATCGGACAAGCGGTCCAAGTGCAGGCCCAGCAATCGAAACTCAATCAGTTTTTCCAATAGCTGATCGGCGCTGATTGCAAAGCCGCCGGCAAAGGCCAGAAAGGCAAACAGCAGCCCCAGGCTGATTTCGCCGTCCATTACTGAATGCGCGCCGACATAAATGACGGCAATCGCCTGCAGGCCCGCGGCTAAATCTTTCACGCCGTTATTGCCGATGCGCCAAAGCCCGAAGCGCGTGTTGGCATTAACAAAATCAGCAAACAGGTTTCGCCACGCGCCCTCGCGCGCCGCTTGCCGTCCGAATAGCTTTATGGTGGTGCCGGCGCGAATGCTCTCGATAATATGAGAGCGTTCCTGCGCGCCGGTCAGAATAGACGCTTCTTGCGCCGCGCGCAGTCTTGGATAAATCATCAGCGTTACGGCCAGCATAACCACGGTTCCGGCCAGAACGATAGCGGCCAGTTTCGGGCTGATGATAAACATCACGATGACGGTCGTAATTGCCATGACCCCGTCAATCAGCGCCGCAACCAAGGATTGGGTCAGCGCCGTTTGAATGGGCCCGGTACTGCCGACCCGCGAAATAATATCGCCGATATGGCGCTTTTCATACCACCCGGCGGGCAGCCGTATCAGATGCGAAAACACATTGCCCGTCATCTGATAACTCATTTGCTGACCGTAAATCAGAATGGCCCAATTGCGTGTTGCCTCGGCGGCGATGCGCAAAATAACAAGCCCGCCAAACCCGATGGCGAGCGCTTTTAAAAGCCCTGTATCGCCGGACAGTAAGACGCCGTCTACGGTGAGTTGCAGGAAAAACGGCGAGAGCAAAATTGTTATTTGCAGCAGAACAGACAAAATCAGTGTTTGCCCCAGAGCCCGCTTCAGCCCGGTCAGCCGGCCCCATAAATCGGACAGTTTCACATCTGTACGGTCTTTGATTGCGGTGAAATCAGTCCCGCGCGACAGCTCCATGGCGACGCCGGTAAAATGCTCGGACACTTCGCGCAGAGGTAAAGATTGTGCCCCGCTTGCCGGATCATGAATAAGGACGCGCCCGTTTTTAACGGCCTTAAGCACAACAAAATGATTGAGGTCCCAATGCAAAATTGCCGGCAATTGAAGCTTGTCCAAATCCTCTAAGTCCAGCCGCAAAGCGCGGGGAGACAGGTGCAGCCGGCCTGCCATTTCAACAATATCGGCCAAGCTGGCGCCGCGCAATGACACGGCATAGCGTTCGCGCAGCGCGGCCAAATTGACGTCATGGCCGTGATATTGCGCAATCATGGCCAGACAGGCGAGGGCGCATTCCGTGTCTTCTGTTTGGTACACGACGGGCAGCTTAGACATTAACCTGTCCGTCCCATCAGCCAATATAACAGGCGCACAGGCCCGTCCGGCATTTGAACGCTTCCAAACCATAAAACGCCCGCCGCAAGACTTGCGCCGCCCAGCAGCAAGGCCGTAATTATCAGGCTCGGCACATGGCGATGCAAAATGACATCACCGGACAGGCTTCGGCCGCGCGATTGCATCACTTCTTTTCGGTATAAAGGCGTCGTCATAGCCCGACGCTAAGACGATTTGCGCGGCAGGGGAAGAGGCGCGGCGTTTACAAAATAAACCGCGATTTTTGATCCGGGCTTGGCACGAAACAAACGTCGCTGCGCCCGAACCAATCATAACGATTGCGCGCAATCACAGTGTAAAATCCGTCGCGCAGCGATTTCGGCACAATTTTCAACCCGGTAAGCAGCGGCCAAGGACGCCGCAGCCTGCGTAAAACTTCAAGCGCAGCATCCGAGCGGGTAAAGGCCTTGCCGGCTTTAATCACCAAATAGGTTTCATCTAAATCTGCCGCGCTCAGCCCGTGACGGGCGGCGAGGGCCAAGCCGGTTTCTGACCACGCATTGACAAAGATAATATCCGGCGCAGTTTCGCGGTCTAAAATAAAGCGCACAAACCGGCTGCATAAAAGGCAGTGCCCGTCAAAAATCATGTAAGGGCCGGCGTCCGGCAGGGCAGAGCGACCGGTTAAGCTTGGCTCAGACCCGCTCATGCAGGGTTCCGTTCGGCTCATAATCCGGCAGCAGCTTTGACAGGGCCGTAATCATGGCCGGCTTGTCTCTGCTCTCAGCGGCGCGCAGTAAGGCTTCAATGCGGCGGGTTACGGATTTCGGGTCCACCAGACGGCCTGTAAACCGGTTAACGCCTTCAACATAGGTCGGGGCTAAATCTTCACGGATGCCGGTCAGGACTTCGGTCAGTTTTTCGCCGGGGCGCAGACCGGTATAGATGATATCAATATCGCGATCCGGCACATAGCCGCGCAGACGGATCAGCTGACGCGCAAGCTGCGTAATACTGACGGGGTCACCCATATCCAAAACATAGATGGCGGCCATTTCTTTGCGCTGCATGGCTGACAGGGCGGACGCCTGCAAGACTAAAGCAGCGGCTTCTTCCGTGGTCATAAAAAATCGTGTGGCGTCTTTATGGGTCACCGTGACCGGACCGCCGCGCCTTATCTGCTCTTCAAACAATGGCACAACGGATCCGGTTGAGCCGAGCACATTGCCAAACCGCACAGCGCAAGCCGACAGTCCCGGGCTCTGGGTGGCGGCGGCGAGGGTCGCCATTTCCGCAATGCGCTTAGTCGCGCCCATAATATTGGACGGTTTGACCGCCTTATCGGTCGAGACAAGGGTGAAGCTGTCAGTCTTAAACTCTGTGGCCAGATTAATGATGTTATACGTGCCGCCGACATTGGAATTAATGGTCTCAACGGGATTAAGTTCTGACAATGGAACATGTTTAAGCGCGGCGGCATGGAGCACAATATCCGGCCGCTCAAAATCAAAGATTTCGCGCATGCGGGTTTCGTCTTGTACGTCCCCTAAATAGCTGTGCCATTTACACAGCTTATGCTCATCCAGCGCCCCGTTAATTTTATAAAGATTAAACTCCCCGTTATCGATGAGAACAATCTTGGCCGGCCGCAAGCGGCTGATTTGCAGGGTCAGCTCGGAGCCGATTGTGCCGCCCGCGCCGGTGATTAAAACTTTTTTGCCTTCGACAAATTGCCGGACCGGAGTCACGTCCAAGTCTTTGGCGTTACGGCCGATTAAGTCATTGGCCTCAAATTTCATCAGCCCTCTGTCACCGGAGCTGCCAAAGCGCACAAGCGTGGCTTGCGCTTCGGCGGCCTGCTTGACCAGAATATTCAACTGCTCCCGGTCAATGGTTCTGTCCACAAGTATCAGCGTCGGGGCCGGCTCCCCGCGACGCTCCAAATTACGCAGCACAGCCGGAATATCATCCATCGCGCCCATCACCGGAACGCCGCGAATGGAGCGCCCCAAAAAGCCCGCCCCGGTATCAATCAGGCCGGCAATATTGTAACCGCCGTTTGCGCTGTAGGCGAAATCACGCAAATGATCGTGCAGGGAGTTACTGCGCCCGATAAGAAGCGCGCGTTTTGCGCCCGCGTCGCGGCGGCGAAAAAGGACTTTCAAATCGCGTTGATAAAACAGCAAAACAGCCGTCCGGCTTATAATCAGCAGCAGCATGAAAAACGGAACGACTAAAAACGGGGCCGAGCGGGGAAAATCTGCGGCGCGGTCAAAAATAAGGAATAAGACCAGCGGCGTTAATATGGCCGCCAAGACAACGGCGCGCAGCAGCGGCACGATATCGTCAAGGGATGTGTAGCGCCAAACCGCTCTGTGAATACGCAAGCCAAGCCAGAGTCCAAAACAGATAACGCCGAAGACAATGGCGGCTTTAATGTCAATATTATTGGGCGCCATTTTGCCTTCGTAAATATAACGAAGGCGCATGATGCCGTACATGGACAGGCCGCCAAGCAGGCTGTCGAATAATGTGACCAAGCCTGTGGCGATAGTCGTGCGGGGCCTTTTAAAACCGAGAGGCATTATGATCCCGTCTCACCGCTGACGCGCTTAAAGCTCCAGCGCACGCGATTGGATTTATCTTCGCCGTTATTATCAGACAGGGCTTCGCCGGATATAACGAGTTGCTCGCACCGCTCCGGCGCGCGGCCCCGGCCCAGATAAACGGAGGGCTCTAAGGCCAGCTTTAATCCGTCCGTGCGAAAGCGCCAGCCGTCCTTGCCGGGTAATATCAACAAGGCACTGCGCATATCCCGCGACAGGGTCGCGCGCACATCCGGATGAAGATGAAAGCGGATTTGAAACGCAAACCGGCTTTGTTTAAATTGCGGGGTCTCGCCGATGGGAACATAAAGGCAGTCTTCACCGCGCACATCATTACCGTCACCGGTCATAAAAATGCGGCGGCGATGATCCAGTCCGGTGGCGGCGCGATAGCCTTCATGAGCTGCGTCCAGCCAGACGTCCTCGCCTTCTTCAAGGCGCGCAGATGTAACGGGGCCGGCGTTTTTGGAAATGGCCGTGCCGAAGGCTTTTTTTGCAGCGCGGCCAAAGACAATCTCTCCGGCCGAGCAGTCATCAATAACCAATGTAGAGTGGGCCGCTGTTTCACGCACAGAGCTGCGCCAACCGGCCGGCTGGCTGTCATTAAAGCCGCAATTTACCACCATGCGCTTACCCCGCGCGCTCAGCTCAAAAGCCAGCGGGGCCAAATGGGCGCGCGTGTCAAATCCGACCGGCGGACTGTCGCCGGCGTCCGCAATGATAATTGTACGCCCCCGCTCCAGACGTTGATAGCCGGTATGCGGCATGTAGCTGAATGTTTTTGCCGGCCGAACGCCCGTCTTTTTCAGCAAGGCTTTAAGCGCTCCGGCGGGAATCTCTCCGCTGCCGTTAAAATTCGCAAGGGAGCCGTCACCCGGGTTAAAAAAGCTGAGCGCCGGAGCGATGCGGTCAATCGCACGCCGTGTTTGCTTGCTGCCGGCAATGCCGGAGATTTTAAGCGCTTCTTCCACAGTCAATAAGGCCTGCAAAATATGCGCCGCTGCGGCCGGCCGGCGGCTGATATGGCCGCCATCCCCGTGGACTTGCCGCTCCAGCGCATCATCAAGCCGGTCTAAGTTTTTATCCAGTAAAACGCTGTCCGGCAGCATTGCGCCTGCCAAGGCCAGACTCGCGCTTGCCAAGAGCCGGTCTTGCCCTTCAGGCACGGCCATATAGTCTTTTTTCAGCCGCGCAATCTGGCGCGCGAGCAGGCCGCGCCGCTTGGCGGCAATTATGGGCGCCGTATCGCGGTCCCCGTCCAGCAGCGCGCCCCAACAGGCCAGCATGGCAAAACAGCGGCGGGCCAATATATCCGGGCGATAGGCAAAAATATTCCAGTCGGAATATACCGCGCCCCAATCATCCGTTAATTGCCGGGCCAGCGCGCCGGCCGCCGGGTCCTTGGATGCTGCCAGTTCGCGCAGCCAGTCAAAACCGTGCAGCGAGGCCGCAAAGGCCTCCGAGGGCAGGGATCGCTCCCAAGGGTGCGTGCCTTGGGGCAGGTCTATGGTTTGGCCGGCCGCGCTCAGCGTGCCGGACAGCAGGGCTTTGGCGGCCTGTCCGTCTGTCAGGGGCAAAAAGGCCGGGCGGGCCATAAAAGGCGGCGGAGGGGTGCGGCGGCGCGGCATTTTTCGCACAGGACTGCCCAAATCGCGGCGCACGGCGCGAACGGCTTGCCCGGCCCTGCGGGCGCGAACGCTCAAAAATGAGATGCGGCGCGCCATGGCGGTCTTATCCGTTTACGGCTTTCAGGGTCGCCCCGGACCCGCCGCGCAAGGCGGCAATATTCTGTGCATAGCTTCCGGCCTTACCGTGAAAGACAGCGGAGCCGGCCACCAAAGCGCTTGCGCCGGCGTCAATACAGAGCTGCGCCGTTTGCGGGTTCACGCCGCCGTCAACCTCAAGCTCTATGTCGCGGCCCGATGCGTCAATCAGGGCGCGTAATTGCTCGATTTTTTTCAGCTGAGAATGAATGAATTTCTGTCCGCCGAAACCGGGATTGACGCTCATGACTAAAATCATGTCGAGCTGATCAATGACATATTCAACATCATTAATCGGCGCGCCGGGGTTGAGCGCAATGCCGGCCTTTGCGCCGTAGTTGCGTATGGCCTGAAGGCTGCGGTGCAAATGCGGCCCGGCATCAGGATGAATGGTGACGATATCCGCGCCGGCCTGCACGAAGGCTTCGAGCATGGGGTCAGCCGGCGTAATCATTAAATGCACGTCAAACGGCTTGTCACTGTGGGGGCGCAGGGCTTTGACGACAGCGGGACCGATGGTGATATTCGGGACATAATGCCCGTCCATCACATCCACATGGATCATGTCTGCACCGGCGGCGTCAATGGCGGCCACTTCCGCGCCTAATTTAGCAAAGTCAGCAGACAGAATGGACGGCGATATTTTTACGGCTTGGGTCATACGTCTCATTATCAGCCGGGCGGAAGCCGTGCAAGCGGCGCGGCAGACGCGCGCGGCGTTTCATACAGCTTACGTTAATGTTATCGCGCGGCTGTTTGCGTGCATAAAAAAAGCCCCGCACATCGGCGTGCGGGGCTTCATGTTTTTTATGCGCAAACGCTTACTTGCGGATCGGCATATAATCATTGGTCGTATAGGCGCCTGTGTTTGTGTAGCCGCCATATGTCGTGCCGGTCGAGATGGCTGTGCCTTCATTCATGGCGCAAGAGCCGTCGCTTTGCTTGGACGATCCGGCCGGGCATGGCGCGGACTCGCCGCCATATGAGCTTGAGCCGTAAGACGTTGAGGAATTATAAGATCCTGAGCCGTAAGAGGTGTCGGAGCCGTAAGATGTTGAGCCATAGCTTGACTGCATACATGTGCCGTCGGCTGCTTTGGTTGTTCCGGCCGGACAGGCCGCTGTTTCAGCCGATGAGCTGTAAGATGACGAGCCATAGCTTGTGGTCGGCGCGCTGTAGCTTGACTGCATACAGGTTCCGTCACCGGCAGGCGTTGTGCCGGCCGGGCAATCGGCTGTGCCGGCGCTTGTGCTGTAAGATGAGGAGCTGCTGTAAGTCGGCGCGGTGTATGTTGTTGCCGGCGCGCTGTAGCTTTGCTCTGCACATGTACCGTCACCGCTTGCCACTGTTCCGACCGGGCAAGGGGCTGTTTCGCCGCCATAGCTGATGGCCGGGGCCGGGGTGTAGGTCGGGTAAGTCTGAACCGGCGCAGGCGCCTGATAGACAGGAGCCGGGGCCTGATAAACAGGCGCGGCGCCGCAATTCATATTCTGAACAACAGAGCAATCTGCGTAAACTACTTGCTCAGGCTGGCTGTAACGGACCGGTTGGGCCGGCGCACAGGCATTTGGCAGGCAGCTGCCGCCTGACTCATAGTCATAGACGTTGCCGTAGCGATTTGAAGATGAATGACCGGCGCAAGCAGTCAGAAAAAGCGCAGCTGCTCCTGTACCGACAAAGGCCGAAGAGCGAAGAATAGTGTTAAGTTTGCTCATGTGAGCCTCCCAATTTGGTACAATCCGTACACATCTTTGCAACTCTTAGACCAAAAAGATTAAAAATAGTCTAAACGTCGCGTATCAATTGCGCAGTAAAGAAGCCATCCATGCCCCCTTTATCGCTCAGCATATGAGGCAGAGCGCGCAACCAGCCTTGCGGGGTCACGCCCATGGCCTCACCGGCCTTACCGAGTGTTAAGATTGGATTAAGGCGAAAATCGGGCCGCATCTTCAAAAATGACAGTATGCGCTGCTCTCCCTCGGCCGGTTGCAGGCTGCATGTGCAGTAAACCAGCGTCCCGCCGGGCTTGACCTGACGCGCGGCGGCCAGCAGCAAGCGGTCCTGAACCGCCGTTAAGCTCTCAACGTCTTTGGGCGCTTTGGTATAGGCCACATCAGGACGCCGGCGCAGGGTTCCGGTCGCGCTGCACGGCGCGTCGAGCAAAACAATATCAAAATCATGATCGCGCACGCCGCGCCATTTTCCGGCGTCAACGGCAATGCATTTTGCGCTAAGCCCTGTGCGCTCCAAATTGTCTTTGACCTTTAAAAGGCGATGTTCAGACCGGTCGAGCGCAGTCACCTGCGCGCCGGCGGCGGCCAGTTGCAAGGTCTTGCCGCCGGGGGCCGCGCACATGTCCAGCGCCGTCTTGCCGGTCAAATCGCCCAATATATTCACGGGTAGGGCGGCGGCGATGTCTTGGACCCACCACGCGCCGTCATGAAATCCGGGCAGGCCGACAATATTGCCGATATCAGCTTTGCGCACCGTTCGGGTCGGCAGCACTTGCGCGCCAATCTCTTCAGCCCATTTTTCTGCCTCGTCTTTATTCCGCAGGCTCAGATCCAGCGGCGGGGATTGGGTAATCTGCTCGGCAATCTTTGTGACCGCCTCCTCGCCATAAGCCCGCGTCCAGCTTTTACGCAGCCATTCCGGCAGGTTTTTCGCGACAGGGATTTTGGCGGCGTCGGCTTTGCCGGTATCGGCGACTTTGCGCAAAATGGCGTTGACCATGCCGGCGGCGTTGACGTCATTACGGTCTTTGGACGATTTCAGCGCTGCCACAGACTCGCCCACGGCGGCATGGACCGGCGTATCAAGATAGATCAGCTGCGCCGCTCCGGTCAGCAAAACCGCCATGGCAAAGGGCGCGGGTTGGCGCGATAAATGCTGCCCCACTGCGGCGTCCAGCTGCGCCAGCCGGCGCAGGGTTGTCGCCGCTATCAGCCGGGCAAAGGCGCGGTCGCGGGCGGTCAAATCGTCATAAGTATGCGCTTTGGACAGGGCGACATCCAGAGCAAGCTTCTGCCCGATAACCCCCATAACGCCCCGCGCCGCCGCAATCCGCGCGCCGCGCCCGTCACTGCTCTTTTTCGGTTTTGTGCCCTGATAGCCGGCCGGCTTTGCGCCGCTGCGTGTCTCGTCGCTCATAATGTGCTCTTATAATATGGGTTTGTTTGGGCGCTTTTAGGGGTAAGGGAGGCATTGGTCTACGCCTTTAAATCTTCACCCAATCTTTACCATGCCTTTTAACGCGGTCTTAGCCTCGCCGGGCTAGATGTGTCTCTGCATTAACGCGGCGGCCGGGATTGGCCCGCATGAAAATGACGTGATCGTGACGATGCAAAAGATTCAAGGCCGGAAGGCATTTGCGCCGTATGTAAATTATATAGCGCGGTGACGTCTTGGTTTTGATACCTTGGACTTAAACGCGAGCGTTTGGGATTTAAGGAGAGTGATATGGCGGATGACACAATGCCGGAAGACAGCGCGCAAGCGCAAGATCCGGTCCCTGTCGTTAAAAAGCCCGGCGCGGTCGAAATTGGCGCGGCGCCCGGCAAGCTGCTCAGCCCTGCTGCAAAGCGGGCGCTGCGCGAAGCTGCGGAGCGCCGAAAGGCGGCCGAAGCCTCGCCCTCTCCCAAAGCCCCGGATGAACGCGCCGGTCCGAAAGGTGTGGAGCCCACGCGCTACGGCGATTGGGAGCGCGGCGGGATTGCCTACGATTTTTAAATCGGGGCGCAAAATGCCCTTCATACCTGTTTGAGCGGTTTTGCCTGTCCGGTGAGCGGACAGGCGCAGCCATTAACAGTTACGCCCGATGTTCGGGTCAAATTATGGAGCATGCATTATGCCTGCACTTCGTCCCTTAACCGCTTTAATCGGCGGTCTGGCCTTCACGGCTTTTTCTCCTGCCGCATTTGCCGGCTGCGGCGGTTATGCCGGTCAGCCTGCCAATGCCTGTAATCCGGGTGCTGTCTATTCCGCATCCCCGTACCAAACAGCGCCTGTGCAAGTCGCTTACGGTCAGCCTTATGATTATCTGAATTCAGTCAATTTCAAGCAGACGCCGAATGTGAACGTGCTGCGCGTTCAATCCGGCGCGGCTTTGGCGCCATTGTCCGGTCATCCGACAGCGTTTTGGGGCGGCTGCTCTAACTCTGCCGGCGCGCCGAGCCCGTATTGCGGCGCTCCTGCTGCGCGTCCCGCCCCGGCGGCGCGCCCTGTCTACGCGCCGAGCCCTGCGCCTGTGTCGTCTGTACGATACGGTGATGCCGGCCTGACGCCCGGTCACGCTTATGTCAGCCACAACACAATTGTGCACCGCATGCCGCCGGTAGCCGCAACGCCGTCCGAGACGGCCATGCTGCGCAGCCGCCAAACGACATCGTATTCCGGCGGCACGACTGCCGGCGGCGGCTGGAAGCAAGTCTCCGGCCCGACCGTTGTTGACGGCATGCTCGCCACGCAGGTTCTGTGTAAACAGCCTGAGCCTGCGCCGGCGCAAGTGAGCCAAAGCTACCAGGTTGTGCGCCCGGTGATCGAGGTCGGTTATCCGGTCCCCGTTGCCGTTCGCGGTCCTGTCTGCGAAGCCCCGCAAGCGGGCAGAGGGTATCGCTACGGCCGTTAAGCCTGAAGCGCCTTAAACAGAAAAGGCGCTCGCGAAAGCGGGGGCCTTTTTTGATTCAGCCGCGCAAATTCCCCTGTCACGAGACTCGACTCGACCCGGCACGGGCTTTGCATTTGTATGTCTTAAAATTGTAAGGCCAAAGGAAACGCCATGAAACTGTATCGTATTGCCCCACTCCTCGCATTTGCTGCTGCAACAGCTTTGCCTGCCGCCGCCCAGTGCGCCGGAACCACATGTTCTTGGACCCAAGCGGCGCCAAGTGCGTCTTATTCGTCCTACAGCAGCGCGTCGTCCTACGGCATTCCGGCGTCACAGCGCATGCCGGGCTTGGCCGCGGATGAGTATCTGTGCCCGACCGATTGCGCGACATCTGTCAATGTCCCGGCCGGCGGCCGCGTGCTTGACTGCTTTAAAGTTTGCAAAAAAGCCCCGCCTGCGCCGGTCTACCAGAGCTATACCCAAGCTTACCAAGTTGTGCGCCCGGTGGTTTATGTGAATTATCCGGTGCCGGTCGCTCTGCCGAGCTGCCCGATTTATGACGCGCCAAGCCGTTATGGCAGCCGTTATAATTATCAGGCGCGCTCTTGCCGCTAAGGCTTTAAAAATTTCTGATATGAAAACCGCGTCTTGATTAATCAGGGCGCGGTTTTTATTTTTTCAGGCCGTGCTTTCGTAAAAGACCGCGAAAGCTGTGATAGGTCAGGCCGAGATAATCCGCCGCCTTGCCCTGATGATTGCCGCTGCGCGCCAGCGCGTCCGTCACAAGTGACAGCTCATAAGCATTGACGCGCTTATAAAAATCCGTGCCCTCTGCGGCCGGCGTTTTTGCCGCCTGCGGCACATCTTGCGCCGGCGTTTCTCCCCCGGGCCGCCACGGCGCGGCAAACGGGTCCAGCGTAATATCACTGATAGGCCCGTCAAATGTGTTATCGTCCAGTATCGCCATGCCGGTCGCGCGCTCGGCCACGTTTTTCAGCTCGCGCACATTGCCCGGCCAATCGTGCCCGGTCATGAAGGCAAGAATATCCGGCGAGAAGCCGGGAAAGCTGTCCGCGCCAATCTCCGCCGCCATGCGCCG
This sequence comes from uncultured Robiginitomaculum sp., assembly GCA_938010385.1. GTDB lineage: Bacteria > Pseudomonadota > Alphaproteobacteria > Caulobacterales > Maricaulaceae > Robiginitomaculum. The sequence continues at coordinate 81,047 of CALLVD010000024.1, forward strand.
CCCGAAGCTCTCTGCCAACGGGATGATGTCGGCCTTGCGCGCGCGCAGCGGCGGCAGGGTAATCACGTCGAAAGCGAGGCGGTCAAGCAGGTCCGCGCGAAACTCACCGGCCTTCACGGCGGCCGGCAGGTCCACATTCGTCGCGCCGATAACGCGCACATCCACTGTCAGAGTCTGATCCCCGCCCAGCCGTTCAAATTGGCCGTATTCAATGACCCGCAAAAGCTTTTCCTGCACCCGGGGCGAGGCGGTGGCAATCTCATCCAAGAATAACGTCCCGCTGTCCGCGCGTTCAAACCGTCCTGCCCGTCGCTTGCTCGCGCCTGTAAACGCGCCGGCCTCATGGCCAAACAGCTCGCTGTCGAGCAGATCATCATTAAGCGCCGCGCAGTTCACCGCCAAATAGGTCTTATCCCAGCGCGGGGAGAGGAAATGCAGCCGCGCCGCAATCAGCTCTTTACCCGTGCCGCGCTCCCCGACCACCAGCATAGAGCGGTCCAGCGCGGCGCTGTGGGAGACCCGGTCCAGCGTGGCCAAAAACGCGGGCGATGAGCCGATTAATTGCGGGGGTATAGCCGTCATATTAGTAAATTATACTAAATATAGCCGGTTTTCAATGCTAATCATTAGTATTATTGACTATAAATATATATCGCCAAGATATAATTTTTGGAAAAATATTGTTATAAAACAACGCTTTATAAGATTAATACGGACTTGGCACGGACCCTGCAATTCACTTGGCATAGCCGGCACGGATGATTGGCGGACACTTCTTTTAACCCCTGACTACCCCACCCAAAAACACACCGAATATCTAAGGAGATTGAAATGGGAATTTTTTCACGCATGGGCGACATCATTAATTCAAACTTGAATGCGATGGTCGACAAAGCCGAAAACCCTGAAAAAATCGCGCGTCTGATTATTTCTGAAATGGAAGACACGCTGATTGAAGTGCGCACAAACGCCGCCCGCTCGATTGCCGAGCGCAAAGAGCTGACGCGCAAAGCTGCCGCTTTTGATGCGCGCGCTGCGGAATGGGGCGCTAAGGCTGAGCTGGCGCTGACCAAAGACCGCGAAGATTTGGCCCGGGGCGCGGTGCAGGCCAAGCAGCAAGCGGCGCAAATGGCCGCCGTTGTGCGCAGCGAAATTGAGGTCTTGGACGAAACTGTTTCCAAAGCCGATGATGACTTGAAAAAGCTGCAATCAAAGCTGGACGAGGCCAAGGCCAAGCATAAATCCCTCATCATGCGCGGACAAACGGCGCAGAGCCGCATTAAGGTGCGCAGCCAAATCACCGATACGAAAGTCGATGACGCGCTGGCCCGCTATGAGCGGATGGAACGCAAAGTCGACGAGCTCGAAGCCCATGTTGAAGCGTTCGATCTGGGCCAAGGGCAAACCCTTGAATCTCAGTTCGCTGAAATCGAAGCCGATGAGGCGGTCGAATCCGAGCTTGAAGCGCTTAAGGCCAAGCTGAAAAAGCCGGCGCGCAAGGCCGCAAATAAGTAAGCGTAACAGAATAGGGCCCGCGCCGCACCCTTCAAAAGGCGCGGGCCCAACCCGACAACACGGAGAGAGATTTAAGAATGGAAGCAATACTCGGATTGATGATCCCCATTATCGCCATCGTTATGGGAATCGGCCTGGCCATGCTTGGCATGTATTTCAAACATAAAGAAAAAATGATGGACCATATGAGCGGCGATCAAATCGCAGAGCTTGAGCGCATGTCCCGCGTGGCCGATATTTTAGACCGCCGCGTCAATGTGCTGGAGCGCATTTTGGATGATGAAATTCCTGACTGGAGAGAAAAAAATGACAAAACACTTTAATGACAGTGACGACGCTTACGCCCCAAGACGGTTTCGCCGCAATAAAATTGACGGCCGGCTGGGCGGCGTCTGCGCCGGCATTGCGGACTATACCGGCATTGATACGGTTCTCATCAGAATCTTGGCTGTCATCGGCTTGTTCATGTCCGGCGGAGCGATTATCTGGCTTTATATGGCGCTTTGGATCTTTGTCCCCAAAGATCACCGCGCCCCGTATCACCGCGAAGAACGTGAAGCCGGCCGCGCCGAACGCGAAGCGCGCCGCGCGGCGCAATCATCAGACGATCGCCGGACCACAAATTTCCGCGATGTGAAATCAAAGTTTCGCTCCCTTGAGGCCCGTTTGGCCGGCCTGGAGCGCGCCATCACATCAAGTGAATGGCAGCTGCGCCGCGACTTTAAAGATCTCGAGTCCTAAACTCTGCGGCCGGATAACAGGAGAGAGAGACCATGTTTATCCCGAAATTGAAATCCGTGAAGGCGGCCGGGCTGACGATAATCGGCTTGGCCGGCCTGACCGCAATCACGGCGACGGCTGCTGTGCAAAATGACGGCGGCATAGAAATCGCCGCCGGGCCTGTTTACCTGACGGCCGGCGGAGACCCCGGCGGATTAAAGACGGGATTTCGCGACGCTTATGAGGTTCACCTGATTGTGACTTTGTCAAAAACGCGGCGCATTCGCATTAAACCTTAAAGCCGTAAGCGCCGGGCAGGGCTGAGGCTATTGGCGAAGCGCGCCGGGGTTTGCGTTTGACATTTTGTGGGCCTTGATATGGGCCATCATATCAATCGCAGTTTTTATCCCGATTAAAAGCAGCAGGGCCGGCAGCGGCGAGCCGGCCGCTTCAATTAGCATCGCGCCGCCCAAAATGACGATATGCAGGACAACGATGCGGCCATAAGGGCGAAACATTTGGTCTTGAACGGCGCGGGTTTTATATTCTCCGCCCATCCAATAATTGACAATGAAAGAAACAGTATGGCTGCCTGACAAGATCAGCAGCGTTAAAAACAGCGGCCCGCCCGGCAAGAGGTCACCGGCGGATGCGCCGTCACCGAAAAGCGAAAAGACGAACGTGCCGTGAATAAATGTAAAGAAGCCGTAGTGCAGCGCGAAGAAAACACTGAGCGGGAATGCGGCTTTGCGCGGCTCGCCCTGCGCCATCCACATGCGCGGAATATTCAGCGCGCCGATTATCCAATTTTCCGCCCAATACAGGGCGATGACGCTGCCCGTGCTCCAGCCCCAATTCAGCACGCCGTAAATCGGCACTAAATTGGCCAGAATTAAAACAATGGCTGACAGGCGAAGATTGGGCATTACGTTTGGCTCGGCGACAGGCAGGTCATAATCTCCTGTGCCACAGGCAAAGGATCGTTGCAAACCGCGCTGACCAGACTTTCTGCAATCAGCGGCGCGTGCACAAAGCCGCGTCCGCCCAGCCCGGTCATGACGTGAAGGCCGGGGGCAATCGCGCCGGCCATCGGAAACGTGTCGGCCGTGGTGACGCGCACGGATGAGCGCGCGCCGCTCGCCGCGCCGCTCGCCCCGCCCATGGCCGCAAAGCCGGCTTTGTTTAAATCATTATCCGCGTCACGAACGCGGCCGGGGTCATCGCCCGCCCCCCGTTCATGGGTCGCGCCGAGCAGGACTGAACTCTCCATCGGCACGGCATAACCGCCATAGGTGACGGGGGCCGTCAGTGCGCCGGCCTTGTCGCAAAGCGTGACCTGTCCGCGTTGATAGCGCACGCCGGCTTGCGGCCACAGAGACTCGATTTTCGCGCCGGCGCAGATGAAAATATCGGTCCCGCTTGCGATTGTTTTGCCGGCGTCGTCTGTGACGTCACAGCCTCCGTCTTGGGCGGTAAGGCTCGCCGCTTCGGCTTTGATTATCTGCGCGCCGGCGGTCCAATCACGGCGCATGGCGACCGGGTCAATCACCGGCGCGCGGGCAAACCACAGCCCGCCAAACTCTGCTCTAAGTCCCGTGCGCTCTGCCATATCCCGGGCCGTCAGAAATCTCATATCCTGCGCGGGCAGGGCGGTTTGCGATGCCAGTTTTTGAAACCGATCTTCTTCTTTTTGCGTTTTGGCGATATGGGCGACGCCTGTACGGATGACATTTTTGCCTGCATAGGCCGCGCGGGCATAGAGATAGGCGGCCGCAAAAAACCGCGATTGCGGCCGGTCCTGAAGATCAAGGCGGGGCTTGACGATAGCGGCCGGATTTCCGCTCGCTTCGCTGCCGTCATCAGGGTCAATGATAATCGGGGCTATGCCGCGCCTGACAAAGCTGCGTGCCAAACCCGCGCCGGCTATGCCCGCGCCGATAATGATGGGGCAAACAGCGCGGCCGGGCTGTTCATGTGCCCCTGATTTCACCGCTTCCAGCCGGTGCCGCTTTCGCCCGAAGCCCGGCAGTTTTTGCGTCTCAAACCCGGCCGCAGTCAGCGCGCGGCGCACATCGCCCGCCACCGTGAACGTCCCGATTTTTGCGCCCGGCGCGGATAAATCGAAAACAGACTGCATCACGTCCGGCGTCCACATTTGAGGATTTTTCGCCGGGGAAAACCCGTCCAAAAACCACGCATCAGCCCGCAGAGATAAATCGGCAAGCGCCGCGCTGACATCATCATGACAGAGGGTAAGAGAAAGGCCGCCTTCAAACTCCAAGCGGTGTATGCCCTTCACGCGGCCCGGCCATTGCCGGATTAACGGCGCGGCAAATTCCGCCAGCTCCGGCCATTTTTTCAAAGCGGCCTCCAGCTGCGCGCTATCAAACGGAAAGCCTTCAATACTGACAAAATGCAGCCGGGCGCTCGCGCTCGGCCGGCTCTGTTGCCACATTTGCCAAGTGGCCAAAAAGTTCAGCCCGCTGCCAAAGCCCAGCTCGCCGATGACAAATCGCTCCCGTGCCTCCCAGCGCTGCGGCAGGCCGCAGGCTTTCAGGTAGACGTCGCGGGTTTCTTTCAGGCCGCCTTCGACAGAGAAATAGACATCGTCGAATTGCGTGCTGACCGGCATATCGCTGCGCGCGACGTCCAGCGCCGGGCCGGGCGCGGCAGTCAGCGGGCGTGGCGGGGATGAACTCATAGATGTGTCTATAACGAAGCCCGGCCGGTTTTATAAACGAAATTTTAGCGCTCGCGCGCTAGAGTAAATCATGAGCACTACACTAACAGCAAACGCCAAGGCCGGACCGCAAATCGGCGGCGTCATCGATTTTGTCGGCGCGCGATTTGACCGGCTGACCCTTGAGCAAACAGCCGCGCTTTGCGCCGGCGCCGGGCGCAAACCGTTTCGCTATGTCGTGACGCCTAATGTCGATCACATCGTCATGCTGCACCGCGAGCCCGAAAAGTACAAAGCCATGTGGGACGGCGCGTGGCTGTCCGTGTGCGACAGCCGGATTTTGCAGCTGCTGGCGAAATTTTCTAAAATAGAGATGCCGGTCGTGCCGGGGTCGGATTTGACGGCGCATCTTTTCGATCGCCACATCACGCCGGACACGCGGGTGAATGTGATTGGCGGTGATGATGATGTTATCGCCAAAGTCACAGCGCGTTACGGCTTGAAAAACATCACCGTCCACAGCCCGCCTATGGGCCTGCGCACTAATCCGGCTGCCATTGCGGCCTGCGCAGATTTCGCCGCAGCCAATCCGTCCGATTACACCTTTATCTGCGTTGGCAGTCCGCAGGGCGAGATGGTCGCCGAAGCTATAGCTGAGCGCGGCGGCGCAACCGGAGCCGGGCTTTGCGTCGGGGCGTCCCTGGACTTTCTGGCCGGCAAGCAGGTGCGCGCCCCCAAATGGATGCAAAACGCCCGGCTGGAATGGCTCTACCGATTGCTGCAAAATCCAAAGCGCATGTATAAGCGCTATCTGGTCGAAGGCCCGAAAATATTTAAAATCTGGCTGGCTTGGCGGCGGGCTAAGACGGTTTAAACGCCCTTAAAAAATTCGCGGCAATATCTTCGAACGCTTTGGCCTGAGGACTGTCTCCGGCCGCGATCGGTACGCCGCTATCCCCGCTCTCGCGTACCGCCATATGCAGGGGCGCCTCGCCCAAGAACGGAACGCCCAGCTTTGCCGCCTCATCACGCGCCCCGCCGGAGCCGAAAATGTGGTGCGCGCTGCCGCAATCCGGGCAGATAAAGACGCTCATATTCTCGATAATGCCGGCAATGGGAATATCGACTTTTTCAAACATCGCCACGCCCTTGCGCGCATCAGCCAAGGCC
>CALLVD010000025.1 GCA_938010385.1 uncultured Robiginitomaculum sp.
GCGCGTGAGTACATCCAATGTCATAGAAGGTAACTTTACCCAAAACCCGGACACAGATGACTGAAGACGAAGAAAACTATATTTCATTACTGAGATATGCACTGGAAAAATCAGCGCCTACGCATGAGAAGTATTTTATCGGCAATCAGTCTGACCGGCACGGAAATGATGATTTATTATGTTTGCTGCGGCAAGACAGCGGAGAATGGATAATCGGATATTACGAACGGGGCCGATTTGAATTATTTGGAACGTTTCCTGACTTGCGGCACGCATGGAAACACTTTTATTGGGTCGTAAACACCCCTGCACTGCCAAGCCCCTATGCCTTTCGCAAGGCATGGGAACAAGAGACGGGAAAGACACTGTAACAGGTGAAACACATAAAAAGTTTTAAAGGACAAAACGCCATGAAAGATATGATGGGCCTGATGAAACAGGCAAAGAAGATGCAAGCCAATATGGAAGCCGCCAAACAAAAAGTGGCCGACCTGACCGCGACCGGGAAATCCGGCGGCGGACTGGTCACGCTGACGCTATCCGGCGGCGGCAATATGAGCGGCATTACCATTGCGCCGGATTTGATGGACAAAGACGAAATTGACGTGCTCGAAGATTTAATCGTCGCCGCCTATCACGACGCCAAAGTCAAATTGGACGAGGCGAGCGCGCAGGCGATGAAAGACGCAATGGGCGATATTCAACTGCCGCCCGGCATGTCGCTTTAGGCTCGCATGTCCTCTACGGCCGGCCCCGAAATTGAGCGCCTGATTGCGCTGCTGGCCAAATTGCCGGGGCTTGGTCCGCGCTCGGCCCGGCGCGCGGCGCTGGCCTTGGTGAAGAAACGCGACGGGCTGATGAAACCGCTGGCGAGCGCTATGGCGGACGCGGCGGATAAAATTACGCCGTGCAGCGTTTGCGCCAATGTGGACAGCACGGACCCTTGCCATATTTGCACCGCGCCCGGCCGCGACGCCTCGACTATTTGCGTTGTGCAGGAAGTCGGCGATTTATGGGCGCTGGAGCGTGCCGGCGCGTTTCGCGGGCGCTATCACGTGCTTGGCGGGAGCTTATCAGCGCTGGACGGCATTCGCCCGGAAGATTTAAACATTGCGGGCCTGATAGACCGCGCCGCCGGCGATGAGGTGAGCGAGGTTATACTGGCCATGAATGCCACAGTAGACGGACAAACCACGGCCCATTACATCACAGACCGCCTTGAAAATTTAGGCGTGAAAGTCTCCCGCCTCGCCCATGGCGTGCCGGTTGGCGGGGAGCTGGATTACTTAGATGACGGCACGCTGGCCGCGGCGATGAAAAGCCGCCGGCCATTTTAAGGCCGCTCACAAAACCGCTCACATTTCGTGAGGCCTCTCTCTTACTTCTGTGATTGAGCGTGTTTGGACGCCGGGCTTTGGCGCGCCTAAACGGGCTTTATCGAATAACCGATAAGCCAATTAGGAGAGACTTATGACTAATTTTACCCAAGCCGCCACTATCGCCTTCACCGTTGCGTTTCTGCCCGTCTTCGCGGCGCCCGCTTTTTCCGCCGACATGATGAAACATGACGCCCCGGTAAAAGAAGCCGCCATGATAAAGCATGATGACATGATGAAATCTGAATCATCCGCCAAAGAAGCCGCGATGATGAAAGATCATTCTTTTGCTGAAAAAGCGTTCAAAATCAGAGGCGATTACAGCATTGTGACAGAAAACGGCCAAACGCTTTTGCGCCTGTCCGACGATTTTAAAACCAATAACGGTCCGGATTTAAAAGTGTTTTTATCCCCGCAATCGCCCGAAACAGTGACAGGCCGAAGCGCGACATCCGGCGCTGTTTTGCTCGGCGCGCTGAAGACCAATAAAGGCGGATCCGATTACGTTATCCCTGCCGGCGTTAATCTTGCCGGATTTCAAAGTGTCTTGATTCATTGCGAAGCTTACTCCAAGCTCTGGGGGGCTGCGCAGCTTTAAGCGCAGGGTTTCAGGGAGAGAGAGAGAAATGAAACATTTACCGCTTGTTTTAAGCCTGATTTTGGCCGCGGGGTTTGCTTTTTTCGGCGTTCAAAAGTTTGGCGCCGAAAATATCATCTTTGAAACCCTCGCCGCGCGATCAGGCATTTCCCTGTTTGAACCATATGTGCGGATTTTTACCGGCGTTGCGGAGCTGATTACGGCTCTGTTCTTAATCGTGCCAAAAACGCGCTTTACCGGCGCACTGGCCGGGCAAGGCTTGCTCCTCGGCGCAATCGGCTTTCATCTGTCGCCATGGCTGGGCATTAACGTGCCGACCATCGGGCCCGGATTGTTTTACACGGCCTGCGCCATGTTTATCCTGTGCCTGATTCTGACAAGCCTGCTAAGAAAGGCGGGCGGAAAGATTTTATTATTGGAGCGGTAATGCCGGTTTTTGAAACGATTAAAGCCAAGAGCGGGACAGCAGTTCCGCTCTTTATTTTTGGCGATCACAGCAGCGCGCATATTCCGCAGGCGTATAATAATCTGGGTCTGACGGGTGAGGATTTGACCCGCCATATTGCCGTCGATATCGGCACGCAAAGCCTGATCCGAAATCTGTGCGCGCGCTTTGGCTGCGCCGGCCATTTGGCCGGCGTGTCGCGCCTTGTCTTGGACTGCAATCGCGACCCGGAGGCGCCGGGGCTTATCCCGCGCGTGAGCGACGGCACCCGGATTCCCGGCAATGAAAATATCACGCCATCAGAGCGCGCCCGCCGCATCGCGCAAATCCACACGCCTTATCACGCCGCGCTCGGCAAAGCGCTGGAGCGCGCCGCCGCCGATACGCCGGACCCGCTGATTGTCTCCATGCACAGCTTTACCCCACAATTAAAATCCGGCGGCTCGTTTCGGCCAACGCAGATCGGCCTTTTGCGCAAAGCCGACCCTGACAGCACGCGGCGCGCAGCAGACGTCTTGGCCCGCCTTCATCCGGACCGGGCCGTTGCGGTCAACAAGCCCTATTCCGCCTTTGATTTAAATTACACGGTCGACACCCAGGTCACGCCGCGCGGCCTGCGCCATATCACATTTGAAATTCGCCAAGACCTGATTGATACGCCGGATAAAATCGGCGTCATGTCGCAGGTGCTTGACGATGTCCTCAGCGCGCTTATCTAAAGCGCACACAACAGGAGTTTTCCATGCAACTAAGCGATCCCAAACATTTTATCACCGGCCGCGATATGCTGCGCGATTATCCGGACGGCTTTGAGCATTTCACCGCCGGGATGGGATGCTTTTGGGGCGTAGAGCGTATTTTTTGGAAGCTTGACGGCGTTTGGGTGACATCTGTGGGCTATGCGGGCGGACAGACCGATGACCCGGATTATAAAAGCATTTGCACCGGCACAACCGGTCATGCCGAGGTCGTGCATGTTGTTTTTGACCCGGCCGTAATCTCCTATGATGAGCTGCTCAAAGTCATGTTTGAAAATCACGACCCGACGCAAGGCAATCGCCAAGGCAATGATGTCGGCACGCAATATCGCAGCGTGATTTTCTATTATAATGACGCGCAAAAAGCTAAAGCGCAGGCTGCCAAAGCGCTCTATGAAAACGCCTATCGTGAAAAGGGCTATGGCCCCGTCACCACGCAAATCGTGCCGGCCGGTGATTATTGGTATGCCGAGGATTATCATCAGCAATATCTGGCCAAAAACCCCGGCGGTTACTGTAATCACGGCCCGACGGGGGTGAGCTGTCCTGTGCCGACTAAGATCAGCCTTTAAGCCCTAAGGCCACTTCACCACCGGCGGCATGGACGATAAAATCGTCTTTACATTTCCGCCCGTTTTAAGCCCGAATGTCGTCCCCCGGTCATAGAGCAAATTAAACTCAACATAGCGCCCGCGAATTTCTAACTGCTCTTCGCGCTCAGCGTCCGCCCACGGCTCTCCCATGCGCTCGCGGACAATAGCGGCGTAAGTTTTTAAAAACTGCGTGCCGACATCTTGGGTAAATGCCAAATCAGCGCCAAAGTCGCCGCTATTGTGGCGGTCATAAAATATGCCGCCAATGCCGCGCGGCTCGTCGCGGTGGGCCAGATGAAAATAATCATCGCACCATGTCTTATATTTGGGATAGTCCGCGCAAACATGGGCGTCGCAAGCCGCTTTCATGCCGGCGTGAAAGGCTTGCGCGTCCGGGTGATCTTCTTTGCGATTATCCCAAAGCGTCGGGGTCAAATCCGCGCCGCCGCCAAACCAATCTTTGGTCGTCACAATATAGCGCGTATTCATATGGACGGCCGGAACGCGCGGATTTCGCAAATGCGCAATCAGGCTGATGCCCGCCGCCCAAAAGCGCGGGTCTTTATCTGCGCCGGGAATATTGGCCGCCATGTCCGGCGTAAACTCGCCTTTGACGACAGAGATATGCACGCCGCATTTTTCAAACAAACGCCCGCGCAGCATCCCGCCGGTGCCCCCGCCGCCGTTTTCTTGCTTGCGCTGCCAATCTTCAAACACAAATTTACCGGGCGCGCCGGGATAAAGCGCCGGATCCGCCTCGCGCTCAAGCGCTTCAAACTCGGCGCAGATTTGATCGCGCAATGTTTTGAACCAAAGCCGGGCGGTTTCTTTTTGGGTCTCAATCGTCATAGCCCTGCCTTATCGCAACGCCCGGCCTACGCCAAGTCGCCAAATAGACCGTCTGTTTGCCGCAAAGCTTCAAACAGCATTATCGACGCGCTGCCCGCCAAATTCAGCGAGCGCGCACCTTGTGCCATGGGAATCAGAACGCCGTGATCGCTCGCGGCGTGAACACTGTCCGGCACGCCGGCGCTCTCGCGGCCCATCAGGATAATGTCCGAGGCTTTGAAATCAAACCGGCTTAAGGGCTTGGCTCCGCGCGTCGTCGCCAGAATTATCCGCGATCGGCCTTTGGTTTCCATAAAGCCGGCAAAATCAGCATGGCGCACCAAATCCTCGGCCCCGCCATAATCCATCGCCGCGCGCCGCATGGCTTTGGCATCGAGCGGAAAGCCGCACGGCTCTATGATTTCCGGCGCCACGCCGAAACAGGCACAAAGACGCATCACCGCGCCCAAATTGCCCGGCATATCCGGCTGATATAATACAAGTCTCATGGGCGCGTTATGGGCCGGAGCGCGGGCGACAGCAAGGCGTGACCCGGCCTGCCCCCTCCGACCTTGTTTGCGCTCACTTAAATTTCCACCTCCAAAATTGCGGCGATTTGGCGCGAGAAATCACCGGGCATTACCGATTCTTTATGCTAGAAGACGGCCTGAAATCTACCTAAGCGAAGGGGCTATTGTGTCCAATACCGTAAATACCGAAAACCACGCGCATGAAGGCCCGCAAGATGAGGGCAAACGCGATTTTATTTTCATCGCAACAGGCGCCGCTGCGGCCGTCGGCGCAGCATCACTGGCTTGGCCTTTGGTCAATCAAATGGGCCCGGCGGCCGATACGCTCGCGGCCGGCTCTATCGAGATTGATTTGGGCAAAGTCGAAGAAGGTCAGCAGCTGAAAATGCTCTGGCGCGGCAAGCCGGTTTTCGTGCGCCACCGCACGCCGGAAGAAATTGCCAAGGCCGAGGCCGAAGACGCGGCGGATCTGAAAGATCCGGCAACGGATAATTCCCGCCTTGTCCCCATGCCGGACGGCAAGCTTAACCCGAAATATTTGGTTATGGTCGGCGTTTGCACCCACTTTGGCTGCGTCCCTGTGGGCGAAGCCGGTGAATTTGACGGGTGGTATTGCCCGTGTCACGGCAGCCATTACGACACGTCCGGCCGCATCCGCAAAGGACCGGCGCCGACCAACCTCGAAGTGCCGCCATATACTTACGTCAACGATACAACGATTAAGGTAGGATAGATTATGTCAGGTCCGTCAACTTATACGCCTAAATATGCTTTCACCCGCTGGATGGACAGCCGCCTGCCGATTATTCGTATGGGCGCGGATTTCATGACCTTCCCGTCGCCGCGCAATTTGAACTATTGGTATGCGTTCGGGGGTATTTTGACCCTCTGCCTGATTACGCAGATCCTGACCGGCGTGATTTTAGCCATGCACTACACGCCGACCATTGATGGCGCGTTTGATTCCGTGCAGCGCATTAAGCGTGACGTGAATTTTGGCTGGCTTATTCAGCCCATTCACGCCGTTGGCGCGTCCATGTTCTTCCTCGCGGTCTATATTCATATGTTCCGCGGCCTGTATTACGGGTCCTATAAGGCTCCGCGTGAGCTTTTATGGATTATCGGCTGCGTTATTTATCTTCTGATGATGGCGACAGGCTTTTTGGGCTACACATTGCCATGGGGACAGATGTCTTTCTGGGGCGCGACTGTGATTACGGGCTTCTTTGGCGCGATTCCCGTTGTCGGTGAGAGCCTGCAGCAATGGCTTTTAGGCGGGTATTCCGTTGACAATGCCACATTGCAGCGCTTCTTCTCACTGCACTTTGTGTTGCCGTTCGTCATTGCCGCTCTGGTTGGCCTGCACGTCTGGGCGCTGCACCACGCCGGGCAAAACAACCCGATTGGCATTACGCCGAAAACGCAAAAAGACACATTGTCTTTCCACCCGTATTACACAATCAAAGATGCGTTTGCCGTTGCGGTCTTCCTGCTGATCTTTGCAGCCTTTGTGTTCTATCTTCCGGACGCTCTGGGTCACGCCGATAACTATCAGCGCGCTGACCCGCTCAAGACCCCGGCGCATATTGTTCCGGAGTGGTACTTCCTCCCGTTCTACGCGATTTTGCGCGCGGTTCCGGACAAGCTGATGGGCATTCTTTTAATGCTTGCGGCGATTGCGGTTCTGTTTGTCCTGCCTTGGCTGGATACCTCAAAAGTGCGCTCTATGCGTTTTCGCCCGGTCGGCCGTTGGTTCTTTGCCATCTTCTTGGTCAATGCCTTCCTTCTGGGTTGGTGCGGTGCGGAGAGCCCGGAGAATTATGCCTTTAAAATCGGTGACGGCGGTCTGAACTTTGTTTGGCTGTCACGGATTACCACGGCTTACTACTTTGCCTATTTCATTATCATCCTGCCGATTCTCGGTCTTGTTGAGAAACCGAAAGACAGGCCTGAATCTATTACCAAAGCTGTCCTCGGCGATGCCGATCGCGGCTTGGCTCCTGCAGAATAATCGAAAGCGAGATTATGACTATCAAAGCAA
>CALLVD010000026.1 GCA_938010385.1 uncultured Robiginitomaculum sp.
GGTAAAACAACGATATATCAAATGCTCCTGCGCTTTTTCGCGCCGGACAGCGGGATAGTTACGCTCGACGACAGAGATATTGCCGATTTGTCGCCGCAAGATTTGCGCCGGCAGTTTGCAATCGTTGCGCAAAACACTCCGCTCTTTTCCGGCAGCGCCGCCGACAATATACGCTATGGCCGCAAGGGCGCGAGCGACGCCGAAGTGAAAGCCGCCGCCAAAGCCGCCTATGCGGATAATTTCATCTTGGCGCTTCCCGAAGGCTACGACACACAGCTCGGCGAAGGCGCGGCGACACTGTCCGGCGGGCAGCGTCAACGCATCGCTATTGCGCGGGCCATTTTGCGCGACGCGCCGATACTGCTCTTGGATGAAGCCACCTCTGCGCTCGACAGTGAGAGCGAGCAGGCTGTGCAGCGAGCGTTTGCGGAAATCTCCAAAACCCGTACGACTGTTGTGATTGCTCACCGCCTCGCCACGGTCTTGTCTGCCGACCGCATTGTCGTCATGGATAAGGGCGAAATCGTTGACCAAGGCACGCATGCCGAGCTGATGAAGCGCGGCGGACTCTACGCCCGCCTCGCGGAGCTGCAATTTGATCAGAGCGTGGGCGCGTAGCGAAATTGCGCCCGAGCGAGGGCACGGCGTGGATCCCGATTTTCATCGGGATGAGCGACTTTAAAACGTGGCTCAATCAAAATCTATTTCAAACGGAAATCCTAAATTTTGCCGAACGTGCGTCCGGATGTAGGAGCCCCATTTCGCCCCTACCCCCACTTCGCTCATCCCGATGAAAATCGGGATCCAAGCTGAGCCGGCCTCGAGCGCCCGCCTACCCCTTTTTCGCCTGCACAATATAGCCTTCGATAAATTTATTGCCGAGCATCTTTACCGCTTCGACGCGGTGCATGCCTTCTTGCAAAACATAACGGCCGTCGCCTTTGCGCACGTAGACCGGTTTTTGCAGGCCGTTTTCCAAAATATCTTCGGCCAATTCCATGACCTTATCCTCGTCCAAGGTTTTTTTCTTGGCGGCAGGGTAGTAAATTTCTGCGACCGGGACATCGACAACGCGCATGGGCTCTCCTATCTATAGCCTGCAGACTAGCGGCGCGATGGCCCGCTCGCAATAAGGGAAATGTGATGCCGATAGCTAAACTTGACCGCACTGTCATTTCCGTCTCGGGCGACGCGCCTGAAGACTTCCTGTCGGGCCTGATTACCAACAGCCTGAAGGGCGACATTACCTTCACCGCGCTCCTGACCCCGCAAGGGAAAATCATCGCGGATTTCTTCGTCATAAACGACGGCGCGCGCGTGCTGATTGATACGCCAAGCAAGTTTGCCGCCGACCTGATGAAGCGGCTGAAAATGTATAAGCTGCGCGCGAAAATTGACTTAGAGATTTGCAACGATTTAGAGGTTTATGCGGCCTGGGACGGCACCGGCGATGAAGGTCACGAAGACCCGCGACATCCCGGTTTAGGCCGCCGAATAATCACGGACCATATTGAGACGACCGCGACAGCGGACGACTATAACGCCCGGCGCTTGTCCCTCGGCATCCCCGACAGTGCCCGGGATTTTGAAACGGCAAGCACGTTTCCCGCCAATGCCAATATGGATATTCTTTCCGGCATTGATTTTAAAAAGGGGTGCTTTGTCGGCCAGGAAGTCGTCAGCCGCATGCACCGCAAAACCAGCGTGCGCAAACGCATGCAAAGTTTTACCGCCACCGCGCCGATTGTGCCGGCCACGACCCTGATGTGCGGGCTTGTGAATGTCGGTACGGTCCTGTCTATGCAAGGCCTGACCGGCATGGCCATGGTGCGCGAAGACCGCTTGCCGGACGCCGCCGATGAAGGCCGCGCTGATATTACGGCCGGCGACGCCGTCGTCACCCTAACGGAGCGCGCCTATGCCGCTTCGCCGCAATGACCCTGCCGCCCTGCCCGCCTTTGCGCGGCTAAATTTGGGATTTGAGAAAATATTATGACGGATTTCCCTGACCATAACCCTGATCTTCCCCGCTGCGGCTGGGTGAAACCGGATGACGCGTTTTACTGCGCTTATCATGATAATGAGTGGGGGCGGCCGGTGGTCGATCCTAAAATCCTGTTTCGCAAGCTCATTCTTGACGGCATGCAGGCGGGGCTGGCTTGGATTACAATTTTGCGAAAACGCGACACAATCCTGGAAGCCTTTGACGGTCTGGACCCTGATAAAGTCGCGCATTACGGGCCGGATAAATTCGATGAGCTCATGCAAAATGCCGGCATTATCCGCTCAAAACTCAAAATCAAAGCCGCTGTCAGTAATTCTCAAATTTACGTCAAAATGCGCGACGAAGAGGGCATTGATTTTTCCGAATATCTATGGAGCTTTACCGGCGGCGCGCCTATCGTCAATACATGGAAAAAATGCACCGACGCGCCGGTCAAATCTTCCGAATCTGAGGCGCTGTCCAAAGACCTGAAAAAGCGCGGCTTTAAATTTGTCGGGCCCGTCATCGTCTATGCTTTCATGCAGGCCGTCGGCATGATTAATGACCACACGGTCAGTTGCCACGCCTACGGGCCTTATGAAAAACCGAAGGCTTAAGCTCTGGCATAGCGCGCGAAACTGATTAATGTAGCGCATAACATAAACACGGATCACACATGACCTCAGTAATCTCCGCCACCGGGCTTTGGACGCCGGAAAACTCTATTTCCAATGAAGAATTGGTCGAGAGTTTCAATGCCTATGTGGACAAATGGAACGCAGAAAATGCCGCCGAGATTGAGAGCGGCGAGAAGCTGCCTCTGTCTCACAGCTCGGCGGAGTTTATTTTCAAAGCGTCGGGGATTAAATCGCGCTTTGTCATTTCAAAGGGCCCCATTCTCGACCCCGATACCATGGCCCCGCGCATCCCCGCGCGCGAGAATTCCGAGCCGTCTATTCTGGCCGAAATCGCTGTCCATGCTGCCAAAGACGCGCTGTCCAAAGCCGGGCGCAAGCCCGAAGATGTGGACGCGGTCATCGTCGCCTGCTCCAATATACAGCGCGGCTATCCGGCTGTCGCCGTCGAGGTTCAAGACCTGCTCGGCGCGGGGGGGTTTGCGTTTGATATGAATGTCGCGTGCTCCTCGGCGACGTTCGGCATTGAAACGGCGCGGGGCTTGATTGCCGGCGGGCAGGCGAAATCCGTCCTTGTCGTCAACCCGGAAATCTGCACCGCCCATTTAAATTTCAAAGACCGCGACGCCCATTTTATTTTCGGCGACGTGGCCACAGCGATTTTGGTTGAAGATAAATCCGTCGCTCCCAAAGCGCATTGGGAGGTTATGGGCTCTAAACTCGTCACAAAGTTTTCAAACAATATCCGCAATAATTTCGGCTTTCTCAATCACGCCGCGCCGGAGGATGACGGCTTTCACGGAGAGCGCGGGCAAAAGGGTCTGACCGACAAGCTGTTCGTTCAAAACGGGC
Source organism: uncultured Robiginitomaculum sp. (assembly GCA_938010385.1). GTDB lineage: Bacteria > Pseudomonadota > Alphaproteobacteria > Caulobacterales > Maricaulaceae > Robiginitomaculum. The sequence goes on from CALLVD010000026.1 coordinate 3,472, forward strand.
GCAGCGTCTTTAAAGAAGTCGTGCCCATGGTCGCCAAAATGATTACTGAGGAATGCGCCGCCAACGGCATTGACCCGAATGAGCTGAAACGCATGTGGCTGCATCAGGCCAATATCAATATGAACCTGCTGATTGCCAAAAAAGTGCTCGGCAAAGAAATGGACCTCGAGCAAGCGCCGGTTGTGCTGGACGAATACGCCAACACATCGTCGGCCGGGTCTATTATCGCCTTTAATCAATATTCCGATGACTTCGCCCCCGGCGAGACAGGCCTGATTTGCAGCTTCGGCGCAGGGTACAGTGCCGGCGCGGTGTTTGTGCGGAAGGTTGGCTGATGCCGTCCGAAAAACGCGCATGGCAGCGCATGTTGTCCGGCCGCCGGCTTGACCTGCTGGACCCGTCGCCCTTTGATATTGAGATCGAAGACATTGCGCGGGGCATAGCGCGGGTGGCGCGGTGGAACGGGCAGACGTGCGGCGATCACGCTTTTTCCGTCGCCGAGCACAGCGTTATCGTAGAGCAAATTTTTACAAACCTTAATCCCCATTCCACAGATGCAGACCGTCTTATGGCCCTGCTCCATGACGCGGCGGAATATGTAGTCGGCGATATGATTTCACCGTTCAAAGCCGCGCTGGGCCTTGATTACAAAGCGTTTGAGGCCAAGCTCGAAACTGCCATACACTTGCGTTATGGCCTGCCGGCGAAAATGCGGCCGGCGCTGAAAAAGGCGATAAAGCAGGCCGATATATACTGCGCCTATTTCGAAGCGGTTCAGATTGCAGGCTTCACCGTTGATGAGGCCAATCAGTTTTTCACAAAGCCGCCAAAGGGTCTTAACCTTGAAATCACCCCCCTGCCGGTTCGCGAGGCTGAGGCTTTATTCTTGGCGCGGTTTGAACGTCTGAACGCGGCCCTGTCTGCGTAAAGACGACAAGCTCTATCATTATTTATTGGCGCTTCAGGACCGCGCCTCCTATATATAAATCAACAGATTGACGGAGGCCCGGCTATGGGAAAAGAATTGGTAAACTGGGAAAACGGACGCTGGATCGGGCAGACGCTCGAAGTGGAAAACGGCGTCTGTGCCGTCCCGTCCCGAGACCCGGCTGTACCCGACGGCGTTCTCGAATACACCGACGAGGTCAAAGCCGCCACAGATCACCTTTATGACCAAGTGTCTGACTTTATCCCAAAGTTTGAATGGCCCGCTTTCGCGCCGATTGTTCATGCCATTAATAAGCTCAAAAAAGAGAAAAACGCGGTCATCCTCGCCCATAATTATATGACACCGGATATCTTCAGCCTTATCGGTGACTATACCGGCGACAGCCTGGGTCTGGCCATTGAAGCGACCAAAACCGACGCTGATATTATCGTCCAAGGCGGCGTGCATTTCATGGCCGAAACGTCGAAGATTCTTTGCCCGGACAAGCGGGTTTTAATCCCGTCAATGCGCGCCGGCTGCTCGCTGGCCAGCTCAATCACCGGCGAAGATATTAAATTAATAAAGCAGCGTTATCCCGGCATTCCCGTCGTGACCTATGTCAACACATCGGCTGACGTGAAAGCCGAGAGCGATATTTGCTGCACCTCGTCTAACGCTGTCGCTATTGTCGAGAGCATTTGCGCCGATTGGGGCGTGGACAAAGTCATCATGTTGCCGGACGAGTTCTTGGCTAAAAACGTCGCCAAACAAACCGGAATCGAAGTCATTGCCTGGCATGGCCGCTGCGAAGTCCATGCCCGCTTCTCGGCGCAAGATGTGCGCGATATGCGCGAAGCCAATCCCGGCGTTGTCGTGCTCGCCCATCCCGAATGCCCGCCCGAAGTTGTCGCCGAGTCTGACTTCACCGGCTCTACCAAAGCCATGTCCGATTATGTCGGCGATCATAAACCGAAAAACGTCATCCTGCTGACCGAATGTTCTATGTCCGACAATGTGGCCATGGCCAATCCGGACGTCGATTTTGTCCGGCCGTGCAATCTCTGCCCGCATATGAAACGCATCACGCTGGAAAATATCTACACCTGCCTGCGCGACGAAGTGCACGAAGTCCTCGTCCCGGAAGACATGCGCGAAAAAGCCTTCAAAGCCGTCATGGATATGATCAACGTCAAATTCGACCCGGTGAAAGGCCACTTTGACCCGACCCTGCCCGAAAAAGACGTGAAGGTTATTTAGCTTGGCATCCCCCGAAATTAAACGCTTGCCCGCCGGAGCCGTCCTCGTCGTCGGCGCCGGGCTGGCAGGCCTTTATATGGCGCTGAAACTCGCGCCGCGTCCCGTTTTCGTTTTAACGTCTCGGCGCTCCTCCAAGGGCAGTGCCAGTGCGTGGGCGCAGGGCGGCGTGGCGGTGGCTTTGTCCCCGGATGACAGTCCGCGCAGCCATGCCGACGATACGATTGCGGCCGGAGACGGTCTGGTCGACCCTGAGGCCGCTTGGCTGCTGGCGAGCGAAGGCCCGGAGCGGGTTCGCGACCTCATGAAGCTCGGCGTGCCGTTTGATCAAAACCCGGACGGATCGCTTAATTACGGCCTTGAAGCCGCGCACAGCAGAGCAAGAGTGGCCAAGGTCAAAGGCGACGGCGCCGGCCGCGCCATTATCGATGTTATGGTCAAACAAGCCCAAGAAGCCGACCACGTCACCGGCCTTATCGGCTGGCGCGCGGAGAGCCTTTTGTCTGACGGCAAAGGCGGCGTGGCCGGAGCGTTAGCCCGTAATGACGAAGGCGAATTGCTCGGTATTGAAGCCGATATCACGGTGCTGGCCACCGGCGGGGTCGGCGGGCTCTTTGCCGTCACGACCAATCCGCGCACGGCGCGCGGGGACAGTCTCGGTATGGCGGCGCGTATGGGTGCGGTGCTGCGGGATCCGGAGTTTGTGCAGTTTCATCCGACCGCTATCGACATCGGGCGCGACCCGGCGCCTCTGGCGACCGAAGCCCTGCGCGGCGACGGCGCAATCTTGGTCAATGCCGACGGCACGCGCTTTATGGACCGCTATCACAAAGACGGCGAACTGGCCCCCCGCGATGACGTGGCGCGCGCTATTTTTGCCGAAATCCAAGCCGGCCGCGCGCCCTATCTGGACGCCCGCGAAGCGGTCGGGGATCATTTCCCGGACGAATTTGCAACTGTGTTTAACAGCTGTATGAGCGCCGGCATTGACCCGCGCACCCAGCTTATCCCAATTGCGCCGGCCGTGCATTATCACATGGGCGGATTGGAAACGGACGCGTTTGGCCGCACCTCCGTTCCGGGGCTTTATGCTATTGGCGAATGCGCGGCGACGGGCGTTCACGGCGCCAATCGGCTGGCGTCCAATTCCCTTCTGGAAGCCATCGTCTTTGGCGGCCGCGCGGCGGATCATATCAATTCCATAACTGTTAAAAACCGCAAGGCTGAAACGATTGAAAGCCAGCCTTGGCTGTCTATGGGCAAGCAGGTCAGCCAGGTCCTTCGCATTAACATGACCCAATATTGCGGCGTGCTGCGTAATGCGTCGGGCCTTAATACCATGCTGGGCATTTGTGATGATTTGATCGGCCAAGTCGGACGGGCCAATCCGTTAATTGCGGCCAAAATGATTGTCGCCGGCGCGCTGGCCCGTGAAGAATCGCGTGGCGGTCATACCCGCACCGATTTCCCGAATGAAGATAATCCGCCTAAATCGTCTTATATGACCCTCGAAATGCTGGAATAGACCATGAGCAAGCTGCCACCCCTGCCCCCAACTGTCATAGAGCCTATGGTGCGCCGAGCCTTGGATGAGGATTTCGGCAATAGCGGGGATTTGACGGCAAACCTGCTGGTCCCTGAGAGCGCCAAAGGCAAGCTGATGATGCGCGCGCGCGAGGCCGGCGTGATTGCCGGCATGCAGGCGGCCGTCATGACTTACGCCATGGTTGACCCGCGCGTAAAATTTACCGTCAAAAAAGGCGACGGGTCCAAAGTCAAAAAGGGCGACATTATCGCCACCGTCGAAGGCCCGACGCGCGCCCTTTTATCGGCGGAGCGGGTTGCGCTGAATTTTCTCGGCCGTATGTCCGGCGTGGCGACATTAACATCCCGCTATGTGACTTTGGCCAAGGGTAAAAAGGGATTTGCCGGCCCCGTGCGCATTGCAGCGACGCGCAAAACCACGCCGGGCCTGCGCGCGATTGAAAAGCAAGCGGTTCTGGCGGGCGGCGGCTTCACCCACCGCGAAAGCCTCGCCGCCGCCATCATGATTAAAGATAACCATATCGCGCTCGCCGGCGGGGTGGATAAAGCCCTGAAAGCCATTGCTAAAAACGCCGATCACATGACCCGCGTCAGCGTTGAGGTCGACACTTTGGCGCAGCTGAAAAAAGTGCTGAAATACGCGCCGGATGTGGTGCTGCTCGATAATATGGGCACGGATATGCTGACAAAAGCCGTCGCGATTGTTGACGGTTTTGACGGCCCCCGCCCCGTACTCGAAGCGTCAGGCGGCGTGAATTTGGACACAGTCGCGGGCATTGCCGCGACCGGCATTGACGTCATATCCGTCGGCGCGCTGACTCACAGCGCGATTAATTTCGATATCGGAATGGACGCTCAGTAAGCCTGAGCAATCAGGCAGAGCTTACGGCGCGGCAACGCGGGTTAAAGCCTGCTCGCGGCGGGTTTTAAACCGGTAGAATTTGTGGCTTCCGATTTGGCGCGTCGGCTGAACACTGCCGGCCCATTTCGGGTTTACATCCGTCGTATGATAATGGGTCGCGCGCGCGGTCATCGGCTTGTGAACGCCGGTCAGCATATATTCGGCCATAACTTGCGAGCGAAGCCAGGCTTTGCCTGCCGGCGCGGTGTCCATAGAGCCGTCACATGTAAATGAGAACTGACACCCCGTCTTGCGCTCTGCGCCTTGATAGACAACGCCGCAAACCGTGTTTGGGAAATGTTTGGAACCGATGCGGTTTAAGACCACTTCACCGACGGCTTTTTGGCCGGCGAATGTTTCTGACCTGGCTTCATAATAAATAGCTTCGGCCATGCACTGCTTTTGCGCAGCCGCGTTACCGGCGGCGCGAATAAGCCCGGCGTCAAGAACGGGAATATCGCTGATGATTGCGGCGTCACGGACAGCCGCCGGCAAAGCCTGAATTTGCGCGGACAGAGACAATAGCTTTGGCTGCGCGGGTAAGCTGCCGGCAAGGAAATCGGCCGCGACTGACTGCTTTGTCACGTCCAAACGTGTCTTTGCGGCCTGTTGCGATATCATCGGCAACGGCGCCATAACGCCGGCGATAACAGCGATACAAAGCCCGGCCTTGAGTCGTTTTCTTGTCACATATTCCATAGCGAGCGCTTCCTAGTGCGTTCAACAGTCATAATCAAGCCCGCATATGGGGCGAATTTAAGGCCTAACAAGCCCTAAATAATTGGGCATTACACCCTAATTTGTGTGACGCCCCCGCGCCGCATACTGTTTCCCCACTCTTCACGAAACGTGGCGAGCGGGGGTTTAGTTGCATTTTCGAGGAGAAAAGACGCTTTTAGGGTTAATTTTGCCTTAAAACCGGCCGTTTCAGCCGATTTTCACGCTATGCAGATTTTGCGCTGATGGCCGCCTGCGCTGCCGCGAGCCGTGCGATCGGGACGCGATACGGGCTGCAAGAGACGTAATCGAGTCCGCAATTGTGACAAAACGTGATGGACGCCGGGTCGCCGCCATGCTCCCCGCAAATGCCAAGCTTGATGTCAGGGCGCGATTCGCGGCCGCGCTCTGCGGCGAGTTTAATCAAATCCCCGACCCCGTTTTGGTCCAGCGTGACAAACGGGTCTTTCTCAACAATTCCCTGCGCGACGTAGTCCGGCATGAATTTGCCGGCGTCATCACGCGACAGGCCGAAAGTCGTTTGGGTCAGATCATTAGTGCCGAAGCTGAAAAACTCCGCCGTTTGCGCAATGCCGCCGGCGCGCAAGGCCGCACGGGGCAATTCAATCATGGTGCCGATTTTATAGGTCACAGCTTTGCCGGTCTCGGCTTCTACGGCTTTGGCGATATCGGCGATTTTAGCGGACAGGATTTCCAGCTCTTTGGAAATGGACACAAGCGGGATCATCACCTCGGCAATCGGGTTAAATCCTGTTTCTTCCATAACCTTGGCTTGCGCTTCGAAAATGGCGCGGGCCTGCATTTCATAAATCTCGGGATAGCTGATACCCAGACGGCATCCGCGATGGCCCAGCATGGGATTGCTTTCATGCAGCTGTTTGGCACGGGCCAGAAGGTCAGTTTTGCTCACCCCGGTGGCTTCGGCCACGGCGGCGACTTCGGCTTCATTGGTCGGCAGAAATTCATGCAAAGGCGGATCCAGCAAACGGATGGTGCACGGGCGCTCTTCCATAATCCGGAAAATAGCGGCGAAATCATCGCGCTGCACCGGCAGGATTTTTGCCAGCGCGGCCACGCGGCCCTCTTTATCATCGGCCAGAATCATTTCGCGGAAATAGCCAAGGCGCGAGGCTTCAAAAAACATATGTTCTGTGCGGCAAAGGCCAATGCCTTCCGCCCCGAAAGACGCAGCGGTTTCAACGTCCGCCGGCGTTTCGGCATTGGTTCGTATGCCGAGCGTGCGGGCGCTGTCAGCCCACTCCATCAGCGTGGCAAAATTGCCGGACAGCTCCGGCTGCACCATGGCCGCGGCGCCGGCCAATAATTGTCCGGTTGCCCCGTCAACGGTGACAATATCGCCTTTTTTAACGACGCGGCCCACGGCAGAGAATTGCTGCAGCTCTTCATTGATGCGGATATCGCCGGCGCCGGAAATACACGGACGGCCCATGCCGCGCGCGACGACGGCGGCGTGAGAGGTCATGCCCCCGCGCGCGGTGACAATGGCTTGGGCGGCGTGCATGCCGTGAATATCCTCCGGCGAGGTTTCAAGGCGCACGAGGATAACTTTCTCGCCCGCCTTGGCCATAGCTTCGGCTTCATCGGAGTTAAACACGACCTTGCCAATGGCTGCGCCGGGAGAGGCCGGCAGGCCGATGGAAATCACGTCACGCGGCGCGTCCGGATCCAGCGTCGGATGCAATAATTGGTCGAGCGACGCCGGCTCTATGCGCATAACCGCTTCGTCATGGCTGATCATGCCTTCCGCCGCCATATCAACCGCGATTTGCAGCGCGGCCTTGGCCGTGCGTTTGCCGGTGCGGGTTTGCAGCATCCATAATTTGCCGCGCTCCACAGTAAATTCAATGTCTTGCATATCGCGGTAATGGGTTTCCAGCGCCGCAAATGTGTCCGCCAGCTGCGCGTAAACGTCCGGCAGCGCTTCTTCCATAGACGGCTGCGTGTCGCCCATTTTCTCGCGCGCGAGCTTCGTCAAAGTTTGCGGCGTGCGAATACCGGCGACCACGTCTTCGCCTTGGGCGTTAATTAAAAACTCTCCGTAATAGCTGTTCTCGCCGGTGCTTGGGTCGCGGGTAAAAGCTACCCCTGTCGCAGATGTGTCGCCCATATTGCCAAAAACCATGGCCTGAATATTGACGGCTGTGCCCCAAGCGGCGGGAATGTCTTGAAGGCGGCGATAGACAATCGCGCGCTCATTCATCCAACTGCCGAACACGGCATCAATCGCGCCGGAGAGCTGCGCCTGCGGATCTTGCGGGAAATCTTTGCCCAGCGCCTTGTTGACGGCGGATTTATACTCGCCGATCAGGGTTTCCCAATTATCAGCGGTGATTTCCGTGTCGAGGAAATAGCCTTCGTCTTCTTTGAAGCTCTCTAAAATATCTTCAAATGTGTGGTGGTGCATGCCCATGACGACATTGGCGTACATAGTGATAAAGCGCCGATAGCTGTCGAGCGCAAAGCGGCGGTCTCCGGACAATTTGGCAAGGCCCTCAACAGTTTCGTCATTCAGGCCCAGATTTAAAACCGTATCCATCATGCCCGGCATAGAGGCCCGCGCGCCGGAACGCACGGACACGAGCAGCGGGTTTGACGCGTCGCCAAAGCCCTTGCCCGTCTTGGCCTCAACGGCTTTCAGCGCCGCATCGATTTGCGCCTGCAGGTCGTCGGGATAGGTTTCGTTATTATCGTAATAGGCCGTGCAGACTTCGGTGGTCAGGGTAAAGCCCGGCGGCACCGGCAAGCCAAGGCTGCTCATTTCGGCCAGGTTTGCGCCCTTACCGCCGAGCAGATTTTTCATCGATGTGTCGCCGTCGGTTGTGCCGCCGCCGAACTCGTAAACCCATTTCGTCATTCTGTGCCCGCCTTATATTATGCGGGCAGAGGGTCTACCCGTCGACTTTATCCAAATCCGCAATGCGGCCTGCAGTGTCTTTCAACAAACCTAGTAAGCGCAACCTATTTTCGCGCTCGCCCGGCTCATCTGAATTGACCATTACATCATCAAAAAAGGCGTCGATAGGGCTACGCAAAATTGATAGCGCTGTCATAGCTGCGACATAATCTTCCGCGTCCAGAGCCGCGTCAATTTTAGGCTGCGCGTCCGTCAACGCCGCAAACAATGCCTGCTCTGCCGGCGCCGTGCCTG
>CALLVD010000027.1 GCA_938010385.1 uncultured Robiginitomaculum sp.
AATGTCAGGGCGAGAATGAAATACAATCCGACAAAAGGATGGATATGTTTTTTGAAAGCCTGAAGCGCAGTTTCGCCTGTGACCAAAGTATAGCGGCTGTAAATATTGATCATGAAAAATGTGCACAGACAGGATGCGGCGATTGTCCAAAGCAAGCTCATCCCGTAATCCGCACCCGCTTTGGCCATGGTGGTGATGCTGCCTGTGCCGATGTTAAAACCCAGCAAAAAAATGCCGGGCAGAAACATGGCCAATCCCCGCGCAAACTTTTGTTTGGCCGTCAGCGGCGCATTTGAGCCGTCATTTATTGCCTCGGTCATAAAATCCCCCCGAATGTTTTTTAAAACCTTTCCACGGCTTGCGGATTAAATCAACGGTTTGCGCGCAGGTCGGCGCAAACAGCCCAAACTTTATTCTCGAATCTGTAACGTCTTCAGTATAAACCGGCTTTGAAATTAAAGGATTTTGTCATGGCTGAATTATTGAAAACCGCAATTCTCGGGGCATCCGGATATACCGGCGCAGAGGCTGTGCGCCTGATTACCGGACATCCCAAGCTAAGACTGACCGCCCTGACAGGTCACAGCCGCGCCGGCGAGCGTTTCGGTGAGGTTTTTCCGAGCTATCGTCATGCCGACTTGCCGGATGTGGTGAAATGGGATGATGTCGATTGGGACGATATTGATGTCGCCTTTGCGTGCCTTCCGCACGGCGCGAGCCAAGATACGATTGCGCAAATTGCGCCCCGGGTTGAAACCGTGATTGATTTGTCTGCCGATTTCCGCCTGCGCGACCCGGACGTTTACGCCGCCAATTACGGGCGCAGCCATGACGCGCAAGATTTATTAAAAGACGCCGTCTACGGCTTGACCGAATTTGCGCGCGACAAGCTGGCGGGCGCCAAGCTTGTCGCCTGCCCCGGATGCTATCCGACTTGCAGTCTGCTATCGCTGCTGCCGGCGGCGATGAACGGGCTGATTGATTTATCGACCGTCACCATTGATGCCAAATCGGGGGCAACCGGCGCCGGACGTAAGGCTACGCTGGGCCTGAGTTTTACAGAGCTGGCCGAAGGCGCGCAGGCTTACGGCGTGGGAAATCACCGCCACGCGCCGGAGATTGATCAGATATTAGAGCGCGTCAGCGGCACAAAAACCTGCGTCTCCTTCACCCCGCACTTAGTACCCATGAACCGCGGCGAGATTACGACTGTCTATGCGCGCCTGCCGGCCGGCACCTCAGTCGATGATGTGCGCGCGGCCTATGAAGCCCGCTATAAAGACGAGCCGTTTGTCCATGTCGAAGCGCCCGGCGTTGTGCCGCAGACCCGTCATGTTCGCGCGTCCAATCATTGCCGCATCGGCATTTTCCCTGACCGCGCAACTGACCGCGTCATAATTATCGGCGTGATTGATAATCTGACCAAAGGCTCTTCAGGCCAAGCGGTGCAGAACCTGAACGCCGTCAAAGGCTGGGACGAGACGACAGGGCTGACGCTGCAACCGGTCTTTCCGTAGGCTTGGCTTATCAAAACAGACAGGAAAAAGACGGTTTGACGGGTGCTTTCGCCCCTGACGCGCTGCCATGCTTTCTATCGAGCGCACTGACTTTCGCTCAACGTCCTGCGGCGCGGACCGCTCATTAATGTCGCCATCCTTATCCTTGCGAGCGATTTTCACCACACTCTCTTTAAAGGGCGTTGCGAGCCGTAAGCCGTAATCTGTGCACCCGCATGCGGGCTGCCGAGACAGGTCTGTGTCAGCTTGATACCGACCTTGAGCAATCCGATCCGGAAAGGTTGGCTTCAAAGAGGTTAATCGCAGCCTGCTGCTAGCTGAATGTATCGGCGACGGAGCCATATTTCGGGCTGTCCCCAAACCGGTTGGGACCATAATCACTGTCTTTGCAGAGCCAGACGATAATGAAAACCAAAAGAGCCAAGAAAATGATCCCGCCGGCCGCCAGACTGCCAATAAACAATCCGCTTTCGAAATCGCCTTCTATGGTCGGGATGATAGCCGGTATCATAGCGAGTAAACCCACGCCCGGTAAAACCTGCCACCACCCCGAGCGATTTATGTCGTGCAGCCGACGGCAACAGACCGATATAGACGGGATGAAAACCAGCAGCGCCATGCTGTCACTCAAGGGCGCAAAATCAACATCCGTATCAATACCGAAAATAAAAATGTCCCCTAGGTTCAGCACGATATCAGCCAAAGTCGTGAACAGCATGAAATACCAAAACTCAGAGCGCCGCGCCCGCCCGGAAAAAACAAAATATTTCCGGAAACATGTTTTAACCGCTTCGACAAACCCCATCTTAAATCTCTTTTTTATCTAAAAAAAGGCGATGATAAATCACCGCCCCTTTAAAATCATGCAGTCCGAGCGGACTAGTCAAACGTCGACGCCGTGTTGTGACCGTAAGGGTCCGCACCGTATTTGTTCGGGCCCTTTGTTCCCGGAATGCAAGCGAAGACGATCTGCGCCAAAGAGGCCAGCAGACCGAGTATCGGAATCATGCTTGCGACAATCAGGCCCAGATAAATCCAGCCGGTCAGGTTTTGATCGTGCAGGCGCCGTATATAAAGCGCAATGCCCGGAATGATAATTGCCAAAACAAAGATTATCAAAGGCAGCGCCGCGACAATCGCGACCCCGGTGAATTCGCCGCCTGTCATAGACATCGCAACTCCGACCGGAATCGATAAAACAATCAAAGCCAAAATTTGAAACAGAACAACCCACCAATATTCAGCGCGCGATGATCGCCCTGCAAAATCAGTGTAGCGGTTAAAGAACATTTTTACGGCAGCTGAAAATCCAATCATGAGTGTCTCCCTCTCTCTTATGATTGATTGTATCGTTTAGGAAAACCTAAGCAAAATCAAGCTTTATCCTGTCCGCCGCCATATTGTGCTGTCCATTCGGCTATGTCTGACTCTTCGATTTTTGTGAACAATACGTCCGGTGCCTTAATGGCCGTCCCTTCCGGCAGAGCGTTAATCAAGCCGGCAATATCGCCGAAATCCCAGCTGCGATTGCTTTGCGGTACGCCGAGGGCGCTTAGGATTTTATCAGCCGCGTTTGGAATAATCGGCTGCGCAATAATCCCAAACAAAGCCGCCAAATTCAGACCGGCGCGCACGCCGACCGCGGCCGCGTCCACGTCAGTCTTATAAAGCGACCAAGGCGCAGCGCGGGTTAAATATTCATTGCCGGCCGCCCAAATCGCGCGGGTCTGCTCCATGGCTTTGCGAAACTCACGGGCTTCGTAATGCGCGATCAGCGCCGGGATCCGCGTCTCTAATTCTGCGATTATCCACGCTTCGTGTTCGGTGTTCACTCCGCCTGCCGGGATTCTGCCATCAAACTTTGAGGCCGTGTATTTTGTAATACGGTTGACAAAATTACCCAGAACATTGGCCAGATCAGAATTAACCGACACGGCAAATTCTTCCCACGTGAACGCCGCGTCATCGCCTTCCGGCGCGTTAGCCATTAAGTGCCAGCGCCAATTATCAGATGGCGCAATGTCGATGGCTTGGTCCATGAACACGCCGCGCTTTTGGCTGGTGGAAAACTTCCCGCCATACCATGTCACCCAGTTAAAGGCCTTTAAGCTGTCGACAAGTTTCCACGGCTCGCCGGAACCGATCAGCGTGGTCGGAAAGGACAGGGTGTGGAAGGCAACATTGTCCTTGCCCATGAACTGCACATATTGCGTGTCATTCGCGCCGGCATCGGTTTTCCAATAAGGCTCCCAATCGCCGCCGGTTTTTACCGCCCAATCTTGCGTCGCCGCGATATAGGCAATCGGCGCGTCAAACCAGACATAAAACACCTTGTCTTCAAACCCGGCGCGCGGCTTACCGTTTGCGTCCGTGACCGGGACGCCCCAGGATAAATCGCGCGTAATCGCCCGGTCGCGCAGACCTTCATCCAGCCATTTTTTCGCAATCGATGTCGCCAAAGGCGGCCAGCCTTCCGACGCGTCAACCCAATCGCGAAGCCGATCTGACAGCGCGCTTTGGCGCAAATAAAGATGATTGGTTTCGCGAATTTCGACATCTTTCGATCCGCTGACAGCGGAGTAGGGATTAATCAAATCGACCGGGTCCAACAGCTTGCCGCAATTATCGCATTGGTCGCCCCGGGCGCCGTCAAATTCGCAATTGGGGCACGTGCCCTCAACATATCGGTCCGGCAAAAACCGGCCGTCCGCATTTGAGTAAACCTGCTTTGAGACTTTTTCGTAAATCAAATCCTGCGCCTCTAAGACATGCGCAAAATGCTGCGTTAAGGCGTGGTTGGACGGCGCGGATGAGCGCCCGAAGTAATCATAAGACAAATCAAACTGCGCGCCCGCGCCGGCCTGCGCGTCATGCATGGCGTCGCAATAGGCCGCCACATCCATACCGGCCTGCTGCGCGGCCAGCTCCGCCGGCGTGCCGTGCTCATCCGTTGCGCAAATATACAAAACGTCATGCCCCAACAGCCGCATCGCGCGGGCATAGACGTCCGCCGGCAACATAGAGCCGGCCAGATTGCCCATATGCTTGACCCCGTTAATATAAGGCAGGGCAGAGGTGATTAAAATGCGGGCCATAACGATGTCCTTCAGGCGTTTCGCCCTTCCTAACGCACGAAAAAAAATAGGCAAGCCGGCCGGGCTAATTTGCTCGCCCTAAGGCTGCTGATTATTTGCGCCGGGAGCACATATATCAGCGTGTCCACGGGGCCGCGCCCGCCGTGAGGCCGGCAGTATTGACCGCAGCACGCCCCGGAACGGGCGCATCAATTAAAGTCAGAGAACACGCATTTTTAGACTTGCGCCCACCCGCATCAAAAGCTAAATGAGCCTCGCATCGGTGGAGCAAACCAGTCGATCCCCGTGCCCCTATAGCTCAGCTGGTAGAGCACCTGATTTGTAATCAGGGGGTCCGCGGTTCGAGTCCGTGTGGGGGCACCATTTTTCT
>CALLVD010000028.1 GCA_938010385.1 uncultured Robiginitomaculum sp.
GCTGGAATTTGTGCAATGGTATGACTTTACCGCCCATGCCGGCGGAAAGCTGGAAAGCTCCGCCCATCCGGAGGGGTCGATTGAAAACTTAAGCGTTTTAAGCGGGGCGTTATCTGTAACGGTGGACGGAGAAACCCTTACCGCTAAAGCCGGCGAAACCCTGCGCTATCGCGCGGACCGCGATCACGTCATTGAAAATACCGGTGCCGGCCCTGCGCATGCGACCATGGTCAATATTTTGGCTTATGCGGTCAGCGCCTAACGCGGGGCGTTAGCCGCCTCCGGCCGGCGAAACAGGCTGACGGGATTTAAACGAGACAATTTCGTTAAAAATCCGCCACTGACAGAAGTCGGAGAAAAATCGCCGTCAATCTGATATCTGAGGTCAAAAAGAGCGGCGTCTTCATCCTTTTGCGTTACCCAGACTTTGAGCGTGTAGCTCTCGGCGGTCATTACGGCATGGGCCGGATTTTCATAGATAGCTGTATTGGAAGGCGAAGCGCCTGTACTGCGAAACTCTTTGAGAAACTGGTGCATGATATCCATGCAGGCCCGGCCCGGTTGCGTTTCAATTTCTATGAATCGCGTAGAATCACACTGCGTGCGCAGTTTTTGATTGTTCTTCGCCATTTGCCCCATACCCTCTCGGTTCACTGCAACTTTATGTGAAGAGGCCTGCATTTATACAGAAATAACGCCTCATTTAATCCCAAGTTATTTTATGAACATAACATGAATGACTTATAGTTGCAATACCTGAGCGATTTTTCCGCCGGTCAGGGCGCGCGGCGCGCCGGTTGTCCCGGGGAAACTTATGGGCAAGCCGCGCAGCGTGCGCACGGCCAGGTAACCGAAAGCCTGCGCTTCCAACGCGTCGCCATTCCAACCGATATGCCCTGCGCTGACAACGTCACCGCCTGCATGCATATCCAGCATCCCCATAATCGCGGGGTTGAGCCGCCCGCCGCCGCACACGATAATTGTTTGCGGATCAAAATTTTTCAGATCTGATGCAACAGCTTGCGCCGTAAAACTGCACAGGGTCGCTGCGCCGTCTTCCGGACTGTGACCGGTCAGGTCAGCCAAGACATCAAAGTCGTAACGGTCGGCGCTGCGCGGCACGGCCCGCGCGAAGAAATCGCGTTTGAGCCATGTATGAATAAGGGCAAAATCTGCGCGTCCGGCCAATGACGCCGCGCCGTCTTTGTCAAATGCCTCGCCGGTTCTTGCCTGCATAAAGCTGTCGAGCGGCCCGTTCCCCGGCCCGCAATCCGTCGCAATCAATGGCTTATCACCGTCAATCAGCGTCACGTTCGACACCCCGCCAATATTGACCACAGCGATGCGGCCTGACAGCCCGGCGTAATCGCACAACGCTTTATGATATATCGGAGCCAGCGGCGCGCCCTGCCCGCCGGCGGCCACGTCGGCGCTTCGAAAATCAAAGGCGCACGGCACGCCGAAATGCCGGGCCAAAACCGCGCCGTCGCCGAGCTGTAAAGTCTGCCCCTTTGTACCGCCCACGGCCGGGTGATGCAAAACCGTCTGTCCGTGAAAGCCGATTAAATCGATACCCGCCATGTCAACGCCCAGCGCATCAATCGCGCGGATATGGGACGCATGAATATCATCCGACGCGCGGGCGAAGATATCGGGCTGCGGCCCGCTAAAGCCCCAGTTTACGGCGGCCGCCATGACGGCTTTAAAATCCGTATTACCCGTCAGCGGCACTGTAACCTCCGGTCCAAATGCAAAAATGCGCTCGCCGTCCGTTTCAATCACCGCCGCATCGACGCCGTCCAGCGACGTGCCGGACATTAATCCGATTACCCGATACCGCTTTGCGCTCATAATATGCCTTTAAACCGCGACGCGCCTTTGTTAGACGGGCGTTCTTATTACCATTG
Organism: uncultured Robiginitomaculum sp.; assembly: GCA_938010385.1. Classification (GTDB taxonomy): domain Bacteria; phylum Pseudomonadota; class Alphaproteobacteria; order Caulobacterales; family Maricaulaceae; genus Robiginitomaculum. The sequence continues at coordinate 1,908 of CALLVD010000028.1, forward strand.
TGAATGAGTCTGTCATGGAAAATTACAAATCCGATCTGATGCAAACCTTAACGCAGCGCGGATATCTTTATCAGTGCACAGACGAAGCCGCCTTAGATAAGGCCGCTGATGAGGGTCAAATCACCGGCTATATCGGCTTTGATTGCACCGCGCCGAGCCTGCATGTCGGTTCTATGGTGCAGATTATGATGCTGCGCCGCTTGCAGCAGGCGGGCCACCGCCCAATCGTGCTTCTGGGCGGCGGCACGACCAAAGTCGGCGACCCGACAGATAAAGACAAATCGCGCCCTATCCTGACTGACGAACAAATTGAAACAAACAAAGACGGCATCCGCCAAGTTTTTGGCAAGCTGCTGGATTTTGACGGTCCGAACGCCGCCATCATGGTCGATAATGCCGATTGGCTCGATAAGCTCGGCTATGTGGAGCTGCTGCGCGCCGTCGGGACGCATTTCACAGTAAACCGCATGGTGCAGCTTGAGACGATCAAGCGCCGGCTGGAAAATGAGCAGCCGATGACGTTTTTGGAATTCAACTATTCCATCATGCAAAGCTATGATTTTTTTGAACTCAACCGCCGCCATGATTGCACCCTGCAAATGGGCGGATCGGATCAATGGGGCAA
>CALLVD010000029.1 GCA_938010385.1 uncultured Robiginitomaculum sp.
AAAATCATAACGCAGGGCATGACGGGTAAGACCGGGACGTTCCATACGGAGCAGGCCATTGCGTATCACGGTACCAAAATGGTGGCCGGCGTCACGCCCGGTAAGGGCGGCACGACGCATATCGGTCTGCCGAACTATGACACTGTGGCGGAAGCCAAGCACGCCACCGGCGCAACTGCGTCCGTGATTTATGTGCCGCCGCCCTTCGCGGCGGATTCTATCCTCGAAGCGATTGACTCTGAGATGGAGCTGATTATCGCGATTACCGAAGGCATTCCTGTCTCTGACATGATCCCGGTCAAGCGCGCTTTGGTCGGATCAAAATCCCGTCTTATCGGCCCGAATTGCCCCGGCGTTTTAACCCCGGAAGAGTGCAAAATCGGTATTATGCCCGGTAAAATTTTCAAAAAAGGCTCCTGCGGCGTGGTCTCACGCTCCGGCACGCTGACTTATGAAGCCGTGTTCCAAACCAGCCAAGTCGGCCTTGGCCAAACAACGGCGATCGGTATTGGCGGTGACCCGATTAACGGCACAAACTTCATCGATTGTCTCGAGCTGTTCCTGCACGACGACGACACCAAGCAAATCATCATGATTGGCGAGATTGGCGGCAGCGCCGAAGAAGAAGCGGCGGAATATATCGCGCACATGGCCAAGAAGGGCATCAAAAAGCCGATGGTCGGTTTCATCGCGGGCCGCACGGCCCCTCCCGGACGGACCATGGGTCACGCCGGCGCGATTGTATCCGGCGGCAAAGGCGGGGCAGAAGACAAGATTGCCGCGATGGAAAAAGCGGGCATCCGCGTCTCCCCGTCACCGGCCAAGCTTGGCGAAACTCTCATGGACGTACTCAAAGGCTAAATCATGGCTGACAAGCCCCGCTCCGAGCAAAATCAAACTTTCCTCGATACGCTGTTTTTAGATGGCGGCAACGCTGCCTATCTTGAGCAAATGCAGGCGCGGTGGGCGGATAACCCGTCCTCCGTTGATGCCAGCTGGCGAGACTATTTTGGCAGCCTGTCCGAAGATAAGGCGAGCGCGAAGAAAACAGCCGAAGGTCCGGCGTGGAAACGCCCGGATTGGCCGATTGACGACAGCGGGGACTTAACGTCCGCCCTGACCGGAGATTGGGGCGGCGCGCCGGCTGCGGCGCAGGCCGCTATTGCAAACGCCGCGCCCGGCCTGTCTGCCGACGAAGTGCAGTCTGCAGCGCGCGACAGCCTGCATGCGCTGATGATGATCCGCGCTTACCGCGTTCGCGGGCACTTGATTGCTAACCTTGACCCGCTCGGTTTGAAAAAGCCCGGCCTGCACCCCGAGCTGGATCCGCAGACCTATGGCTTTGGGCCCGACGATCGCAATCGCAAGATTTATATCGACGGCGTGCTGGGTCTTGATTACGCCACGGTTGATGAAATTATAGAGATTGTGCAGCGCACCTATTGCGGCACTATCGGCATGCAATTCATGCACATTACTGATCCGGCCGAAAAAGCGTGGCTGCAGGAAACCATTGAAGGCCCTGATAAGGAAATCAGTTTTTCCAAAGAGGGCCGTCTCGCTATTTTGCAAAAAATGGTCGAAGGCGAAGCGTTTGAGCAGCTTTTGCACAAGCGTTACCCCGGCACGAAACGCTTTGGTTTGGACGGCGGCGAAGCCCTGCTTCCTGCGCTGGAGCAGATCATTAAACGCGGCGGACAGTTGGGCCTGAAAGACATTAATTTCGGCATGCCCCATCGCGGCCGGCTGAACGTCATGGCGGCGGTGATGCAAAAGCCGTATTCCGCGATTTTTTATGAATTTTTAGGCGGCGTTGCGGCGGGCGGCGAAGATTTCGGCTCCGGCGACGTTAAATATCATTTGGGCGTGTCCGATGATCGCGAATTTGACGGTAACAGCGTGCATTTATCTTTGGCGCCAAATCCGTCCCATTTGGAAGTGGTCGCGCCTGTCGTCATGGGTAAAGCCCGCGCCAAACAGCAAATGGCCTCCGGCACTTATAAATCTCATAACCCGCACGAAGTCATGGCCGTTATCCTTCACGGGGACAGCGCTTTTGCCGGCCAAGGCGTCGTGACTGAAAGTTTTCAGATGAGCCAGCTGACCGGCTATCGCACCGGCGGCACCATCCACGTTATCGTCAATAACCAGATCGGGTTTACGACCACGCCGGACGAATATCGCTCGGGTAATTACTGCTCTGACGTGGCCTTCATGGTCGAAGCGCCGGTGTTCCATGTTAACGGTGATGATCCGGAAGCCGTTGTTTATGCGGCCCGCGTGGCCACGGAATACCGCCAGAAATTCGGCAAAGACGTCGTGATCGACCTGATTTGCTATCGCCGCTACGGCCATAATGAAGGCGATGACCCGTCCTTTACGCAGCCGATTATGTATAAAGCCATTGCCGACCGCCCGAGCTCGCGCACGATTTATGCCAAGCGTTTGGTCGATCAGGGCACATTGACCGAGGCCGAACATCAAAAAATGGTCGATGACTTCTACGCTTTCCTCGACAAAGAATTTGAAGCCGCCCGCGAATTTGAAACCAAAGAGCCGGACTGGCTGCAAGGCGTCTGGCAAGGCTTGTCTTTACCTACGGAAAAAGACGGCAAACGCCGCGGTAACACAGCCGTAGACGCAAAAACGCTTAAGGATATCGGGACGAAAATCACAACGGTTCCGAATTCTGTCAATATTCACCGTACGCTGAAACGCATTATCAAAGCGCGCGCCGAAAAAATCGACTCCGGCGCAGATATTGATTGGGGTCTGGCAGAGCATTTGGCCTTTGGCACGCTGATTACCGAAGGGCATCCGGTGCGCCTGTCCGGACAGGATTCTGAACGCGGTACCTTCTCCCAGCGCCAGTCAAATTTCGTTGATCAAAAAACGGAAGAAAAATATTGCCCGCTGAATAATCTGTCCGATACTCAGGAATATTATCAGGCGCTCAATTCTCATTTGTCCGAAGAAGCTGTGCTGGGTTTTGAATACGGATTTTCGACAACCGCGCCGCATGCCCTGACGATTTGGGAAGCGCAATTCGGCGACTTTGCCAATGGCGCGCAGGTCATGGTTGACCAGTTTATTTCCAGCGCAGAGCAAAAATGGCTGCGTATGTCCGGCCTCGTAATGCTGCTGCCGCATGGCTATGAAGGGCAGGGACCGGAGCACAGCTCGGCTCGCCTTGAGCGCTACTTACAAATGTGCGCCGAAGATAATATGCAGGTTACAAATATTTCAACGCCGGCCAATTACTTCCACGCCCTGCGTCGCCAGGTGAAGCGTAACTTCCGTAAGCCCTTGATAAATATGTCACCGAAAAGCCTTTTGCGGCACAAACGGTGCGTATCGACGTTTAAAGAAATGTCAGGCGACAGCGAGTTTCATCGCGTCTTATGGGATGATGCGGAGTATTCGCCTCGTGACGGCGAGCTGAAATTACAGCCGGATGACAAAATCAAACGGGTTATTATTTGCTCCGGCAAAGTTTACTACGACCTGTTTGAAGAGCGCGAGAAAAACGGACGCAGCGATGTGTATCTTCTGCGCATTGAGCAGTTTTATCCCTATCCAGATGATGCCCTGCAAAGCAATCTCAGCCGGTTTAAGAACGCTGACATGGTCTGGTGCCAGGAAGAGCCGAAGAATATGGGCGCATGGTCGTTCATTTCCGAGCCTTTGGAAGAAACCTTGCTTGCCATTGGCGCAAAACATTCGCGTCCGCGTTATGTCGGCCGGGCCGCTGCGGCCTCGACGGCGACGGGGATTGCCTCTAAACATAAAAAAGAACAGCAGGCTGTCCTCGACGGCGCCTTTGCAAAATAGCGAGTTAGGCTAAACATGACTGATATCACCATCCCAAATGTCGGCGAGTCCGTTTCCGAAGTGACCATCGCGCAATGGTTTAAAAAGCCGGGCGACGCGGTCAAAAAAGACGAACCGCTGGTCGAACTTGAAACCGACAAAGCGGCCCAGGAATTGGTCGCGCCGCAAGACGGCGTGCTCGAAGAAATCATGGTCGAAGAGGGCGAGAACGCTACGATCGGTACATTGATTGCGCGCCTCGGCTCAGGCTCCGGCAAGGTGGCTGCGCCGAAAGGGGACGCAGAAGTCAAGACCGGCGCGCAAGCGGCCCCCAAGCCGGCGCCTGCGTCCGGCGGCGCGTCACTCGATATTGACGTGCCGAATGTCGGCGAGTCTGTGTCCGAAGTGACTGTGGCGGGCTGGTCCGTCAAAGTCGGCGACGCTGTTGCGAAAGATGATGTCTTAGTTGAACTTGAAACCGACAAAGCGGCGCAGGAATTGGTTGCGCCGCGCGCCGGCATTATCGCTGAAATTCTGATTGAAGAGGGCGCAATTGCCAAAATCGGCGATACGCTGGCCCGCATGACCGAAGGCGGCAGCGACGCGCCAAGTGCAGCCGGGGCGAGCGCCGGCGGTGATGAAGGCGGCTCCGGCGGACAGCTGCCTGACGTTCCCCCTGTCAACTCCAACACCACGGCTATGCCGTCGGCAAGCCGCGTAATCGCGGAGAACGGCTTGGACGCCGGGTCGATTACAGGCACCGGAAAAGGCGGCCGTATCACCAAAGGCGACGCCCTCAAAGCCAAGGCTAACCCGGCCCCCGCGGCCAAAGCGCCGGCGGCTCCGACGCCAAGCGCGCCGCGCGAAATCGGCGAACGCGAGGAGCGCGTGCGCATGTCCCGTCTGCGCCAAACCATCGCCCGCCGCCTTAAAGACGCGCAAAATACGGCTGCTATGCTCACCACCTATAATGAGGCGGATATGAGCAATATCATGGCTATGCGCAGCCAATATAAAGAGGTGTTTTTAAAGAAACACGGCGTCAAGCTGGGCTTTATGAGCTTCTTCGTCAAAGCCTGCGTGCAGGCGCTCAAAGATGTGCCGAGCGTAAATGCTGAAATCGACGGCACGGATATTATCTTCAAAAACTACTATGATATTTCTGTCGCGGTCGGCACGGATAAAGGCCTTGTTGTGCCTGTCTTGCGCGATGCGGATGAATTATCCCTCGGCGGCATTGAAAAAGGGATTGGCGCGCTGGGCAAAAAAGCGCGCGACGGTCAACTGTCTATGGCGGATATGTCCGGCGGTACATTTACAATCTCAAACGGCGGCGTCTATGGCTCGTTGATGAGCTCGCCAATCTTAAACCCGCCGCAATCCGGCATTTTGGGCATGCACAAGATTGAAAAGCGCCCCGTGGTCGTGGATGATGAAATCGTTATCCGCCCGATGATGTATTTGGCCCTGTCTTATGATCACCGCATTGTTGACGGAAAAGAGGCGGTGACCTTCCTCGTGCGGGTCAAAGAATGCCTTGAAGATCCGGAGCGTTTACTGCTGGACCTATAATTGTAAGGCTTGCAGCGGGAACCCGCCCTAAAATTACGCGTTATTCCTTCGTACGTTATGTAAGGAGAAAGCCATGCGTAAATATATTATGAGTGCCGCGATTGCAGTCATTATGGTGCCTGTCGCGGCCGCAGAGCCCGCTGAAGAGCTGAAAGCCGAAGCCACTCTGGAGCTCCAATATGGCACAGCAGCCGAAACGACCTCCGCGCGAACCTATTCGGTTACTGCCGAGGGTAACCGTCGCGACAGCCGCGACGATGTCTATGACATGGCGCTGGCGAAGGCTGCTAAAAAGACGCTCCGGTCAAATTACGACTGGTTCCGGGTTCTAGACTCGGAAACAGAACGCGATACAATCCAAACGGAACGATCATCATCGCGTGCTGTGGGCCGATACGAGCGCACGCCGGTCAAGCGCTGCGGCCTTTTGGGCTGTACGACCCGATATGAAACCAGTTACCGCGCAGACTTTGACACTGATTTCCCGGAGCGCCGTGAGACCACTTATGAAGTGACGCTGGATTTTGAAATGGGCGAAGGCCCCGTCAAAGACGGCGGGCGCGTTTATGATGCCCGCAACGTGCAGCGCACGCGATAAATTTTTGGCCCCGCCGTCTTGGCGGGGCTTTTTCATTTTGGGGCCTGACTTTACGGATTTGCCAAAATGTCGCAGATTGCTCCCCGTATTTAATTGGGGAGGGCGTCATGGCGCATAATATTACAACATCCCGGCCATGGTGGTTTTGGGTGATTACAATCGCATTTCTGCTGTGGAGTCTTATCGGTTGCAGCATGTATTTGGCCGAACGGCTTTTGCCGGAAGAGAGCTATGTTGAAAATTTCGGGCAAGCCATGGCGGGTCTGCGCGGTATTACGCCTGTGTGGGCCACGGCCGGCTATGCGGTCGGGGTTTGGTTCGGATTGGCCGGGGTCATCTCGCTTATGTTGCGCAAACCTGTGGCCGTGCCTTTGTTCTTTGCCTCTCTGATTGGCGCAGTGGTCGGCTTTATGCCTTACTTTTACGACAGCCGGTTTAAGGCTGTGCTGACCGGCGCAGATTACGGGTTCATGATATTTATCTTCGCCGAATGCCTGTTCATTCTTTGGTTTGCGCGCAAGATGCTCAAACCCGCCCCCGCTACGGCTGCCGGTGAGCAATTCAGCTAAATCACGCCGCTTATCATTGACCCTTAAACCCTGCGCGCGTAAGTCATGCAGACTGTTATTTCGCGCGGAGTTTCTACATGTCTGATCACTATGATGTTGTCATTATCGGCGGCGGCCCGGGGGGCTATAACTGCGCCATTCGCTGCGGACAATTGGGACTGAAAGTCCTTTGTATAGAGAAACGCGCCACAAAAACCCTGGGCGGGACCTGCCTGAATGTCGGCTGTATTCCGTCCAAAGCCATGCTGCACGCTTCAGAGCTTTATGAGGAAGCCGGCACATCATTTTCGGATATGGGCATTGATGCCAAGGTCAAACTAAACCTGCCGAAAATGCTGGAATCCAAAGAAAAGGCCGTTGCGGGCCTGACCGCCGGCATTGAGTTTTTGTTTAAGAAAAACAAAGTCGACCATGTTTATGAGACCGGGAAAATTACCGGAAAAAACACCGTGGAAGCGGGCGGTAAAACTTACGCGGCGAAAAATATTGTTATCGCGACCGGATCAGAAGTGGCGACTCTGCCGGGCGTTGATATTGACGAAAAACAAATCGTTTCCTCCACCGGCGCGCTGGAGCTGAAAAAAGTGCCGGAGCATATGCTGGTCATTGGCGCCGGCGTTATTGGGCTTGAGCTTGGATCGGTCTGGCGGCGTCTGGGCGCGAAAGTGACAGTGGTTGAATATCTTGACCACATCCTGCCGGGCATGGACGGGGAAGTCCAAAAGCAGGCGACCCGTATTTTTAAAAAGCAGGGCATGGCTTTTGAGCTGGGCCGCAAGGTTACCGGCGTTAAAAAATCCAAGTCCGGCCTTGCGGTCGCGACCGAAGCGTCGGCCGGCGGCAAAGCCAAAGACATTGACGCAGATGTCGTGCTGGTCTGTATCGGCCGCCGCCCTTACACGGATAAGCTGGGCCTGGACGCGGTTGGCGTCGAGACCGACAAGCGCGGCTTTATCAATACGGACCACTTTAAAACCAATGTCGACGGCATTTGGGCCGTCGGTGATTGTACGCACGGGCCTATGCTTGCGCATAAGGCCGAAGATGAAGGCACAGCCGTAGCTGAGCTCATCGCCGGGAAAGCCGGTCATGTCAATTACGACGCCATTCCGGGCGTGGTCTATACAAAGCCGGAAATTGCAAGCGTTGGCAAAACCGAAGAAGAGCTGAAAGAGGCCGGAATTGCGTATAAAAAAGGCAAATTCCCGTTTATGGCCAATAGCCGCGCGCGGTGTAACCACGAAACAGACGGCTTTGTGAAAATCCTCGCCCATGCGGAAACAGACGAAATTCTCGGCGCGCATATGGTTGGCGTCGGTGTCGGTGATTTAATTGCCGAAGTCGTTCTCGCCATGGAATTTAAAGCCGCCAGCGAAGATATTGCCCGCACCTGCCACGCGCACCCGACCATATCCGAAGCCGTCCGTCAGGCGGCCATGGACGTTGAAGGATGGGCGATGCAAATGTAGCGCCGACATAAAATCGCTCCGGGGGAGCGATTTTCCGGTGCTACCGCGACGCTATGCTTCGCGGCTCCGATGTCGAGGTGTCCGGGTGACAAAAATCTACATTTGCGAATAGACTTGCGCGAAGCGCTTCAGCTCCCAAGCTATGCGTCTCGGCTCCGAAACCCCAAAGCGGCCTTAATCGGGGCTGCTTTTCTTTTGCGCCGCAATCCCTTAGCCTGACGCCATGCTGTCCGAACATTACGATTTCACGACCGCTCTTTGGAAATGGCAATCAGAAACCGCCACAGCGTGGTACTTTCTCAGCTTGCCCGAAGATTTGTCTGCTGAGATAAAGTTCTTTTGCCCGCGCAAAGGGCCCGGCTTTGGATCAATTCGCGTTCAAGTCATCATTGGCGGCTCGAAATGGCGAACGTCCCTGTTCCCGAGCAAGGAGACGGGCACCTATATCCTCCCGGTCAAAGCGGCTGTGCGCAAAGCAGAGAATTTCGGAGAGGGCGACAGCGTCGATGTGCGCGTAAAGGTGCTGATTTAGCAGCTGCCGGTGTATCGCCGCCCGGCCCGCTTTATTTTGCATTCCCGTGCTCGCCGGCGTATTGGAGAGGAACACATAATAAAGGTAAGATATGCGCTGCCCGTTTTGCTCCTCTGAAGATACTCAAGTTAAAGACAGCCGCTCGGCAGAAGACGGCAATGCCATTCGCCGGCGCCGTCAATGCGGATCGTGCGCGGCGCGGTTCACAACGTTTGAACGGGTGCAATTGCGCGAGCTGACCGTCGTGAAAAAATCCGGTCGCCGCGCGCCGTTTGACCGAGAAAAAATGATGCGATCCATCATGATTGCCATGCAGAAACGGCCCATCACAGCCGACCAGATCGAGCAAATGGTCAGCGGTATTGTCCGCCGCCTGGAAAGCCTTGGCGAACTGGAAGTCAGCTCTGATACAATCGGGCAATTATTGATGGAAGGGCTGGCGAATTTGGACAGCGTGGCCTATGTGCGCTACGCCTCCGTTTATAAAGATTTTAAAGAAACCAAAGATTTTGAAGCCTTTATCGGCGATGAAAAGCTGGATAATTAATCTGTGGCGCGGCCCCGTATAACCTTAAAACTGGCAACGTCATTAGACGGAAAAATTGCGCTGGCGAACGGGGAATCTGAATGGATTACCGGCGAGGCAGCGCGTGAGGCCGGGCGAAAATTACGTGGCCGTCATGACGCGATTGCGGTGGGGTCCAATACGGCGCGCCTTGATAATCCGCAGCTGACAACGCGCATGGCCGGATATTCCGATCCGGCGCGCATCGTATTTGACAGCGGCGCGCTGCTCTCTCCGAAATCTAACTTGGCGCAAACGGCAAATGACGTGCCTGTTTTACTGTTCTGTGCAAAGGGCGCAGAAAATTATGCGAGCGAAATTAAGGCCTTAGGCGTCTCCGTTCTTCCGATAGCGTCCGGAAGCTCGGGTCTGGATATTGCGCAAGCGATGGAAATTTTGCATCGGCAAAACATTAAAACGCTCTTGGTCGAGGGCGGCGGGAAACTGGCTGCCGGATTTGTGAAAGCCGGCTTTGTTGATGACATTTACTGGTTTCGCGCCCCCGTCATTTTAGGCGGAGACGGGCGCAGCGGCATTGCCGATTTGAGCTTGGAAACGCTGATCGATGTTAAGCCGTATATAAGACAAAGCGTCACAGAAATCGGCGTCGACATTTTAGAAATTTACACAAAGGCTCCGACCTGATGTTTACAGGAATAATTACAGATATTGGCGAGCTGACAAAAGTCTCGCGCGATACCGGCGGAGAATGGGGCGATACGCGGTTTGACGTGTCCTGCCGTTATGATCCGGCGACGATTGATATTGGCGCATCCATCGCTCTGGCCGGCGCCTGTATGACCGTGATTGAGCTGACCCAGACGGATGACGGCTGCATTTTTGCCGTCGAGGTGTCTGATGAGAGCCTTGATAAAACGACCCTCGCATCTTGGACCGAAGGCACAAAAATGAATCTCGAACGGGCCATGAAAGTCGGGGACGAATATGGCGGGCATATGGTGTCCGGCCATGTCGATGCCCGTGCCCGCGTTAAATCTATAGAACCGATTGCCGGCTCTTTGAAATTCACCTTCGAAGCGCCTGATGATTTGATGTTCGGCATTGCGCCAAAAGGGTCCGTAACACTGAACGGCGTCTCGTTGACGGTCAATGAGGTCAGCGGCACTGAGTTTACGGTCAACGTCATTCCCCATACGGCTCAGGTGACGACGCTGGGTGATTTGCGCGCGGGGGATGAGATAAATCTGGAAATCGATACCATAGCGCGCTATGTCGCCCGCTACGTAATGCATATGAAAGATCGCGCATGACCGATACGCAGAGTGCCGCCATTTCCGAAGACAGCTTTGCCCTCGCTACGCCCGAGCAGATCA
>CALLVD010000030.1 GCA_938010385.1 uncultured Robiginitomaculum sp.
GGATTCAAAATCCCGTTCCTTTGGAGTGTCGGTTCGATTCCGACCAGCCGTACCATCTTTCAATAAAATGTTTTAAGCGCCGCGCAATTTGCGCGCGATTGCCTGTTTCGCAGGGCGCGAAATATGATATGCCGCCTTATGCGTATACACACAGAAATCCACAAATCGGCCGCGCTTCGTGATTGGCTCGAAAGCGGGCAGGCTTTGCGTGATGTTGTCATCCAGGGCCTCGATATTGCCGCGTTTACGCAAGACCTTTGCGCTTCTGATGTGGAGGGTCTGGTCCTGCTGGGCTGTGATATGCCGGACGCTGTGGCGGGGGATTTAATGAAGAAGGGCGCCGTGGTTTTCCCGGCGCTGAAGACGCAATCGCTCTACTACCCTTATCGCAATTGCCTATATTCACCGCAGACCCTGTTTGCCGGTTTTAATCCCGAGCGGCCAGAGAGTTACGCCGATACGCCGGACGCTAAAATCTATGCGCATTATATGGCGACCGGCAAGGCCGATCCGCCAAGCATTATGGAAGCGCTGGCCAGACGGCTGCATGATTTTTCCATCAGCGACGCGCTGGGGGATTTATTGCAAGGCTCTGATCCCGCGAAGCGCGTGGCGATTATGGGCGGGCACAACTTGCCGCGCGGGGATGACGATTATATCGCGGTGGCAAAAATGGCGCGGCTTTTGACGCGCCGGGGCTACACACTGCTCTCGGGCGGCGGACCGGGCGCGATGGAGGCGACTCATTTGGGGGCCGGGCTCGCCGGCGCGGCGGATGAGGACTTAACGGCGGCGATAGATATATTGCGCGATGCGCCAAGCTATAAAGACCGGCTCTGGCTCTCAAAGGCTTATGACGTTATGGCGCGGGTTGACCTGACCGGCGATCATGTAGCCATTCCGACTTGGCTTTACGGGCACGAGCCGCCCACACCGTTTGCGCCGCATATCGCAAAATATTTCGCCAATTCCGTGCGCGAAGAAGGCCTGTTGAGCCTTGCCGTGGGCGGCATTATCTTCGCGCCGGGCAATGCCGGAACGATACAGGAAATCTTTCAGGACTTGGCGCAAAACCATTATGCAACCGTCGGAGCGCGCAGCCCGATGGTGTTTTTCAACCGCGATTACTGGACGGATGTGCAGCCCGTTTTCCCGGTCGTGAAGGGCTATGCCAAAGGCCGGTCTTATGAGGATTTAATCACGGCGACCGATGATTGGCGCGCCGCAGCAGGCTTTATAACTGCAAATCCGCCCCGCTCGGCGCAGGATTGACGCCTGCGGCGCTGTTGATAGCGCTTTTAACTTGGCGTTAATTTTGCTTAACTCCGGCCATGACCGTAAAAATTTTGACTGCCCTGACCCTTCCCGCCCTATTTTTGAGCGCGTGCGCGACCTCGTTGTCGTCCCTGCCGCCGGCTGACATTGCGTCGAAAGCTGTGCGCGCGCCGGACGGTTTTACCGGCCTGACGCAAACGCAACTTCCTGCGATTGCACCGTTTGAACGCAGCGGATCGATGAACGGTCAAGTGCGGCTTTTATCGGCGGAAAGCTTTGAAGGGCAGACCGGCGGGGCGTGGATGGATGTCGCGCTGTTCTATGATACGCCCGGTGATGATTCTGATCAGATGCGCGTTTATAAAACCCTGAATTGGGCCGGCGGCGAAGATGCTAAATTGGCCGACTTTGCTGCGAGCGTTGCATCCTGTGAAGATCGCGTGACATCTCACGGTTATGGCGGCTATGGCGGCTACGGACGATCAGGCTTTGGGTACAGCAATTATGATTATTTCGGCCATCGCTCAGGCTTTTTCGGGCATCCGCGATATCGTAATCATCGCACGGACCGCGCGCGCAGCCGTTCAGGTAAGAAAAGCTTTAGCGGCGCACTGACGTCAGTTATCAATGAAGTGAGCCGCAACTCGCGACCGACATCGTCGCCCGCGCCGCGAAGCGGGCCTGTTACGTCCCGGCCCGCCGTTACGTCCCGCCCGTCGCCGCGTCCGACCGCGCGCCCGTCCCCGCGCCCGACGGCTCGCTCTGCGACCCGTGCCCGGCCGCGATCATTTGAAACCCGCAGCCGCGATACGCTGAGGTCGCCGCGACGCACGCGCTCCAATAATGAAACCGGGCGTCGTTTCCAAAATGCGCAACTCGCGGAGACAGCGGCGCCAACCCGTTCCGCGAGCAGCGCCCGCCTGCGCCTGTCACCGATTTCGCCCTATCGCCGCGGGTATAATTACGGGCATTACAGCCGTCTTGGCCTTGGCTATGGACCGAGCGATTACATCATCAAATCCGCCTGCGGACGGGTTGAAAAACTGCGCGTCTTTGTCCCGAAAGAAAAGCTGGCCGCGGCCGAGCGTTACGGGCTTACCCTTTATGCGCGATCAGAGAGCGGAGATGAGCGCACATTAACCGTCCCGCCCAATTATGTTCTCGCCTATCAAATGGCGACAGGCGCAAATTCGGACCTTAAGGGCTGATTTGTTTCATAAAGGGACACAAATCAGGACATCGTGCCCGGGCCGAGGCCGTTTTTGGGAAAAAACGTCGTTTTGGCTATAATTTCGCCTTATTTGGGCAGGATTAAGATGAAAATCACTTGGCACGCGTGTTGCAAACATAGATATAACCGCATTACTCCCATAATGCTCGCGGACTTGTCCTCCGCACACACAGCGGGTTTAGACACCCCGCGACTTTCCCAAAAAGTCCCTTTCGGTTCCCGCCGGAAGGGATTTTTGCTTTCTTCTGTGCATTGCCGCGCGTACAAAACCCTAACTGTTGATGAGTCTTATTTATGTTATCTGCTTTAAAGCGTGAATTTACCTATTTGCGCGATGTCGTGCGCGTCTTGCGTTATGTGAAAACGATTGATCCGCAATCGCCTGTGCTTTTGACCGATGATCTGGAATCGCGCTGTGATCAATTCTCCGGCAATTTGGCTTTTATCGAAGACGGGCGCCAATGGACCTATGCGCAATTTGACGCCTACGCCAACCGGGTCGCGCATTGGGCCGTGGCTCAGGGCTGCAGGCGGGGCGACACGGTCGGGATATTTGTGCGCAACCGTTTGGAATATGTCGCGCTTTGGTACGGCTTATCAAAAGTAGGGATTATCCCGGCGCTGATTAATTTTCAGCTTCAGGCCAAAGCGCTGGCTCATTGTATTGCAATCTCTGAGTCCAAAGTGATCATCGTTGATACGGATATGGCCGATCAATGGGCCGCAACGCAGCCCGCGCTTGATGATGAGCTGAAAGCCTTTGCGGCGTTCGGGCCGGTCGGGGAGCTTCCTCATTTTGATGCTGATGTCGCGCGGCAAAGCGCAGAGCGCCCTGATAAAGCCCTGCGCGCCGGGATTATCGGCAAAGACCAGATCATGAAGATGTTCACATCCGGCACGACAGGCATGCCCAAGGCTGCAAAGGTCACTCATGTGCGCGCGCAAAACTATATGCGCGGCTTCGCGGCCGGCGCGAAATGCGGGCCTGATGATCGCATGATGATGGTGCTGCCCTTATATCATGCCACCGGCGGACTGTGCGGCGTAGGCTGCGCGCTGATGAAGGGCGGGGCGGTGATTGTTCGGCCGAAATTCTCTGCGTCCAAATTTTGGGATGACGCGGTAAAATATAAAGCGACGCTGTTTATGTATGTCGGCGAGCTGTGCCGGTTCTTGCTGTCCGCGCCGCCAAACCCCAATGAGCGCAAACACAATATCCGCTATATTATCGGCAACGGGCTTCGTGAAGAAGTTTGGCGCAGCTTTGTCGCGCGCTTTAACATTCCGGCCGTTATCGAGTTTTACGGCGCGACGGAAGGAAATGTCAGCCTGATAAATTTAAATGGGCGCGTCGGCGCCATCGGGCGCGTGCCGTCCTATTTAAAAAGCCGGTTTAATATTGAAATTGTCGCCCATGATGTTGAGAGCGGAACCATCCCGCGCGGTTCTGACGGATTTTGTATCTTGGCCGGTCACGGCGAAACCGGAGAGCTCTTGGGCGAAATTCGGCCCGATGATGCGCGCTTTCGCTATGACGGATATGAGGACGAACGGGCCACGCAAAAGAAAATTCTGCGCAATGTTGTAACCAAAGATGATGCGTGGTTTCGCACCGGGGATTTGGTTCGCCGCGACGCCCAAGGCTTCATTTATTTTGTCGACCGGGTCGGGGATACCTTCCGCTGGAAAGCGGAAAATGTTGCAACCGGGGAAGTGGCGGCCGTGCTGTCACAAAACCCGAATATTGTGCAAGCCAATGTTTACGGCGTTGAGGTTCCCGGCGCGGACGGGCGCGCCGGCATGGCGTCGATTGTGACGTCAGGAAAGCTTGACCTGGAAAAACTCTACGCCGATGTTGCGGCGGCTTTGCCCCATTATGCCCGTCCTGTTTTCCTGCGTATCGGCAAAGAAACAGATACCACCGGCACGTTTAAATTTAAAAAGACGAATTTGGTCAAAGACGGGTTTAATCCGAAAAATACCGGTGATGCTCTTTATGTTTCCAATCCGCTCAGCGGGGCATATGAGCCGATTGACGCGGATATGTTTTCTAAAATCATGAACGGGGATTTGCGGCTTTGAGTCTGTCTGAGGACATATTGACGTTTTGGTTTAAGCAGGCGGGGCCAAAGACATGGTTTTCAAAAAGCGACGCCTTTGACAGTCTGGTCCGCACTGCGTTCGAGACTCAGGCTGTCGAATTGGCAGCGAATTTATCCGGCAGAAAACCGAGAGCGCTTGAAGAAACGCCGGACGGCTCGCTTGCATTGATTATCGCGCTGGATCAGTTCCCCCGTAATATGTACCGCGATACCAAAGCCATGTTTGCATGGGATGACTTGGCACTGACGGCGGCAAAGCGCGCGGTTGAAAAAGGATTTGATTTCAAAATTCCCCAAGATCGCCGCGCCTTCATTTACATGCCTTACATGCACAGTGAAAATTTAAGCGATCAAGACCTGTGCGTCACGCTCTGTGATGGGCGACTGACCGATGAAAATACCTTGCGCCATGCCAAAGCGCACAGAACAGTGATTGAGCGTTTTGGCCGGTTTCCGCATCGCAATAAAATTTTAGGCCGGGACAGTACGGCCGCAGAAATCGAATTTTTGAAGTCGGGAGGGTATGCTCCATGAGCCTGATTGATGATTTAAAATACCAATGGGAGCAAATGCGCGAAGACCCGGTCAATAAGGCCCATACGCGCATGCGCAATTTAACCCGCAAGTTTGATGAGCCGGGACCGGAAATGCTCAAGGTTGAGCGGTTCGCCATTGAGCATCCGGAACATGATGTGCCGGTCTGGCTGTTTATTCCCCATGGCGCAGAGCCGATTGGGCCGACCCATGTTTATCTGCACGGCGGCGGTTTTGTGACGTGCGATATTCAATCCCATGAAGGGCTTTGCCGGCGTATGGCCTGCGCATCCGGGCACCGCGTCTTGTCCGTGGATTACCGCTTGGCGCCGGCGCATCCTTATCCGGCCGGCCCGGATGATTGTGAGCGCGCATTGCTTTGGGCACTTGAACGGGCCGGGCAATACGGCATTGACGGGACGAAAATCACGATTGGCGGCGACAGCGCCGGCGGGAATATGGCGGCCTATCTTGCGCAAAAATATCGGCACAAGCTCCACGCCCAAGTGCTTTACTATCCGCTCATGCAATTGGCGGAAAAGCGTCCGCGTAAAAAGGGCTGGCAGGACAGCTTTATGCTGGGTGAGTTGGCTTTAAGTTATATCGAAAAAGCGTATCTTGCAGGCGCGGACGTGCGCGATACGCGGGTGTCGCCTTTGTTTGAGCGAAATTTGGCGGGTTTGCCGCCGGCCTTTGTTCTGACCTGCGAGCTTGATCCTTTGCGCGATGAAGGCCGTGCCTATGCTGCGAATATGGCTGCGGCCGGAGTGAAAGTTACAACGCTTCATGAAAAAATTATGCCGCACGGCTTTTTAAACTTTGCCAAAACATTTCCGCCGGCGCGCAAAATTCCTGTCGATGTCGGTGAGTATCTTCGCCGCATTTTTGAAGATTAGGGCGGGTCGTGGATTATGTACCTGATGTGAAAATCACGCAGCTCGGCGATGATTTTTATGACCCGGTCGCGCCGGCTGATTTTCCGAAAACTGTTTTGCGCTATCGCAACAACGCCGCCGCGCAATCGGTCGGGCTGGGCGAGCTTTCGGAAAAAGAGTGGATAGAGCATTTCGGGCGGTTTAAGCCGCTGAAAGATAATTTGAAACAGCCTTTGGCGCTGCGCTATCACGGCCATCAATTTCGAAATTACAATCCGAATATCGGCGACGGGCGCGGATTTTTATTTGCGCAAATGCGCGGTCATGACGGACGGCTCTTAGACCTCGGAACAAAAGGCTCCGGCACGACGCCTTATTCAAGGCAGGGGGACGGGCGGCTGACTTTGCTGGGCGGCGTGCGCGAAGCTTTGGCCACGGCTTATTTAAAGTTTAGGGGTGAATACGTCAAAGACATTTTCCCTGATTGAAACCGGAGAAGATCTGATACGCGGAGACGAGCCGTCACCGACGCGGTCTTGCGTAATGACGCGCCTGTCTCATTCTCACATAAGGTTCGGTACATTTCAGCGGCAATATTTCGAAGATAATCCTGAGCAAATTCGCGCCCTGACGGACTATTGCCTGGCGCATTATTACCCGACAATCAGCGACAAAACCGGGGCAGGGCTGCTGCGGGCTGTTGTGATTAAGTCGGCTGAAACTGTTGCAAGCTGGATGGCGGCGGGATTTGTTCACGGGGTCATGAATACCGACAATATGAATATTACGGGCGAGAGTTTTGACTACGGTCCGTACCGGTTTTTACCGACGCTGACGTCTGATTTCACGGCGGCCTATTTTGATCATCACAAGCTTTATGCGTTCGCGCGTCAGCCCGACGCCATGTATTGGAATTTGGCGCAGCTGGCAAATTGCCTGTCGCTGATTGACGACGATAAACGCCTGCTCGCCGCGCTGGAAGACTTTCCCCAAGTCTATCGCGAGAGTTTGGTTGAAAATATGTTTGCGCGGCTCGGCGTCAGCCCGTCCGGGAGCAGCGATAATGACACGGCGTTCGTTTTAAAAACTTTTGAGCTGCTTGAAAAATCTCAAGCCGGTTGGCCGCAATTTTTCCATGACTGGTTTGGCGGCGTGCAGCGAAAAGACGCCGCAATGAAAGGCCCGAATGCGCAGGCCTATCTGCATCCCGATTTTGCCGATTGGCTTTTAATTTTCGGTCATTTCGAGCAGGCCGCAGCCGCACCGAAAACGGACGGTCCCGCAAGCCTGATTTATGAGCAAATCGGCGCGCTGTGGAAGCCGATTGATGAGCATGACGATTGGCGCGCCTTTGAGGCGAAACTTGCGAGTTTTGAGCTTTAAGCCTGCGCAAATCGTCAACTTACTCACATTTTCGGCGCTTTAGCGGTTGCGGGCCTTCGCGCGCGCGGCTAAACCCGCGTCAAATCACAAACCTTAACGGAGACTATTATGGCACGGGCAAAAATTGCGCTTATCGGCGCAGGCATGATCGGCGGAACTTTGGCACATATCGCAGCGCGCGAAGAGCTGGGCGACGTTGTTCTTTTCGACATTTTCGAAGGCACTGCCAAGGGTAAAGCCCTCGATTTGGCCGAAGCGTCTCCTGTCTTCGGTAAAGACTGTAATTTGAAAGGCAC
>CALLVD010000031.1 GCA_938010385.1 uncultured Robiginitomaculum sp.
AACTTTGGCACATATCGCAGCGCGCGAAGAGCTGGGCGACGTTGTTCTTTTCGACATTTTCGAAGGCACTGCCAAGGGTAAAGCCCTCGATTTGGCCGAAGCGTCTCCTGTCTTCGGTAAAGACTGTAATTTGAAAGGCACAAATGATTATGCCGATATTGCCGGCGCTGATGTTTGCATCATCACGGCCGGTTTCCCGCGCAAGCCGGGCATGGACCGCAAAGACCTTGTCGGTAAAAACCTCGGCGTAATTAAGCAAGTTGCCGAAGGCATCAAGCAATATGCGCCAAAAGCGTTTGTTATCTGCATTACCAACCCGCTTGACGCTATGGTCTGGGCGCTGCAAAAATTCTCAGGATTGCCGCCGCGCAAAGTCGTCGGCATGGCCGGCGTTTTGGACAGTGCCCGTTTCCGCTGGTTCCTGGCCGAAGAATTTGGCGTATCCGTACAGGATGTTCACGCCTCTGTTCTCGGCGGTCACGGCGATACGATGGTTCCGTTGACGCGCTACTCCACCGTCTCCGGCGTCTCTATTCCTGACATGATTAAAATGAAGTGGACGACGCAAGAGAAAATCGATGCGATTGTCGACCGCACCCGCAAAGGCGGCGGCGAGATTGTCGGCCTTCTGGGCAATGGCTCTGCGTTCTACGCGCCGGCCGAATCGGCCATCGAAATGGCGACAAGCTATCTTCGTGATAAAAAGCGTATCTTGCCATGTGCGGTGCGCCTGTCCGGTCAAATCGCCGGCGTTCGCGGCCTTTATGTCGGCGCTCCGGCTATGATTGGTGCGCGCGGCGTTGAGAAGGTTATGAACCTGCGCCTGAAAGCGGATGAGCGCGAAGGCTTCATGAACTCCGTCGCGGCCGTTGAGAAAATCATCGCAGAATGTCAGGAAATGGAGCCGTCTTTGAAAGACTAGGCTTTGCTGACAGTTTAAATCTTGTCGGGCTGCATCTTCGGTGCAGCCCGTTTTCATTCCCGGGAACCTATAGCGTAAGCGCACGTTTATTAAGCACCTGAATCTTATATTGCGAGCGATTATGACGACCCGAACCTTTTTCTTAAACGCTTTAAGTGTTGGCTTCCTTGGCTTGTTTGCCTGGGGCGCAATAGAATCCACAGGCCCCGCCGGCGCGAAAGCTGCTCAGGAAACAGTGCGCAGCGATTTGGGCATTCAGTTCGAAGTGCCGGAAGCGGAGCAGGGCGTTTTGCGCATTGCGGTTTTCAATTCGCCGGAGAGCTATAATGGCGGCGATCCCATTGCTTTTAAAACTGTTCCTGTGCGGTCGCGCGAATTTGTGACTGTCAATTTTGCGGATTTGAAAGCCGGCGACTACGCCGTCAAAGTTTTTTATGACGAAGACAGAGACGCAGAGCTTGATACCAATGTGGTCGGCATTCCGTCCGAAGCCTATGGTTTTTCCAAAAACGCCCGCTCGGCGTTCGGCCCGCCGGATTGGAATGAGGCGAAGTTTGAATTTGACGGCACGACAGCGCTGCGGCCTATCGTATTGCAATAATTTTTCACCGTATTGCGCGAAAAACCCCGTATTGAGATGCGGGGTTTTTTGTTATCAGAACCTATGGCTCCGATAATCGAAACGCCCCGCCTTATCCTTCGCGCTATTGATCCGGTCGCCGATTTGGACCGCCGGTCCGACATGATGAGCGACGAAGACACCGTGCGATATATCGGCGGCAAGACGCTCAGCCGCCAAGAAAGCCGGCGCCAAATGGCGACTGTTATCGGTCACACTCAAATTCGCGGTTACGGCTTTATGTCCGTTATCGTCAACAGACCGGCCAATGGATCGGGCGCATCGGGCCTTGGTATCCCGAAGGGTGGGAGCAGCCGGAAATCGGCCGGACTCTTCACAGAGATTCTACGGGCAAGGGCTACGCCAAAGAAGCGGCCCAAGCCTGCGTGGACTATGCCTTTAACACGCTCGGTTGGGACGAGGTCAGCCACGTTATCGCCCACGGCAATAACGCCGGCGTCCGGGTCGCAAAGGCCATTGGCTCGACCTATATGCGCGAGATTAAGGACAACCCTTTGTTTAACGGCGTGAAGTGTTCGCTCTACGGACAACGGCGCCCGGGGAAGGCTTCCGGCTTATAAATCGCTTTGGGAACGCGGGGAGTGCGGCTAGGCTCACGCCTGATATCAACACTGCGGAGCGCGAAATGAGAGCGTCATTACTTACCGGACTGTGCCTGTCTTTATCTTTGGCCGCTTGCGCGCCTCCCGAAAACAAGACCGGACACGATACCGATTTTACCGCGCCGGCTGTCCTCAATCTGACCTTGCCTGAATTATCGGAAAAGCTGGCCGCCGGGGATTTGACATCTGTGCAGTTGACGCAGATGTATTTAGACCGCATTGCCGCCATTGACCGCCAAGGGCCGGCGCTTCAATCCTTTATTTCGGTCAATCCCGATGCTCTGACGCTGGCGGAGCAAAGTGATGCCCGCCGCGCGGACGGCAAAGCGCTCGGCCCGCTCGACGGGCTGGCGATTGCGCTGAAAGATAATATTGAAACCGCTGATAACATGCCAACAACCGCCGGCGCGTTGGCGCTCAAAGATAACGTGACAGGGAGAGACAGCCCGCTTGCGGCGGGCCTTCGCGAAGGCGGGGCGATTATTATCGGGAAAACCAATCTGTCCCAATGGGCCAATTTCAGATCAAGCGATTCTCTGTCCGGCTGGTCGGCCTTGGGCGGGCAGGTGCGCAACCCGCACATGCTCGACCGTAATCCGTGCGGCTCCAGCTCGGGCACAGGCGCAGCGATTGCGGCGTCATTGGCGACGGGCGGCGTGGGCACAGAAACGAACGGCTCGATTATCTGCCCGTCCAATGTGAACGGGATTGTCGGGTTTAAGCCTACGGTCGGCTTGGTGGCTCAAGACTATATCGTGCCGATTTCCGTCTCCCAAGATACGGCCGGGCCGATGACGAAATCCGTGAAGGGCGCGGCCATGATGCTGAGCGCTATGAGCGGCGGCGCGGCGGATTACGCGGCCGGGCTGGATGCTAAATCCCTAAGCGGCCTGCGCGTCGGCGTGATGAATTTCGCCCGCAATGAAAACAGCGATATCAATGCCCGGCTGAATGCTGCAATCGAGATTTTGGAGGCCCAAGGCGCTGTCACCGTGGCCATTGATGAATTCGAGGTTGAGGCCGAGGACTTCTGGGGCAAAGCCCGCAGCGTGCTGGAATATGAATTTAAAGACGGTATGGACCTTTATTTGGCCTCAACGCCGGACGCGGTGACTGCGCGGTCTTTGGCGCAGGTCATAGCCTTTAACAGCGATAATGCTGGCGCTGAAATGGCCTTGTTCGGGCAGGATATTTTAGAAAGCTCTGACGCCAAAGGCAGTCTTGACGATGACGATTATAAAGACGCATTGGCGACCGTTAAAAAAGCGGCCGGCGCGGACGGCATTGACCGTTTGTTAGCCGAGCATAATGTGAGCGTTCTGGTCGGCCCGTCCGGTCCGGTCAGTCCGCGCATTGATCCCATCAACGGCGATGTCTGGCCGGCATGGGCAGGGGCAGGCTATCTTGCGGCGA
Organism: uncultured Robiginitomaculum sp.; assembly: GCA_938010385.1. Lineage (GTDB taxonomy): Bacteria > Pseudomonadota > Alphaproteobacteria > Caulobacterales > Maricaulaceae > Robiginitomaculum. The sequence goes on from CALLVD010000031.1 coordinate 3,578, forward strand.
TTGCGGGCTATCCGAATTTAACCGTGCCCATGGGCGATATTCACGGCGTGCCGATTGGCCTGTCTTTCATGGGGGCAAAGGATAGTGACGGGCAGATATTATCCTATGGCTATGCCTATGAGCAGGCGAGCCGGCTGCGCGTGACCCCGCAATTTCTGAAGACTGCCGAAGACAGGCCGGAGATAAAAGCGGCTATGGCTGCTGAGTAAGCGGCGCGCATTGCGCGGCTTTAAGCGGGTAAGCTTGCCCGGTTTTGTCATGCACCAACGCGCAGCCCGCGCGCGTCTTTTGCAAGGTAAACTTGTCAGGGCGGGCATAGCTGCGATCATTAAAGGGCGGGTCTAAGGTCAGTCTCGAAGAGGTCGTCAAACTGCCGGGCGCAATCAGCGTTTTGCGGCCGAGCGCCTTGGCTGTGACGCGCTGAATATCATCGGTCACAGCGGGCGACGGATTGATAAGCACGGCCGGCTGCGCCGCCGTGGTGGCGCAAGCCGTCAGGCCGAGCGCGGCTAAAAAAGCTGCCGGCTTAATCATGACGGGAGCGGGTCAGGCGGCTTTGCTTTAACAGGCGGCGGGCTTGCACGCGCGGCGAATTATAAAGCGAGGTCTCAGGATCATCGGCGATAAATTTTTCTTTCGCCCTCAACCCGCCGGCAGCCAAGGGTGCAGGCGGACAGCTACCCGTCTCGATATGCGTCAGCGCCGTTGACAGCATGGCTTCATTGCGGCTGCCGAGCGGGTCAGAATAATCATCACCGACGCTGCATCCTTTTATGACGGCGCCGCCCGGATTAGCGCCCGGCGTAAACCCGTCCGTGTAATCGCCGAAGCTTTTTTCATTAACGCCGACAAATTGGATGGTGAAATAAGTCAGTCCGCAATTATCGGTCCCGTAAAAACCAAACGGCTTTCCGCAAGTTTGCCCGCCAATTAACACGACCTCAAAATCAACACCGGTCAGGCCGTTAATCAGGGCTTCACTGGCTGAGCACGTGTCGTCTGTCGACAGGATATAAACGCGGTCAAGCTCCAGGCTTGGCAAAGGCGTGCCCGGATCGACGCTGAAATCTGCGCCGGTATTGATGAATGGGGTGGGGGTCAGGGGCTCATTTGTTACGGGATTTATGGCCGGATGCTTGTCATTAAACTGAATCTTTTCAAATGTGCGTCCGTTCGTATTGGCATCGCCGGCAATCATAAAGCCGAGCTGTGCAGCAATATCTAAAAATCCGCCGCCATTATAGCGCAGGTCTAAAACCAGCTCGTTGACGTTTTGCGCTTTAAAATCCGTAAAGCTGTCAAACAGTGCTTTTTCCGCTGAAGCTGTGCCGAACGTATTAAACAGCATGTAACCGACAGTCTTAGACGGATCACCGGCAGGCGTTATAATTTCTGTTTTTAAGACAGGGTCTTCCGTCACCACGGCGGCGCGCAAGCTGAGATCCGTCGCCGCGCTCGCGCCGACCGCGCGAACGCTGAAGGTGTGACGCTCTCCGGCCGAAGCGGGGAACAGTCCGGCATTTAGCGTGGCGGCATTGCCGTTACTGACGGCCACGCCGTCAATGGCGGTTACGCTCATGCCCCGCACAATGCCGGCGGTATCGGCGGGCGATCCCGGCTGCACATAGGCGACACGTACTTCGCGCGGCGCGCTCGCCCTGATCAGCTTAAAATACGCACCATAGCTAAGCGCTGCGCCCGTTGACACGCTTTGTTCAAATTCGTCTGTCGGCACTGTGAAGTGAAACTTATCTTTGGGCGCGCCTGAGGCCGTGGTTGCAAAGGTCTTTTGCGTATCAAAATAGACTTCGCGGTCATTGTAAGAGGCGGGGTTTAAATCCGTAATCTCATTATACCACAGATAGGTGCGGTTGCTCCATGTGCGCAGCCAAGCGTTTTCTGTCGTCACGGACCCGGCCCTATCGCCGGTCCCGGGACGGGGCGATTGGCACTGATCTTTATAGGTTGAGGGCGCGGCAAAGACGCCGGGCGTATAATCAAATGCAGCCGAAGCCGTCACGGCCGGCGAAACAAAGCTCGGACTGCCTGATGAAGCTGAGCCGCCGCCTCCACCGCCGCCCCCACCGCAAGCCGGCAAAAACAGCGCGGATGCAAAGAGTGAAACATAGGCATATCTGTGAAATCTGTGCATTGTCCAGACTTACTCTGCCCTCGGCCCGTCTGCAACAAGGATACGCAGTAACACAAGGCTGTGAAATCGTCATAAAAAGCCGCCCCGGCGGTTGCGGCGCGGAATGGTCAGGCCTATAAGTCTGCACTGACTTTGGACTCGTATGCAGTCCCTGACCGAGATTTTACCAAAACGGATAATTTTCATGAACATACACGAATATCAGGGCAAGGCTGTCCTTAAAGAAATTGGCGCGCCCGTATCAAAGGGTATCGCGATTTTTGATGCCTCCGAAGCCAAAGCAGCGGCCGAGGAATTGGGCGGGCCGCTCTGGGTCGTGAAATCACAAATTCACGCCGGCGGACGCGGTAAAGGTAAATTTATCGGCGCGCCGGCAGACGCCAAAGGCGGCGTGCGTTTGGCCTTCTCTGTTGATGACGTTGTTAAAAACGCCAAAGAAATGCTCGGTGAATATCTGGTGACTGAGCAGACCGACGATAAGGGCAAGCAGGTCAACCGCATCTACATCGAGGACGGCTCTGACATTGACCGCGAGCTGTATCTGTCCATCATCATCAACCGTGAAACTTCCCGCGTGTCTTTTATTGTCTCGACTGAGGGCGGCATGGACATTGAGGCAGTTGCGCACGACACGCCGGAAAAAGTCATCAATTTTGACGTAGACCCGGCGACCGGCTTCATGCCGCATCACGGCCGCACTTTGGCCAAAGCGCTGAACCTGCAAGGCGATTTAGCCAAGCAGGCCAGCAAGCTCGGCAAGACGCTCTATAACGGCTTTCTGGCCAAAGATATGAGCATGCTCGAAATCAA
>CALLVD010000032.1 GCA_938010385.1 uncultured Robiginitomaculum sp.
TAAATCAGCGACGCGCCGTAAAGCAGTAAGCCGGACGACAAAGCACCCAAGACAAAATATTTTAAACCCGCTTCAGAGGCGCGCAAGCTGTCGCGGTTAAACGCGGCCAGCACGTAGAGCGCGAGCGACTGCATTTCAACACCGATGTAAAGGCCAAGCAGATCGCGGGATGACACCATAATGCCCATACCCAAAACGGCGTAAACCGTCAGAAGAGAAAACTCGTAATTATCAAGCTTTTCTGATTTCAGATATGATCGCGACATCATCAAAGCCGCCGCGCCGCAAAGGCCGATAATCGCTTTTACAAATCGCGCAAAGTCATCATTGATAAATGCGCCTTTGAACGCCTCAGTCGCGCCGGGATCCGTGATGTAACCGGACGCCGCGAACAGCAGCATAGCGGCGATACCGATATAACGAATAACGTCAGGGCGGTTTTCTTTTTTCGATAGGCCGAACAGCAGCATGAGCTGCGACGCGGTTAAAGCCAATATCAGTTCGCCTAAAATGGGCTGAATAAAAGTCCACATAGCGCGCTCCTAATTTCCGGGGGCCGCGGCGATGGCGGTATTATAATTAGCGATCAGATTATCAACGGAAACTGCCGTTATATCTGTGACCACGGACGGGTAAACACCGAGCACGAGCGTCATAATCGCGAGTAACCCAAGAATGAATGCTTCGGTTTTGTTGACGTCTGCAATGCCAATAAGCTTTTCATTGATAACCTCGCCGAAGATGACTTCGCGGAACAGGTGCAGCGCGTACATAGCCGATAAAATCATGCCAAAGGCTGCACCGAACGCAATCCACGGGCTGACTTGATAGGCGCCGACCATAGTCAGAATTTCGCCGACAAAACCGGAGGTGCCGGGCAGGCCGACATTGGCCATGGTGAAAAGCATAAACAGCGCCGCAAACACCGGCATTTCTTTCGCAAGGCCGCCGTAAAAACTAATCTCGCGCGTGTGCATGCGGTCATAGATGACGCCGACACAGAAGAAGAGCGCGCCGGAGACAACACCATGCGAGAGCATTTGGAAAATAGACCCCTGCACGCCTTGGACGTTCATGGCAAAAATACCCATAGTCACAAAGCCCATATGCGCCACGGAAGAGTAGGCAATCAGCTTTTTCATATCGTTTTGGCGATAGGCAATCAGTGAGGTGACGATAATGGCTATCACGCTCAGCCAGAAAACGAGCGGCGCGAACGTCACGCTGGCATTCGGGAACAGCGGAATAGAAAATCGCAGCAGGCCATAGCCGCCAAGCTTGAGCAAGATGCCCGCCAGAATAACAGAGCCGGCCGTCGGCGCCTGAACGTGGGCATCAGGGAGCCAAGTATGCACCGGCCACATTGGCATTTTGACGGCGAAACTGGCAAAGAAAGCCAGCCATAGCCATGTCTGCGCGCCGGCCGGAATGGTCAGCTCACTCGCCAGGACTGCGATATCCGTTGTCCGCTCACCCAGCACTGTGCCCGAGTAGAAGTAAATCCACAGCATCGCCGCCAGCATCAAAACAGAGCCGAGCAAAGTGTAGAGGAAGAACTTATAGCTGGCGTAAATACGGTTTTTCCCGCCCCAAACGCCGATAATGATAAACATGGGTACCAGTACCGCTTCAAAGAACAGGTAGAACAGCACCATATCGAGCGCGCAAAAAACGCCGATCATCAGCGTTTCCAAAATCAAAAACGCAACCATATATTCCAGCTTGCGAAATTTCACGCTGCGCATGGATCCTAAAATACATAGCGGCGTCAGGAAAGTTGTCAGCAGGACAAACAGGACGGAGATTCCGTCCACGCCCATACGGTAGCGAATGCCGTCGCCAATCCAGGCCGCATTTTCAACGAACTGATAATCAGCCGATGTACGGTCAAAGGACAGCACCATCATCACAGACAGGACAAACACGACGAATGACACCCAAAGGGCCACGGTGGGCGCGTTTTTCTCAATCTGCTCGCGGCCTTCATCTTTGGCGACGCGGGAAATGACCATCAACATCAACGCCCCGATGAGCGGGATGAATGTAATCATGGACAGGATAGGAAGATTATCAAGCATGGCTAACCTCCCGACACTTTAGAGAAGACGAGCACGATAATCGCGGCCACGCCGATAAGCATAACGAGAGCATAGTGGAATAAATATCCTGATTGCAGTTTGGATAATTTTCCGGCTGTACCGGAGGCCAGCTTAGCAAAGCCGTTCGGGCCCAAATTATCGATAATTCTGACGTCGAGGATTTTCCAGAAAATATCCCCGAGACGGCGCAGACCTTTCACGAAAATGACGTCGTAAATTTCGTCAACATACCATTTGTTGAGCAGGAATTTGTAAAGCACGCCGCCCTCGCCGCGCATGGACGCTGCGGCGCGTTTAGCCGCTCCGCCTTTAACCATATACATCAGCCACGCCGTGACAAATCCGATGACCATGGCGACAAACGGTGACCAGAGCACCCAAGTCGGGAAGGCATGGTGCCCGTCGCTGTGATCACTCCCGTGGTCGTCTCCATGGCCGTCGCTGTGACTGTCGCCGTGGGCAGCCTCTGCGCCATGCGCTGCTTCCGCCGCCATACCCGGCGCAACGCCGGTGCCGCTATAGGCTGTATTGGCCGGCAAAGCATGGGCCCAGAAACCGGCGGCGTAATCGCCAACAAAATGCTTATAGAAAAACATGCCTGCAAACACAGCGCCAAAGGCCAGCATTATCAGCGGGATCATCATAGCAGGCGGCGCTTCGTGTGCATGCTTGAGCACGTCCGGCTCGCCGCGATGCTTGCCGTGAAACGTCATAAAGATAAGGCGCCAGCTGTAGAATGACGTGAACAGCGCCGCAATCAGGCCGGCGACAAAGGCAATAACCGCCGGTGCATAAGCGCCGCCTGCTGATGCTGCATAAGCACCTTCGATAATCACGTCTTTGGAGAGGAATCCGGCAAAACCAAGCTTGGTCCCCGGAATGCCGACGCCCGTAATGGCGAGCGTGCCGATAATCATAAAGATATAGGTCAGCGGGATAAGCTTATACGTCCCGCCCATTTTGCGCATATCCTGCTCGTGATGCAGGGCATGGATTACCGAACCCGCGCAAAGGAATAAAAGCGCTTTGAAAAACGCATGGGTGAACAGGTGAAACATGGCCGCGTTGTAAAGGCCAAGCCCGGCCGCGAAGAACATGTAACCCAGCTGCGAGCAGGTAGAATAGGCAATGACGCGCTTAATATCGTTTTGCACCAGAGCGACTGTCGCGGCGAAGAAGGCGGTCAGTGCGCCGATAATCGCAATCGCGCCGGAGGTAATCGGGGCGGCTTCGAAAATCGGAAAGCAGCGGCAAACCATAAACACGCCCGCCGTCACCATCGTCGCGGCATGGATAAGCGCGGACACAGGGGTCGGGCCTTCCATAGCGTCGGGCAGCCAGACATGCAGGAAGAACTGCGCCGATTTACCCATGGCGCCGATAAACAGGAGGCCGGCCATCAGCTCTATGGCATTAAATTCCATGCCTAAGAACGGCAGGACCAGATCTTTGTTGTCTGCGACTTGGGCAAAGACTGTGTCAAATTTAACGCTGCCAAAGACGAGGAATACCGTCATCACGCCAAGCGCCAAGCCGACGTCACCGACGCGGTTGGTCACAAAAGCTTTAATCGCAGCCGCATTGGCGGTCGGTTTTTTATACCAAAACCCAATCAGTAAATAGGAGGCCAGTCCGACACCTTCCCAGCCGAAGAACAGTTGAATGAAATTGTCAGCAGTCACCAGCATAAGCATGGCGAAGGTAAACAAAGACAAATAGGCAAAGAAGCGCGCCTTGCTGTCATCATGGCTCATATAGCCCCAACTATACAGATGGACGAGCGCAGAGACTGACGTAATGACCACGAGCATCACCGCGGTCAGCGTATCGATTTTCAAAAACCAATCGGCTTTCATATCGCCGACATCAAACCACCGCATGACGAAAACATCAGTGACCGTGTGGCCAAAGCCGGTTTTGACAAAGCCGATCCAAGACAGGACGGCAGCCAAAATAAGCAAGCCCGTCGTGACGGATTGCGCGGCCGTATCCCCGATTTTACGGCCAAACAGGCCTGCGATTATAGCGCCCAAAAGCGGCGCAAAAACGATAGTCTGAAATAACATGTGCCCGCTAACCCTTCATCAGGTTGATGTCTTCAACGGCAATGTCGCCGCGATTACGGAAATAAACCACCAGAATGGCCAAGCCGACGGCCGCTTCAGCGGCGGCAACAGTCAGGACAAACATTGCAAAAATCTGTCCGCCCATATCGCCCAGATGGGTCGAGAAAGCGACGAAATTGATGTTCACCGACAGCAAGATAAGCTCAATACACATCAGGATAATGATGACGTTTTTTCTGTTTACGAAAATCCCGAAAACACCAATGGTGAACAGGATTGCCGCAACGGTCAGATATTCGGTCAGGCCGATCATGATCCAATCCCCTCTCCTGATTTGATGTCGAGCATTTCAACGCCGTCTTCACGGCGGCGGCCGATTTGCTTGGAAACGTCTTGGCGCTTCACGCCTTCCTGCGTGCGCAGGGTCAAAACAATCGCGCCGATCATAGCGACGAGCAGGACAAGGCCTGCAGCCTCAAAGAAGAATGCGTAATCCGTATAGAGCAGCGTACCGATAGCCTCAAGATTGCTGACGCCGTCATCAGGCAGTTTGGCAACTTGCTCGCTGCCTTTAAAATAGGCCGCGCCGACCAGAACCATTTCTGTGAGCAATATCAGCGCAACAACCGCGCCGAAGGGCAGATATTGCAAAAAGCCCTGCTTCATCTCAACAAAATCAACATCTAGCATCATGACAACGAACAGGAACAGCACAGCAACCGCGCCGACATAGACCATGACCAAAAGAAGCGCCAAAAACTCAGCGCTCATCAGGACAAATAACCCGGCAGCCGAGAAGAATGTCAGGATCAAAAACATAACCGAATGAACGGGATTGCGCGCGGCCACGACCATAAAGGCCGCCGCGATAGCAATGCCCGCCAGGGCGTAAAATGTTATAACTGAAAACACGTATGTTCCCCCTAATCAAAACGTCTGAATCAAGACGTCATGCGGCTCGCCGCTCTTTAACGATATGGCGCATCCATGGCCAGATTTTTTGCAATTTCCCGCTCCCAACGATCACCGTTGGCCAGAAGTTTTTCTTTGTCATAGTAAAGCTCTTCGCGCGTCTCTGTGGCGAACTCGAAATTCGGCCCTTCGACTACGGCGTCAACCGGGCAGGCTTCTTGGCAAAGCCCGCAATAAATGCATTTTACCATGTCGATGTCATAGCGCGTTGTGCGGCGCGACCCGTCAGGGCGCGGCTCGGCTTCGATAGTAATAGCCTGGGCCGGGCAGACCGCTTCGCAGAGCTTGCAGGCAATGCAGCGTTCTTCGCCGGACGCATATCGGCGCAGCGCATGCTCGCCGCGAAAACGCGGTGACAGCGGGCCTTTTTCAAACGGATAGTTCACGGTCACTTTCGGGCGGAAGAAATATTTCATCGCCAGCCAAAAGGCAGACACAAACTCCAAAAGAAACGCGCCGCGCAAAACTTGTTTAATACGGCTCATCATCAGCCTCCAATCACAGTTTGGCCGCCGATAAAGACAACCCATGTTGCCACCAACATGACGGAAATTAATGAAGTCGGCAGAAAGACTTTCCAGCCCAGACGCATCAACTGGTCATAACGGTAACGGGGCACGATCGCCTTCACCATGGCAAACATAAAGAACACAAACAAACATTTGGCGATAAACCAAAGCACAGGCGGGATAATCGGTTGCTCCCACCCAAAATCAATCGGGGCATGCCATCCGCCAAGGAACAAAATCGTTGTCATGGCGCACATCAAGGTGATGTTTAAATACTCGCCGAACATGAACAGAAGATACGGCGTTGAGGAATACTCAACCTGATAACCGGCCACCAATTCTGATTCCGCTTCAGGAAGGTCAAACGGCGGGCGGTTTGTTTCCGCCAAGGCCGAGATAAAGAACAGGATAAACATATAAAACAGGATAGGCGCAATCAGCAGGCGCTCCGGAATGAACGGATTGACTAAGAAGGCATGCCAATTCCACATGCCGCCGGCCTGCGCATCCACAATAGCGGTCAGGTTCAGCGTCCCTGTCAGCAGTAAAACGGTAATAATAATGAAGCCGATAGAAACTTCATAAGACACCATTTGCGCCGCAGAGCGCAGCGCGCCCAAAAACGGATATTTAGAGTTCGACGCCCAGCCGCCGATGATAATGCCGTAAACCCCCAGCGAACTGATCGCCAAAATATACAAAATGCCCAAATTAATGTCGGACATGACCCAACCGGGCGCAACGGGAACAACGCCCCACGCCAAAAACGCCATGGTCAGCGAGATAACAGGCGCCAAAATAAAAAGCGCCTTATCCGAACCGGCAGGAATAACAATTTCTTTGAAAACAAATTTCAAAAGATCGGCGAAAGATTGCAGCAAGCCAAACGCGCCCACAACATTCGGGCCGCGGCGCATCTGAACGGCCGCCCAAATTTTACGGTCGGCCAAAATCAAAAACGCCAAAATCACAGACAGGGACAACACAAAGCCGCCCACAACTGCCGCTTTCCATCCAACCCATGCGCCGGGCGATAAATCTGCCCAAAATTGCGCTGTCACAGTCATTATATCAGCCATTATTCTGCTGCCTCTGTCAGGGTTTGCTCAGGGATAAGCTCTGAACATTCCGCCATTACATTTGACGCCCGCGCAATCGGGTTTGTCAGGTAGAAATCCGTTATCGGTGAAGTCAAATCGTCGGTCGGCACTTTACCGGCCTGCCCGACTGTTTTGACGTCAAAATCAGGTGATGTGTCCGGCTTTGTGCCAAGCGCGCCAAAGACGGGATAATCCGCAATCAATTTTTCGCGCAGCGCAAACAGGGAATCGTAAGGCAGGACACGGTCCAAGTGTCCGGATAAGGCGCGAATAATCGCCCAATCTTCCTTGGCTTCGCCCTTAGGTGCAACGGCGCGGCTGCCCGGCTGCACGCGGCCTTCAGTATTTGTGTAAAGTCCGTCTTTTTCCGTGTAGGCAGCGCCCGGCAGAATTAAATCTGCGCGGTGGGCGCCGTTATCGCCGTGACTGCCCTGATAGATCACAAACGCATCGCCGTAATCCGCGCCGGTTTCATCCGCGCCAAGCAGGTAAACGGTTTTGATTGCGCCCTGCTTCGCCGCTTGCGCAATCTCGACGGTCGACTTACCGCCTTCGCCGGGCAAAAAGCCCATATCCAGCCCCGCAACCCGCGCAGCCGCAGTGTGTAACACGTTAAAGCCGTTCCAATCAGCAGAAACCATCTCGAATTTCGCCGCCAATTCACCGCAAGCGCGCAGGATTTGCGCGCCGCCCGCACGGCCCAAAGCGCCCGCGCCGATGATCATCATAGGCCGCTTTGCGGATTTCAGTTTTTTCGCAAAACCGGTTGTAGATGTTGTCAATTTTTCAATATCGGCTGCGCTCGTGCCGATATGGTCATAATCATATGTCAAATCAGCCGCTTCGCCGATAACGCCAATTTTCAGATTAGAGTTCAGCCACGTTTTGCGGATGCGCGTATTGACCAAAGGCGCTTCAAGGCGCGGGTTGGAGCCGACAATCAAAATAGCGTCAGCCTCTTCGATTCCCGCAATGCCGGTGTTGAATAAATATTCACTGCGTGCGCCGCCGCCGATAATGGCGCCATCCTGACGGCAATCAAGATTTTGAACGCCGAGGCTGCCCATCAAATCTTTCAGCGCCTTCATGGATTCCGCGTCGCATAAATCACCGGCAATCGCTGCGATTTCTTCCGGCTCGCCTTTGAGCTTTTCAGCCGCAAGCGCGAGGGCTTCATCCCATCCTGCCGGACGTAACTTACCGTTCTCACGAATGTAAGGACGGTCCAAGCGTTGACGGCCAAGGCCATCCCAGACGAAACGGGTTTTATCGGAAATCCATTCCTCATTCACGTCTTCATTAATGACCGGCAAAATCCGCAAAACGCGGCCTGTGCGGCTGTCGACGCGGATGTTGGAGCCGACGGCATCCATAACATCGACGGACTCCGTGCTGTCCAGCTCCCACGGGCGCGCATTAAAGGCGTAAGGCTTGGAGGTCAGCGCGCCGACCGGACAAAGATCAATCACATTGCCGGACAGTTCAGAGGTCAGGCTTTGCTCCAAATATGTCGTAATTTCGGCGTCTTCACCGCGCGCTGCCAAACCGATTTCTTCAACGCCTGCGACTTCGGTGACAAAGCGAACGCAGCGCGTACACTGAATGCAACGGGTCATAATTGTATTAACCAACGGGCCCATAAATTTGTCATCGACGGCACGCTTGTTTTCTTCAAAACGGGACGTATCGCGGCCATAGGCCATGGCCTGGTCTTGCAAATCACATTCGCCGCCCTGATCGCAAATCGGGCAATCCAGCGGGTGATTAATCAGCAAAAATTCCATAACGCCTTCGCGCGCTTTTTTCACTTTCTCTGAATTCGTGCGAATATTGGCAGGGGTTCCGTCACGGTTGGGGCGCAAATCTTTGACCTGCAGCGCGCAAGAGGCTTGCGGCTTCGGCGCGCCGACCCATTCCACCAAACACATACGGCAGTTACCGGCCACAGACAGGCGCTCGTGATAGCAAAAACGCGGAATCTCCGCCCCCGTTTCCTCACACGCCTGCATAAGCGTGTAATCTGCAGGAACTTCGATTTCCTTGCCGTCAATATTTACTTTGCGTAGGTCGCTCATCTTTATGAGTCCTCATACTTTGCTGCAGCTTCTGCGAAAGAATCGTCGCGCAGATTTAAACGTCTTTCAATTCGGTCAAGCCGAACGTCGTGATGATCAAGACGACTGTTCGTTTCAGAAATTGATATCTTAATTTCGCCGAGTTCCCGTTCAACATGGGTCAAACGCACTTTTACATTGCGCATGTCCTCTTTGATGACGCTGACATCATTACGGATTTCCCGCAGATATCGCAAAATCATGCTGTCGGGTTGTTCAGCCACTATCCCTACTCCGCCGCAACCATGGGAACGAATATCGGCTTGCCGGCGCGGTAGTTATCAATGCGGTCTTCAATCTCGTGGCGGAAGTGACGGATGAGTCCCTGAATAGGCCAAGCCGCCGCGTCGCCAAGGGCGCAGATTGTGTGGCCTTCGACCTGTTTAGTCACGTCCAGCAGCATATCGATTTCCGACGTTTCCGCTTCGCCGCGCACCATGCGTTCCATAACGCGCCACATCCAGCCGGTACCTTCGCGGCACGGCGTACATTGTCCGCAGCTCTCATGCTTATAGAAGTAAGACAGGCGCGCAATCGCAGCGACCACGTCGGTGGATTTGTCCATGACAATCACAGCCGCCGTACCGAGTCCGGATTGATGTTCGCGCAGCGCATCAAAATCCATCAGCACCGTATCGCATATCTCTTTGGGCAGAAGGGGCACGGATGATCCGCCCGGGATAACGCATTTCAAATTATCCCAACCGCCACGTACGCCGCCGGCATATTCTTCCAGCAGGGTTTTCATCGGAATGGACAAGGCTTCTTCGATATTGCACGGCTTGTTGACATGGCCTGAAATTGAGAAAACCTTTGTGCCCTTATTGTTGTCACGGCCGAACTGCGTCCACCAATCGACGCCGCGGCGCAAAATAGTCGGCACAACGGCAATCGATTCAACATTGTTTACCGTGGTCGGGCAGCCATAAAGGCCGGCCCCGGCCGGGAATGGCGGTTTCAAACGCGGCTGGCCCTTTTTGCCCTCAAGCGATTCCAGCAAAGCGGTCTCTTCGCCGCAAATATAGGCGCCGGCGCCGTGGTGCATATAAACGTCAAAATCCCATCCTGTCCCGGAGGCATTTTTACCGATAAGGCCGGCGGCGTAAGCTTCATCAATCGCGGCCTGCAGACGGTTACGTTCCTGAATATATTCACCGCGCAAATAGATATAACAGGCATGGGCCTGCATAGCGAAAGACGCAATCAAGCAACCTTCGATAAGCAAATGAGGATCATTGCGCAGGATATCGCGATCTTTACAGGAGCCGGGCTCAGATTCATCGGCATTGACAACCAAGTAATGCGGCCGCGCGCCGACTTCTTTGGGCATAAATGACCATTTCAAACCGGTCGGGAACCCCGCACCGCCGCGCCCGCGCAGGCCCGACGCTTTCGTGCGTTCGATAATCCAGTCGCGTCCCTGCTCTATCATCGCCGCTGTGCCATGCCACGCGCCGCGTTGCCGCGCGCCCTCGAGGCCGTGATCACGCAGGCCGTAGAGGTTTTGGAAAATCCGGTCTTTATCCTGAAGAAGCTGTACCATTATGTTGTTGCCTTCTTCTTAGCGGCGGTCTTAGCGAGCGCTTTGCCCTGCTTGACCCATTCGTCACGTTTAATACGGCCGGGAATGGAATCAATCAACGCTTCGACCATTTTAATATCCGCCGCTTTCCACGCGCCGATTTGGCGGAAATAATAAATCCCTTTGGAGTTTAAATCCCCTTCAAATTTTGGCCCTATGCCTTTGATTTTCTTTAAATCATCGGGCGCGCCGGCCGTCGGTCCGTCCGTATAGATAACTTGCGGCGCGGCGGCCGGTTTTGGCGTCACAGCGCGTTTCGGGCGCGCCGCTTTTACGGCTTTACCGGAAGCACCAATATCGGCGCCCGCCTTCTTGGTGGCGCGGGTGCCCTTCGGGTCCCATTTGTAATGCCCGACTTCGGCTTTAACCGATGCATTGGGGAGTTTTGTAATCTTACGCAGCTTGATATCTGTCAATAGCGCCATGGCGCCGCCTTCCGGCTCTGATCCGTGACGGCTGTTACGCGGCCCCTGCTCCGGCTGCTTTCCGGCGGCCAAATCATTCAGCAATGTTTCCATCGTTTCGGCAGTCAGGTCTTCGTAGTAGTGATCACCGGCCGCATTGGAAATTTGCACCATCGGCGCATTGGCGCAGGCGCCTAAACACTCGACTTCCAGCCATGACAGCTTGCCATCAGCAGAAACGCTGCCATTCGGGCCGATTTTGCTTTTGCAAACCTCTTTCAGATCATTGGCCCCGCGCAGCCAGCACGGCGTTGTGCCGCAAAGCTGCACATGATGCTCACCGACCGGGGACAGATTAAACATGGTGTAGAACGTCGCCACTTCGTAGACGCGAATATAGGCCATATCGAGCATATCACCAACCGCGCGCAAAGCGGGCTCCGGCAGCCAGCCGCCGGCGTCTTTTTGCGCAATCCAAAGCGCCGGAATCATGGCCGAGCGCTGACG
>CALLVD010000033.1 GCA_938010385.1 uncultured Robiginitomaculum sp.
ACTTCGCCCCAAACCGTGTACTGATTATCCAGGAAACGGGCATCGTCAAAGCAGATGAAGAACTGGCTGGAGGCGCTGTTCGGGTTGGCGCTGCGGGCCATAGAGCAGACGCCGCGTACGTGCGGCTCGCTTGAGAATTCGGCCGGGATGTTTTCTTTCGCGCCGCCCATGCCGGTGCCGTTCGGGCAGCCGCCCTGCGCCATAAAGCCGTCAATCACGCGGTGAAAGGTCAGCCCGTCATAAAAGCCTTCAGACGCGAGGCGCGTAATCTGCTCGACATGCTTTGGCGCCAAATCCGCGCGCAATTTAATCACGACCTCTTCTTCGCTGCCCTTATGAGCATCAACGGTCATTATGATTTTTTCAGCCATGGTATTTCCTGTTTTTTAAAAGTGTAGATTAGTCAGAATTATTGCGTGCGGACCGGGACGTCGACCTCGCAAATATCGGGATATTGACCGGCCGGAGATTTAAAGCTTGCCAAATGGCGCTTAAAGTCCGCGCCGTCGGTTTTCAGCACTTGGATATTCAGCTGCTCTGACGCCGGCAGGTCATCGCCCATGCGCACTTTTTCCATTTGATCCGGGACAAAGTTCAAAGTTTCGCCTTTGGTGCCGATTTTAATCTTAGTAAGGATATCGCGGCCATAGACAGTATTGCCCCAGATTGAGTATTGCTGATCAAGGAAGTTGGCCGGACCGCGCATGAGGAAAAACTGGCTGTTACCGGAGTTAGGGTTCCCGGCGCGGGCCATAGATGTCACGCCCGGGCAATGCAGGCCCCAGGCCTTGACCTTGCCGGTCAGGGCCGCCTTCATCGGCGATTCGGTGGCAACAGGCAGGCCCTTATAAAAGCCGACATCAATCGTGCCGCCATTGGAATTGTTCACGTCAATCAAGCGCTTATCCATCAGCGTGATTTTCATGTCAGACGGACGGTTGAACGTAAATTCGGCCTCAATATCAGGGAGCTTGGAATCGCCTGTGCCCGTGCCGGTCGGGTCGCCGGTCTGGTTCATGAACCCGTCAATGACGCGGTGAAACGTGACCAAATCATAAAAACCGTCTTTAGCCAGCGCTTTAATCTGCGCCGTGTGGCGCGGCGCAATCTCGTCAAACAGCTCAACCACAACCCGTCCGTGGGTCGTGTCGATATACATTAAGCGCTCTTGCGGCACGGTGCGCCACGCACTGTCAGGCGCGCTGAAGCCGGATGTGGCAGAGGCTGTGGCGGCGGGCGGTACGGGCGCCGGGGCTTCTTGAGCGCAGGCGGTTAATGACATGGCGGCAGACGCTATGGCCGCGCTGAACAGTCGAAACATCATGTGTATTTATCCTTCAAGCGTTTGGTTATTTCGGGAGATACAAAGTGTGTAACATCTCCGCCCAAACGCGCAATTTCTTTTACCAGTCGCGAGGCAATAGCCTGATGCTGCGGATCCGCCATTAAGAACACAGTCTCAATGCTCGGGTCGAGCACATCGTTCATGCACGCCATCTGAAATTCATATTCAAAATCCGACACAGCCCGCAGCCCGCGCACCACCATGGACGCGCCGACGCTCTGAACAAACTTAATCAGCAGGCCTTCAAACGGCACGACGCGGATTTTGCAATCCGTTTTAAAGTCCGCAACGGCCAGCTCCACCATCTCCACCCGCTCTGACAGGGCAAACAGCGGCCCCTTGGAGCGGTTAATCGCAACGCCGATAACCAGCTCGTCACACAGCTTACTGGCGCGCGAGATAATGTCGAAATGCCCGTTGGTCATCGGGTCGAAAGTTCCGGGATATAGGGCCACGCGGTGAGTCATTTGCGCCTTATGCAGAATTGAGTGTGCAGGGGCAAGCCCCGCAAACAAAAACCCCGCGGCGGCAGCTGGCCGCAGCGGGGTCTGAAATCGATTGCCGCCGGCGCGCGCGCCGGTCGGGTGTCGCCTAAGATTTCAGCTTGACGAAATAGTCGTAAATCTCCGGCACATTGCCGTTGCCCATGCCGGCGTCAACCGCCGCTTGCAGGCTCTCAGATGTCGCCTTGGCCACTTTGGACTCAGAGCCCAAATCAGACATCATCTGCACGAAATAGCCCAAATCTTTGTTGGCATTGTTGATGGAGAAGCCCAAATCGCTGTTTCCGTCCACGGCGTAGTTCTTACAAAACTTCATAAACGGAGAATTGGACGGGCCGGAGGACATAATATCATAAAGCTGCTGACGATCCACGCCGGCCAGCTCCGCCGCCGCAAACGCTTGTGACATGGCTGTCACGCTCGTCATACCCATGAAGTTATTAATCAGCTTGGTCACATGACCGGAGCCGAGCTTACCGAGGTAAAACACGTTTTCGCCCTGCTCTTTTAGCATCGGCTCATATTTATCAAAGGTTGCCTTATCGCCGGCCGCCATAATATTCAAAAGCCCGTCTTTCGCATGCGCCGGCGTGCGTCCGAGCGGCGCGTCAATCATGCCTGCGCCTTTTTCCGCCAAAGCCGCGCCGATTTTCTGCGTTGAGGCCGGAATGGACGTGCCAAAATCAATCAAAACAGAGCCCGGCTTAATCCCGGCCAAAATGCCGTCATCACCGTAGACAATCTTTTCAACCACGGCAGAGGTCGTCAGGCAAAGCTCGACAATATCGGATTTTTCGGCCAGCTCTTTCGGCGAGCTTGCTTGGCTCGCATTACCGCGCGCCAAAACCGCGTCAACCGCGTCCTGATTAAGATCCATAACAATGACTTCAAAGCCGCGCTTTTGCAGGTTTTCCACCATATTGCCGCCCATAAGGCCCAGGCCGATGAATCCGATTACCGGTTTAGACATATTTTTGCTCCCTTAAGAGAATTGTTTTTATCGTGTGCAGCCATCGCTATACCAAATTTGCGTACCAATACAAGGAATTGGCAAAATTAATCTGCGTTTTTTGGACAACCAATTTTCAGCGGGCGGATGCGGGGCGTCCGGCGCGCCGCAGACCCTCACCCTCCCCTAGTCCAAATCAGGCTTGCGCCGGCCCTTTTTGATCGCGCTGCGCGATGCTTTTTTCTCGAGCCGGCGTTTAACCGCGCCCCGGCTCGGGCGGGTGGCGATGCGGCGTTTGGGGATAAAGATGGCCTCGCGGATAAGCTGCGCCAGCCGGGCATGCGCCGCGCGCGTATTGGCGGCGAGCGTGCGGTGCTCATTGGCTTTGAGCACAATCACCCCGTCCTTTGTCATGCGCGAATCCGGCCGGTTCATCAGGCGCACTTTGGCACTGTTCGGCAAGCTGCTCGCCGCCACGTCAAAGCGCAAATGCACCGCGCTCGACACCTTATTCACATTCTGCCCGCCGGGCCCGGACGCGCGAATGGCATTAATCTCTATTTCAGACAGCGGAATGCTGATCGTGTTGTTAATGCGCAGGGTCATGGCGGGGATATAGCGGCGCAGAAGCCGTTTGTCTAAGGGCGCGGGGCGGGATTGCCGAAAACTCGCAACCGCCGCTCCCCCCACCCCTAACCCTCCCCTCAAGGGGGAGGGGAATACCGGCGGCGCTTTTATCGCCTCCCTCCCCCTTGAGGGGAGGGATTGAGGGTGGGGGGAGCGGTATTGAAACCACCTCAACATTGTCAAACCTTGGCCTCCCTCGCTTTAGCGGGGGAGGTGGGCCGGGGAAAAATTCGAAGAATTTTTTGCAGGGTCGGAGGGGGCGGCGATGTACAGCCGCGCGCCGACCGTTGGATGTTCAGAGCCTGCCAGGCCCCCTCCGACCTCGCATTGCTCGGCCACCTCCCCCGCTGAAGCGGTGGAGGCTAAACCGATATAAATTCTTCCCCGCTGCGTGACGTGATGCGGCATTCCGGGAACAACAAGACGGGATAAAGGCGCCGGTTTCGCTCACGTCTGACCGTTCTGTGGGCTTTAGGAAGCCGTTGCGCGGAGCATCCAGGCTGTTTTTTCGTGCAATGTAACGCGCGGCGCAATCACATCCGCTGTGGCATCGTCACCGACCTCTTCGGCAATGCGCAGAACATCGCGGGCTATTTTAGCCAATTGCTCGTGTCCTTGGGCCAAATTTTGCACCATCATTTTCCAGTCGGGTGTCCCGGTCTCTTCACCAATAGCTGAAATTTTCGCCATCTCTGAATAGGAGGATGGCGCATAATAGCCCAATGCGCGAATACGTTCGGCCAGATCATCAGCGGCTGTCCACATCTCGGTATATTGCTCCATAAATTGAATATGCAGCTGCTGGAAATGCGGTCCTTCAACGTTCCAATGATAACCGTGCGTTTTCAGATATAGCGTGTAAGTGCCGGCAAGCAATTGGCGAATAGCTTCAGCGGATTTTTTGCGGTTGTCCTCGGTAATTCCTATATCGACATTCATATTATTCTCCTTCTCGTTTCAATAATTTCCAAAGTAAATTTACACATTTTTTGAAAAAAAAGCGTGCGGTATTTATCCTGTTTTGCCGAAATATATACGGTCGAAACGAGCCAAAGTTGCATATTCCGGCGTTTTACGAATTACGGTGGGATTACGGTGACTGTCGCCTTAATTGCCGTAATTTTGCCTTGGCCTCCCTCGCTTTAGCGGGGGAGGTGGGCCGGCGAAAAATTCCAAGAATTTTTTGCAGGGTCGGAGGGGGCGGCGATGTATAGGGCCGCGCCGACCGTTGAATGTTCAGAGCCTGCCAAGCCCCCTCCGACCTCGCATTGCTCGGCCACCTCCCCCGCTAAAGCGGTGGAGGTCAAACCTTATTGTGTGACAATCCCGAACCCCCGCTCATCCCGGCGCTCATCCCCGCGAAGGCGGGGGCCCGCGCTTTGCGGCGCGCAGCGTCCGGCCGGTCATGTCCTCAAGCTTTTTTAAAAACCCGTCACTCCCGATGGGCCGCCCGACAATCTCGGCGCGGCGCAAAGCTTCAAAATCTTCGTCCCCGAAACCCTGCCCCAAATAGGTCTTAAAATCTCCGGTCCGGTTCAGCACCGGCGCAATCATTGTCAGGCCATCCGGCTTGCCGCTGAGATGGGCGTGAACGCTTGACCATTTCCAATCTTGCGCGCGAGCTGCCAATCGCGCCCGCACAGGATTTAACGACACATAAGCAATCGCATTATACAAATGCGCTTCGTCCATGACGACCGATCCGAAACGCCCCTGCCATAAATGCCCGGTCCACTGATTGCGCGCATTAATGCGCCGGGCATATCTGCGATGCGCGTTCGCCACGCATTGCCGCAAGCCGTCTTCATGAGACGGCACAACAATCAAATGCACATGATTAGGCATCAGACACCATGCCCAAAGCTCGCTCCCCGACGCCGCGACAGACTCCTGCAACATATCAATATACGCCCGGTAATCCTCATCATCAAAAAACACAGTCTCACGCCGGTTCCCCCGCTGCGTAACGTGATGCGGCATTCCGGGAACAACAAGACGGGATAAACGAGCCATAAAACAGCCTATCGCTCAGAGCAA
>CALLVD010000034.1 GCA_938010385.1 uncultured Robiginitomaculum sp.
TTTCGGCGCGTCCGGATCTGCCGCGGCCAGCTTGGCCTCCAAATCAGCCAGATCATTGTGTTTAAAGATAACTTTATCGCAGCCGGCCACCTGTTGAGCCCGCTTAACGCCGGAGATCATAGAGGCGTGGTTCATCTGATCGGAGAAAATAATCAGGCCCGGCAAAATACGGCTCATCACGCCGATGGTTGCTTCATTGGCGACATAGCCGGAGGTCATGACCAGCGCGCGCTCTTTGCCGTGCAGGCTCGCCAATTCTTTTTCAAGCTGAACGTGGTAATGGGTCGTGCCGGAAATATTGCGCGTCCCGCCGGAGCCGGTGCCGACCGCGTCAACAGCGGATTTTACCGCTTCGACAACGCATTCGTTTTGGCCCATGCCGAGATAATCATTGGAGCACCAGACGACAATGTCCTGTTCTTCGCGTTCATTTTTATACCAGGTTGCGAGCGGGAAGTTGCCTTTGTGGCGGCGGATGTCGCGAAACACGCGGTACCGGCCTTCGGCGCGTACGCCGTCGACAGCTTTTGCAAACTCACCGTTATATTTCTCAGCCATGGTCAATCCTGTTCTTGCCCGCTATATTTAAGGGCTTTAGTGCAAAATTACCACAGCCGAAACGCCGCATGCTTTGCTCTGTTATAAATCCGGCTAATACCTTATAAACACTGTATATTTTAAGAAAGCCCGTTGTCATGTCATCATTTCCCGACTTGCGTTTACGCCGCACCCGACAGGCGGCCTGGTCCCGGCGATTAGTGCGCGAGTCATCACTGAGTACGGATGACTTGATATGGGCGATTTTTGTTTCCGACCAAGACAAGCCCCGTGATCCGGTCGCGGCCATGCCGGGATGTGATCGCGTGAACATTGATGAACTTGTCAAAGACGCCCGCCGCGCCGCCGCGCTCGGTATTCCGGCCATAGCCCTGTTTCCGCATATCGACCCGGCGTCAAAAACTGCTGATGCGCGCGAAGCGCTCAACCCGAACGGCCTAATTCCGAGCGCTGTGCGCGCCGTCAAAGCTGCCGTGCCGCAAATAGGCGTCGTCGTTGATGTCGCGCTCGATCCCTATACCGACCACGGCCATGACGGCCTGATGGAAGGCGATGTCATTCTGAATGACCCGACCCTTGATATGTTGGCGCAGAGCGCGGTTGTCTTGGCCGAAGCCGGCGCGGACATTGTCGCCCCGTCGGATATGATGGACGGACGCATCGGCGCGGTCAGAACCGCCCTTGAAACGGCGGGGCATCAAGATGTCATGGTCATGTCCTACGCTGCCAAATATGCCAGCGCATTTTACGGCCCCTACCGCGACGCTATCGGCACGTCGGCGGCACTGAAAGGCGATAAGCGCACTTATCAAATGGATTCGGCCAATACGAATGAAGCCCTGCGCGAGGTCGAGCTTGATTTGCTCGAAGGCGCAGACATGGTTCTGGTCAAGCCCGGCATGCCCTATCTGGACATTATCCGGCGGATAAAAGACGAATTTGCCGTGCCGACATTCGCCTACCAAGTCTCCGGCGAATACGCCATGATTACGGCGGCGGCGCAAAATGGGTGGCTTGATGAAAAGCGCGTGATTTTGGAAAGCCTGACAGCGTTTAAACGGGCGGGATGCGACGGCATTATTACCTATTTCGCGCCGCGCGCCGCCGGCTGGCTGGCTGACGGCTAAGACGGCGTGGTTCCGTACCACCGCCTATAGGCCCGATTGAACGCGGGCTGATCATGAAAACCGAGCCGAAAAGCAATATTTGACCTTTTCAGGCCCGGTATAGTCAAAAAAGACAATTCATAGAGTCAAAAATGACAAGACTCACGGCCACATTAATGTTTAGTATGGTGCGGGGCGCGCAAAGGGCAGGTCTTATACTTGGGGTCTGCCCTCAGCCCAATTTTCTTTCAAACTCAAATCATGCAAATCACGCTGCGAGTCTCAAGCCGCTGAAAGAGGCCTTATTTAAGCCGCAGCAACAGGCTCGACGTATCTTTGCGCCCGCCGCCCATCGCCTGAATATCAGCGTAGTAAGTGTCGACTTGGCGCGCGAGGGTCAGGTCAGCGCCCACGGCCTGCGCGGTTTCCAGCGCAATGCGCAGATCTTTGCGCATCCAATCGACGGCAAAGCCAAAGTCAAATTCACCCCGGGCCATTGTCGCCGCGCGGTTATCCATCTGCCAGCTTTGCGCCGCGCCTTTGCCGATAGCGCCGATGACAGCCTCTACATCTAAGCCGGCCTTTTGCGCGAAATTTACGCCCTCGGCCAAGCCTTGCAATATGCCGGCAATGCAAATCTGGTTGACCATTTTCGTCAACTGCCCCGCGCCGCTGCCGCCCAGTCGGCTAGTGGCCTTGGCATAGCTGCGCATAACCGGCTCGGCCTTATCAAAGGCGTCTTTGTCGCCGCCGCACATGACCGTCAGCTGCCCGTTTTGCGCGCCGGCCTCTCCGCCGGAAACAGGCGCATCAATAAAGGCAATGCCGCTTTCGGCGGCTTTCGCGTAAACGTCCCGCGCGCAAGCGGCCGAGGCGGTGGTATGATCAATAAGGATTGCGCCGGACGGCATAGCCTTTATTGCCGGCTCTGCTACGGCTCTGACATCCGGGTCATCGCCGACGCACATCATAACGAAGTCGCAGCCCTTTACGGCGTCGTTGATGCTGCCCGCAACCCGTCCGTCATAAGTCTCGCCCCATTGGCGCGCTTTGCCGGGACTGCGGTTCCATACGGATACAGTGTGCCCGGCGGCGACCAAATGCCCGGCCATGGGAAAGCCCATCACGCCTAATCCTAAAAATGCGATTTTGGCCATTATGCCCGCTCCGGTCTTTGAAAGTTTTTTTGCACTATTGCGAAATGCGGCTCGCATTACAATCGGGGCCGGGCTATTTAAACCCTTAACTGATGCGAAGCTTTTTGATTTATGGCTGATTTAGCACTGACAGTGACGTGGCAAATGTGGGTCACGATGGCAATGGTCGCCATATCTGTAGCCGTCTATTGCCGGGATAAGTATTCTATCGAAGCGGCCTCTCTCGGAATCATTACCGCCTTTGTCGCCTTCTTTTCATTTTTCACGCCCGAAGGGGTTGAGGGACTGACCCCGGCAGACCTGATGTCCGGCTTTGCCGATCCGGCCCTGATTACAATTATGGCCCTGCTAGTCATCGGGCAAGGCATGTTCCAGACAGGCGCGCTCGAAGGGTTTACGGTTCGCATAAATGCAGCGCTGGAAACCCATCCCAAACGCACGCTGCTGACCGTTTTCGGCATGGCATTTTTTGTCTCTATGTTCATGAATAATACGCCGATTGTCGTAATGTTTATTCCCATCATTTCGGCCATGGTTGCAAGGCTGCGCGGGGCGGCGTCACGCTATATGATGCCGCTGTCTTTTGTTTGTATTTTAGCGGGCATGACGACGCTGATTGGCTCGTCGACCAATCTTCTGGTTTCAGGCGCCCTGGAAAAAGCCACCGGCGAAGGTTTGGACTTCTTCGCCCCGACGACAGCAGGATTAATATTGGCCTTTATCGGTATGATATATATTGTTTTTTTAGGCCCGTACTTGTTGCCTAAACATAAAGATTTGGAAGGCGAAGTCAGTGACGCCGGCAAGCAATATATCGCGCAAATTAAAATAACTCCGGGCCATCCGCTCAGCGGTGCCAAGCCCGTCGCCGGTCTTTTTCCAAAGCTCAGAGACGTGACCGTTCGCATGGTACAGCGCGATGAACATGCCCTGCTTCCGCCCTTTGAAGATTCGATAAAAGAAGGCGATGTTTTAATCGTCGCGGCGACCCGCTCATCATTGTCAAAACTGCTGTCCTCCGACAGTCAATATTTGGAAGGCATGCTCTCTATTGCCGGCTTTAAAAAAGGCGAAGATGAGACGGATAAATCCCGCGGCTCAATCGTTATTTCCGAAGCGGTTATTGCGCCGGCGTCACGCATGATCGGGCGCACGATAGAGCAGATCGGCATTCGCCGGCAAACGCATTGTCTGGTGCTGGGCATTCAGCGGCGCTCGCGCATGATCAGAAAAAAAATGCTGGATATTCGGCTGGAAGCCGGCGACGTTTTGCTGCTGTTTGGCTATGAGCATGACATGGCGGAGCTGCGCTCTAACCGTGACTTGCTGCTGCTGGATTGGGCGACGAAAGAGCTGCCGGATATTCGCAAATCACTGATTGCACGGCTCATATTTATCACTGTGATTACTCTGGCCGCGTGGCCGCCCTTTCCGATTGTTTTAGCAACCATGCTGGGCGGGATAGCGATGCTGGCGACAGGATGCCTGAATATTCGCCAAGCCGTGCGCGCGCTGAACATGAAAATCTTCCTGTTGATCGGGGCGGCCTTTGCCATGGGTTTGGCGCTCGAGCGCACTGGCGGGGCGGCTTATATCGCCATGCAAACAGTCGAGACGTTTCAGCCCTTCGGTCCGCAAGTCCTCATAGGCGCGCTTTTCTTGGTTATCGCCATAATGACCAATCTTTTGTCCAACAGCGCAACAGCGATTTTGTTTGCGCCGATTGCACTTAACATTGCCACGATTACGGGAATTGACCCGATTGTCCTGCTGCTGACAGTGATTTTTGCCGCCAATTGCTGTTTTGCAACGCCGATTTCTTATCAGACCAACCTGCTGGTTATGGGCCCGGGCCGCTACACCTTTAATGATTTTGTGAAGTTCGGTGCGCCGTTGGTTTTGGTCATCTGGATTAGCTTTGTTGTGATGTTGCCGTTTTTGTTTAACATCAGTTGATATGACTCGCCCTTTTGACCCGACGCGCTTGCAGTTTTACGTCACAATCCCTGCGCCCTGCCCGTATTTAGACGGGCAGCAGGAGCGCAAAGTCTTTACGCAGCTCGACCCGCTCTCAGGCCCGCACCTCAACGATTATCTGACCCATAGCGGGTTTCGCCGCAGTCAAAACGTGCTCTACCGCCCGGCCTGCGAAACGTGCAGCGCGTGTAAGTCCCTGCGTGTGGATGCCTACGGCTATAAGCGCGGAAAAAGCGCCCGCAGAACGGCCGCGCGCAATGCCGACCTGACGCGCGAAATCTGCGAGCCTTATGCCACACGCGAGCAATATGAGCTTTTGCAGAGCTATCTGCACGCCCGCCACAGCGGCGGCGGCATGACGGATATGGATTTTGCCCGCTATGAAACCATGGTGGAAGAATGTGCCTCGCGCACTTTACTGGTGGAATATCGCGACAGCAGCGGCCGGCTTGTCGCGTGCTGCCTCGCCGATGAGCTGTCTGACGGCCTGTCCATGGTCTACAGTTTTTTTGACGTCACGCAGCCGCGCCGCAGCCTCGGCAAATTTATGATTCTGGACTATGTTGAGATTTGCAAAGCCGCAGGCCTGCCATGGCTGTATCTGGGCTATTGGGTTCAGGGGAGTAAAAAGATGGAGTACAAATCCGATTTTCGTCCGGCGCAGGTCTTAACGCGCGGCGGCTGGATTGATTTTGCCGATTACGACCCGGCAAACGCGCCGGCCGGGTTTGACCTCAAACAGTTGCAAGAGCTGTGAAGCGCCGCGAGCTGTTCGGCGCCGCCGCGGCCGTTGCTGCCGGCACAGCCACGCTGACCGCGCTGGGCCGGGAGAAAAAAGCCGAGTCGCCCGCACCGGCCCGCTCCGATATGGCTGCCCCGAATATTTCGCAAAATCGCCGCGAATTTCGCTTGGTCACGTCTTGGCCTAAAGATTTTCCGGGCTTGGGCATTATGCCCAACCGATTTGCCAAAGCGCTTTTTGACATGTCCGGCGGGCGTCTGGACGTAAAAGTCTTCGCCGCCGGGGAGTTGGTCGGCGGGCTGGAATGTTTTGACGCGGTCTCGACCGGCGGCGCGGATATGTATCACGCGGCAGAATATTACTGGCAGGGCAAAGCCAAAGCCTTCACGTTTTTCACCTCCGTGCCTATGGGCATGACCGTGGCAGAGATAATGGGCTGGATTGATTTTGGCGGCGGGCAGCAGCTTTGGGAGGAGCTGTCCGCACAATTTAATATTATCGCGTTTCAGGCCGGTAATACCGGCCACCAAATGGGCGGCTGGTTCAAAAAGGAAATTAATTCGGCTGAAGACCTTAAGGGCTTGAAAATGCGCATTCCCGGTCTGGGCGGAGAAGTCATCCGGCGACTGGGCGGCGCGGCGCTCGCCCTGCCCGGCGGAGAGATTTATCAGTCTCTGCAATCCGGCGCGATTGATGCGACAGAATGGGTTGGGCCGTGGAATGATTTGGCCTTCGGCCTTTACCGCGAAGCGCCCTATTATTACGCGCCGGGGTTTCACGAAGCCGGCCCGGCCTTGGCAGTCGGTATAAATTTGGACATATGGAACAGCCTGAGTAAATCCGATCAGGCCATGGTTCGTCATGCCTGCCGCTATGCCAACGATACATCCATTGGCGAGTACACACACCGCAATGGCGAAGCGCTGCAAATTTTAAAAAATGAGCATGGCATTACCCCGCGTTTTTTCAATGACGATGTGATGGCTGCCATTGGAAAAACCTCTGTCGATGTCGTTCGTGATATCGGAAATTCGGACGCGCAGACCCGCAAAATTTTTGAAAGTTTTGAGCGCGCTTTGCTGACTTATCGCGACTGGACAGACATGAGTGACGGCCGCTATATCCGCGCGCGTCAACTGGCGCTCGGCGATTAAAATGATCGGGTTTTGGCAAGCATTGGGATGGATGACCCTGCCGTTTGCAGCCCTGCCTGCCTTGGTCTTATTTTTTCCAAAATTCAAGTTTATCAACAGCTTATCAAAGCAAGTTATAATATTTACAGATACGATTAATACAAGTCTCGGCGAAATCATTAAATGGGCTTTGCCGACTTTAATTGTTGCAATCGTCGCCTCCATTATTGCCCTGTCTATCTTTGGCCTGTCCTTTACAAAACTCGATGAGCTTCCGGTATATTTGCACGCTGCCGTTATTATGCTCGGCTGCGCGGCAACGCTTTTGGCGTCTCAACATGTTCGGGTTGATATATTTTACGGACGGCTGCCTGCGCGCGGAAAAGCTTTTGTAGAAATCATCGCGTTTTATATTTTCAGTCTGCCCGTTTGCGTGCTGCTGATTTGGGTTTCACAAGGTTTCGTTGCCGGTAGTTGGCGCGGGTTTGAAGGCTCTAATGAAGCGACCGGCATACGCGGCATTTTTTTATTAAAAACCCTCATCCCCGTTTTTGCCGTAACGATGCTCGCCCAAACCGGGTCTGTCGCCGCTCGCGCAGCGATGATTATGCGCGGGCAAACCCCGCCGCCCCGACCGCGCAATATTGAGGATCTCTTCGGACAGCCCTTGGGCGACAGCTTAAAAGACGATCTGTAATGGCGATCCCGGAAATTCTCGCCCTGATGATGTTTGCCTGCGTCTGCGGCGTACTGATGTGCGGCGTGCGCGTGGCCTTTGCACTGGCCGGAACCGGCCTTGTCTTTGCGGCGATAGGCGCGGCGAGCGGCTTGTTTGATACGGTCATTTTATTAAATCTGCCCGGACGCATTTACCCTATAATCACCCGCGAAATTCTTATCGCCGTGCCGCTCTTTGTCTTCATGGGCGTCATGCTGGAACGCTCCCAGTTGGCCGAAGATTTGCTGGAAGCCATGGGAGAGCTGTTCGGCCCCATGCGCGGCGGGCTCGGCGTTTCAGTCGTTATGGTCGGCGCGCTGCTCGCCGCCTCTACCGGAATTGTCGGGGCAACGGTGGTGACCATGGGGCTTTTGTCCCTGCCGACCATGCTGTCACGCGGCTACAGCCCGGCGCTCGCGTCAGGCTCTATCGCAGCCTCAGGCACGCTCGGGCAGATAATTCCGCCCTCTATCGTGCTGGTTATCCTCGGCGATCAAATGAGCAATGCTTACCAAGAAGCGCAGCGCAGCTACGGGCTTGAAGGCGGCGGCGTTATCTCTGTCGGTGATTTATTTGCGGCCGCGATTGTGCCGGGGCTGATTCTGATCGGGCTTTACGCCGCTTATATCTTTGCGGCCGGTTATTTTCGCCCGGCCTGCGCGCCGGCAACCGGCTGGCCAAAAGGCGTGACGGCCCGGACATTTATTCGCCGCATAGCCTTTGCCATGCTCCCGCCGATTATCTTGATTATTGCTGTGCTCGGCTCAATCCTGTCAGGATATGCCACGCCCACACGCGGCGCGGCCCTCGGCGCGCTGGGCGCGATTTTACTGGCGGCTTATAAACTCAGCCCCGACCAAAAATATGTCCGCCTTGGGGCGTGTCTGGCCGCGCTGGGATTTATACTGTTAATCGGCGCCGATTTAACCCCGGTCGATATTCGCCTGTCACAAGACGAATGGAGCGCATCCGAAATCGTGACCACAGCCATCGCCGTTTTCGGCGCAGGCTTAGTTTTGGCCGGCTCAGCCGCTGCGCTGTTTCAACTGCTGAAAACCGGCCATTTGGGCGATGTCTCCCGCTCGGCTATGCACATAACGGCCATGGTATTTTTTATTCTCATCGGCGCGACCATATTCAGCTTGGTCTTTCGCGGTTTTGGCGGGGACGAAATGGTTGCCCATGCCTTGCAAAGCGCGCCGGGCGGACAATGGGGAGCGCTGGCGCTGGTCATGCTGGTCATGTTCCTGCTTGGCTTCTTTTTGGACTTTATCGAGATTACGTTTGTTGTCGTGCCGCTGGTCGCGCCGGTGCTGCTGGCCATGGGCATGGATCCGATTTGGCTGGGCATTTTGATGGCGCTGAACCTGCAAACAAGCTTTTTAACGCCGCCCTTCGGCTTTGCCCTGTTTTACCTGCGCGGCGTTGCGCCGGCGGCGGTGAAAACAAGTGATATTTACAAGGGCGTGCTTCCGTTTATCGGCATCCAAATCTTTGTCATCTGCCTTATTGCGGCCTTCCCCGGCTTGGTCATTCGCTAAGGTTTTATGACTGTAATTGTAACGAATCTTTCATTGGCGCGGCCCCGCTTTATCGTTACAAGAGATTGATTCATAATAAGCCGCCCTTGCGTGGCCACGATAAACTTGGGACATCACATGATGCACGTATCGCCTTCGCTCCGTCGCCGCCTTTTGATGACCGGCGCACTGCCGGTTCTGGCCGCAGCCTTTTTGCCGGCCGCTTCTGCGCAAGTTGAGCTGACCGAACCGCAAACGGCCGGCGTTGAAACAGCAACAGCCGGCCCGGGCGGCACCCCGTCAGATGTCACCACAACAAGCGCGGCGACGATAAACCTGACAACGGCCGGGCCTGCTTTGACGCTGAACTCTGACAATGCGCTGTTCAGCGGGGGCGCAATCACGATTACCGATGTCGATAATGCCACCGGTATTTTGGTTGATACAAGCACGGCATTGACCGGCAGCCTTTCCGTCACCGGCAATGTTACGATTGATGAGAGTTTTACGGCTACAGACGACGACAATGACCGCATTGTCGACGGTTCATTTGCTCAAGGCGAAGGCCGCACCGGGATTTTAATTTCCGGCGCAGATACGTTCACCGGCCCCGTCGATGTCGCCGCCACAAGCAGTATCCTTGTCGAAGGCAATAATTCTGCCGGCATTCGCGTTATGGAAGCGGCGGGTCTTGTCGGGGATGCCAACTTCCTGGGCCGGGTAAGCGCCATTGGTGATAATGTGCGCGGCGTTGATTTGCGCGCGCCCGTGACAGGCAATGCCACAATCGGCGGCTTTACCACCACGGCCACAGGCGTTGGGATAAACACAGTAACCGCGCTCGGCGAGGGCGCGAGCGCGGTTGACGTATCCGGCGATATTTCAGACCGGCTGACTGTGTCCGGGAATATCCGCAATACGGGTAATCGTAATCTTGCCAATGCGGGCCAGCCGATAAGACAACCGTCCGTTATTCGGGACTTATATGACGCTGAAGATACTTTGGAAGCCGGCAACGCCGTCAATGTCAGCGGAAATGTCGGCGGCGGGATTTACCTGTCGAGCGCGCGCAATGCGGACGGCGTGGCCGTTGGCGCGACAACGATTTCACAAGTCGGTACAGCCGCCGCCGTCTTGATTGCGGGCAATGGCACGCCGATTATTGTCGGCCGCGTCGCCGATATTACGGACAGTGCGGACGAAAACTTTGACGCTAATCTGCAATACAGCCTTGTAAACGAAGCCATCATTTCCGGCGCGAGCGTGCTTGATGATCGCGATGCCACGGGCCTTCGGATCGCAAACGCTGATTTGACAGACGGATTTATCAATATCGGACAAATTTCGTCTCAAAGCTATCGCGCCCCGGTCGCAGACGGTGATATGGCGGCAACAACGGATATAGCCGTTTCAACGGCTGTCAACATCGGCGCAGGCGCGACCTTGCCAGCTTTGCGCAATATAAATGCCATAGCCGCGACAACGACCGAGGCAGCCGATCGCGCCTATGCGGATGAAGACAATATTCTTGCCCCGAATACGCAACTGGCCAACGGTATTCTTATTGAGGCCGGCGCTAATGTGGCTGCGTTTGAAAATGCAGGCGTTCTGAGCAGTACGATTTCAGGGCGCAGCGGAACGGCGTACGCGCTTGTTGATCAGTCCGGCTCGCTGGCGGTTATTGACAATCAGGGCATTATCCGCGCCGGCGGTTCAAACTCTGACCCGCAAGGCCTGCAAGATACAGAGTTTACGCTGGTCGCTGTGGACGTCAGCGCCAACACGTCCGGAATTACCCTGACGCAGTCTTTAATCGAAGATATTAACCCCGATGACGGCATTGATCCGCCGACGCCGCTGATTGAAGGCGATGTTCTGCTGGGCTCCGGCGCAGATACGGTCGATGTTCAAAGCGGCGCCGTTCTCGGCGGTATCCGCTTTGGCGACGGTGCTGATATTTTGACGATTGCTGAAGATGCCGCCGTCGGCGGCGCGCTGAATGACAGTGACGGCGATTTAACGCTGAACGTTGCCGGCTTACTGGGTCTGACGTCCACAAGCCCGCTGAACGCAAGGAAGGCTACGTTTACGGAGACGTCAACCTTTACGCCGTTTATTGACGGTGATACCGGCGCAGCGTCGACATTGATGACATCGGGAACGGTTACGTTCGAAGACGGCGCATCAATTGCACCGATTTTAGCAAATGTCGTGGGCGGGGATGATACGACATTCTTATTGGTAGACGCCGGGACATTGACCCTGAACGGCGACATTGCGACGCTTCAGCCTGCAACAGGGCCTTTTCTGTATAATACAGAAATCACCCGCCCGGCCGGGACCGAGACCTTGGTTGCGACACTGGGCCTGAAAACAACAGCCGAGCTTGGCCTCGACGGGCCGCAAACCGCAGCGTTTGGCAGTACATTTAATGCGATTTCGTCTGATGCCGGCCTCAGCAGCGCATTTGCCCGACTGACTGATCAGGCAAGTTTTAACGCCGCCTATAACCAACTTCTGCCGGACTTTAATGCCTCTGTTGCAAGGTTTGTTCACTCCAATACAGACGGCGCAACCGGCGCGGTCTCAACGCATTTGAAAAATGCCCGCCTGTCTGACGTCAAGCCGGGCGGTGCGTGGATTGAAGAATTTGCTTATTTTGCGGATCGCGAATTAGCGGGCCTGTCTGAAGCTTATCGCGGCTACGGATTTGGTTTTGCGGGCGGTTTTGATACGGCTTTCGGCCCCTTCCACACCGCCGGCATTAACTTCGGCTACGCAGCGACGGAAGTCGAAGATGTCGTCGGCATGGACAGCCCCCTTGCCGTTCAGACATTCCAAACCGGCGTTTATGCAGGATGGGAGCGCGGCGGTCTGGGCGTCGATGTGTATGCAGGCGGGGGCTACAATAACATTGAGAGCAATCGCAGCGTCGAGATTGGGACGTTTGCCGGCACGACCCAAGCCGAATGGGGCGGCACGCATTTGAATGCCTCACTGAGCGCCGGTTATGATTTTGCCTTCGGAGAGCGCTATTTCATGCGTCCGTCCGTCAATGTCAGCTATTTGACTCTGACAGAAGACTCCTATGAAGAATCCGGGTCCGATGCGATCCGCTTCTCTGTCGATGAGCGCACATCAGACATCGGATCGGCGACAGCCATGCTGAACTTCGGCGCGAAATTCGACGGAGATCGCATCTGGTGGAGCCCGGCCATTCGCGTCGGCCTCATCAATGATTTTGAAGGCTCAGGCATTTTAACCCGCGCCACCTATTTTGACTCGTCAAGCGCGAGCTTTGACCCGTCCGGCGCGATCACACTGGCCGGGCAAAACTTCCCGGACAGCGGCATTTTGTTTGGCTTGTCCATTGCGGCAGGCAGTAACTATTCCAGCTTCGGTCTGGATTACGATGCGGATCTGCGTGACGGCTATAACCGTCACATTGCCCGCCTGGTGCTTCGCCTGCTTTTCTAAGCGGCAAGACTTTCCAATATAAAAGCCCCGGCGATGACCGGGGCTTTTTTATGCTTGAAGCGGCGGCAACTATTGGGTGATTTCGAAATCAAAGCCTTTGCCTTTTGCTTGGCGCTTAACTGCATCGACCATGACATTGTCGAGCGTTCTAGTCTTTGCCATATCTTTGCGCTTATCGGCGACAAAGCGCTCGCGCTTACTTTCCAGCGTTTTTATCTCAGCTTGAATGGCTTGGCGCTCCGCTGCCTTTTCTTCGATAAAGGCTTTGCGGGCCTGCGCGTCCATGCCTTTCATGGCATCCGGCAATTCAGAATCGTCCATGTTGATAATCGCTTCCGGCGCGGCGGCGTAGCCGTCGACCACATCCCAGCTCTCATTTTTATAAAGCGATGAGGATTTGGACTTCACCCGCTCCATTGCGCTCTTTTTTGAATAGCTTGATGCATTACTATCTTGGGCCACTTGCCGGGCGGCTTTTTGTGCGCCCATTGCGCCATAGCCCATATAGGTAGAATTGAGGCGGCGATTTAAATCGAGAATTTGATCATCATAAGGGCTATCAATATGGACTGATTTCACGTCCTGATCGATGGTCATATAAATACCGCCGCTGCATTCCGCGCCGTCTTTCCATTTACCGCGTATGCCCTTTTGCGAGTTCCCGCAATGAATGGTGTCAATCGTGACTCCGCTGCGGCGGGCGTGCTCACAGGCGGTTCGGTAGCTGACAGGGCCCTGCGTAAACGGCTCATTACCCGCAATGATAATCAGCTTTAAGTCATCGTCAAACTTGCTCCATTCCAGCTCTTTGAGCGCGGTATCAATGACCTGCCCTGCATGCTCGCTGCCGCCATTTGTGGTCAGCTTAAAAAGCGCCTCAGAGACGCTGTCCAGATCAGAGGTGAGCGGGAGAACCTGACGGATATAGCCTTTGGATATAGACAGGCTGTCATTGCCGTATTCATACAGCGCCAATTCCAAATGCGGGGCATGGCCGTCGCGGCGCGCCTCGGACAGTTCATTGACCAGCGACCATAATTGCGATTTTGCCTGATTAATCAGCCCGTCCATGGAATTACTTGTGTCGAGCAAAAGGGCCACCTGGATATAATGGGCGTCCCGATTGGCCGGCGCAACGACCGGCGGACGGTCGGGTTTGGGCAAGGGATAGGGCCTCATCACGGTCGTTTCCGATGTGGGTTGCGGCCCGGCATGCGCGCTGACGGCCCCCATAGCGACGCTAGCGCACAGCGCCGCTTTGAATAATCCGCGGATAAATGTCATAATTCCCTCCTGATGTTATGGCTTGTTTGCAAATGGCAAGGCGAATAAGGCAGGTTTAAGGCGATAACTGCTATTTAGCCGGCCCAATAAAATAAAGATATAATGATTTCTTTATATACATTGGCTGATAGCTGTGATAACTGTGGCTTATGGAAAACATTGCGACAGCCTTAAAAGCCCTCGGTCACCCGGAACGCCTGCGTATTTTGGCGCTGCTGTCGCGCGGTGATTTAACGGTCAGTGAATTGACTCAAATACTGGGTCTGTCCCAACCGCGCGTCACGCAATATATTAAAACATTGGAATCCGCGGGCATTATTGAGCGCCTGAAAGAAGGCAGCTGGGTCTTCTCACGCCTGCGCCGCGGCAATGAAGTCATCACAGCCTTGGTGGCCACCACGCTGTCCGCCCTGCCCGCCGATGACAAAGACATCGCTTCGGATGCGCGCCGATTAACCGATGTGCGCGACGCCCGCGCCCAAGCGGCACAAGCCTTCTTTGCCCGCGTCGCCAATGATACGGAACACCCGGGATCTGAATATCTGCCGCGCGGCGATATAGAGACCCGCATGCGCGAGCTCGCCGGAGACGGGCCGTTTGACTATATGGTCGATTTAGGCACAGGCACGGGGCGCATTTTAGAGATATTCGCTGACAGAACAGCGCGCGGCTCCGGCATTGACAGCAGTCCGGAAATGCTGCGTGTGGCGCGGCACAACCTTGAAGGCGATCATTTGCGTCACCTGACCGTTCGCCAAGGCGACCTGAACGCAACGCCGCTTGATACCGGCATTGCTGACTTTGTGACGCTGCACCAAGTCTTGCACTATTTAGACAGGCCGGGCGACGCAATCCGCGAAGCTTCCAGATTGTTACAGCCCGGGGGGCGGCTTTTGATTGTCGATTTCGACAGCCATGACCGCGAAGATTATCGCGATAAATTTGCCCACAGACGGCTTGGGTTTACCGACGGCGAGATTGCCGGCTGGATGGCCGATGTCGGCATTGATTTGACCGAAACCCGCAGCGAAATCCCGGCCGGAAACAGCCCCGCCGTCAAGCTTTGGCTGGGCCAAGCCCGGCGCACACAAAGGAACTTAGCATGAGCGACATCAATATCAGCTATGAGTTTTTTCCGCCCAAATCTGAAGTCTCTTCGCGCAATTTGCTCAGCGTTGCCAAGAAGCTGAAACGGTTTGATCCGGCGTTTGTTTCCGTTACCTATGGCGCCGGCGGCACAACACAGGCGCGCACATTTGATGCGGTAAAAGACATAGCGCAGGCCGGCCTTAAAACGGCGGCGCACTTAACCTGTGTGGACGCAACGCAAGCCGAAATTGACGCGATTGTTGACGGTTATTACGACGCCGGCATCCGCAATATTGTTGCCCTGCGCGGTGACAGTCCCAACGGCATTGATAAAGCCTA
Source organism: uncultured Robiginitomaculum sp. (assembly GCA_938010385.1). GTDB lineage: Bacteria > Pseudomonadota > Alphaproteobacteria > Caulobacterales > Maricaulaceae > Robiginitomaculum. Next base: position 15,101 of record CALLVD010000034.1, read on the forward strand.
TACCCCGACACCCGGCGGATATGCCTATGGCTCTGATCTGGTCGCCGGGATTAAATCGCGCCACGCCGATATGGATGTTTCTGTCAGCGCTTATCCCGAACGTCACCCAGAAAGCGGTCACTGGGATGCAGAGATTGATAATTTAAAGCGTAAAGTCGATGCCGGAGCTGACCGCGCAATCACGCAATATTTTTTCAAGGCCGACACGTTTTTAAGCTTTGTTGATAAAGTCCGCGCGGCCGGCGTGGACCTTCCGATTGTGCCGGGCATTATGCTCCAGCCCAATTTTGAAGGCCTATGCAATATGAGCGCAAAGTGCGGGGTCGCCGTGCCGCCGGACGTCAGAGCGCGTTTTGACCGCGCCGCAGGCGATAAAGACGCGCTGAAAGATGAAACAACAGCCTTTGCGACCGGTCTTATTGAAGATTTGAAAGCCGGCGGCGTGAAAGACTTCCACCTCTATACGCTTAACAAATCAGCGATAGCGTCGACCGTAACCCGCGCGATTACGCCTGCGGCCCGCCGCGCAACACAAGCCGCTTAGGGTTTCGCTTTTTCAGGCGATTGCGGGGCAGTCTTGGCCGGCTTTTGCGGCGTAGGCCGGTCAAAAATGCGCCGCAAGAAACCGGGCGCAAACGCCGAGAGCGGATTAACCGCGATTTGCGTTTTCACAAACGGCCCCGAAACAGAATAGTTTAAGGCAAATATGCCCTCCCCTTCTTTTCCGACCACAATATCCCCCAAAAGCGGAACATTGCCGAGGACCGAATTGAAAGTATAGGCCGGCACCAAGACGCCGGCCACGTCCATTGTTTTTTCGTCAAAATCAATATCGCCGGAGGCCGTAATGCCAATCGCCGGACCGGAAGCGCGCGCATCGGTCAGGCGTAATTGCTGCTCTTCATATTCAAATGGCGCGGTCATTTTTTCAAAGTTCATCCCGTCGCCGGATAAGACTTCACCCAGGCCGGTCAGTGAGGCCAGAGTCAAAATGCGGGCAAAGACGGGCGCTTCCGTTAACTTAAAGTCCGTCAGATTGACCGTGCCGACCGCCGCGCCGGGCGCGCCGGCAGGCGGCAATTCTGCCTCGATTAAAAGACGTCCGCCCTGAATATTGCTGAAATCAAAAACGCTTTTTAAAACAGCGCCCGCATCAGGGATATTCATTGTTACCGGCCTGACGCCGCCCGGGCCGGCGGTGACAGACGCCGTCAACGGCCCGGCGCCCGTTTCGCCGGCCAATAAGAGAGTTTCAAGCCCTTGGGCGGAGCTTCTCAGGCTGATTTTGGCCTGCTCTAAGCTGATATCATCGCGCACGCGCAGGCGCTCAAATGTGCCCGTCAGTCCTAACGGGAAACCGGCGGTATCATTATCAGCGCTCAGCGCCGCGGTGACCCACGGCTCTATGTTTAAATAATCGCCGCGCATTGTCAGCGCCAGCTCGCCGGCTTGCGGGGTCGAAGCGACCACGGCGCTGTCAATGAAACCGTCCAGACGCGCCGCCGGAAGGTTGAGACTGAGCAGACGCAAATCCTTGCCGAATTTTGCACGGCCGCGCACGTCCAGACCGGACGAGCTTAAAAACAAATCTGAGATTTGCGTTCCGCCTTCCTCTGTACGCGAAATCATAGCCGACAATGTCCCTGCTTGCCCGGACGGTTTGGACCAGATGTCTCCAAAATGCAGATCAGCCCGCGTCAAGTCGGCCGTAACCGTTGCGCCGGCCACACTGATACCCTTCCCTTTAGCGGCTAGATTAACGTCTACATCGCCTGAGAAATATTCACGAAAGCCGAAGCCAAGCCGGTCAAAATCGTCTCGGGTCATAGTCCCGGACAGATTGAAATCAGCATTCCCGCCGCCGTCCTCAAAACTGTCAACCAGCGAAAATTGCGCCGGCCAAGGGCCAACGTTGACAGGGCCTTTCAGGCTGAGCCCGTTGGAATCGAGCGCAAATTTCAGCTGCCCGTTTTCAATGCTGTGCGGTCCGATTTTAATCGGCGCTGAAACATTGGCAAAATCTGCACTCACCGTGTGGTTCATCAGATCCGGCCGATTAGGCATGCCGACGGGCCGGGAGAACACGTAATTTACAACGCCGCCGCCGGAAAATTCTTCCGGCTCAATGCCAAACCGGCTTGCATAATTAAACGGCGGCTCGTCGATAAATTTTAAAAGCTGCGTCAGCGCGCCTTGCGCATTGACGGTCACGGTCATCGGCGCGCCAAGCGGCATAAATTGCGATATGTCAACACGGCTGTCGACGATAGAAATACCTTCGCCCAGATTTGCCGTGTCGACCCCGATTGAAAAACTGTTTCCCCGCAGCAGGCCGCTTCCGGCGGCATTAGTCACGGGCGTCATCGTCGATATGAATTTTATATCCGCATTACGCACCGGGAAGGCCATTGAGAATTCTTCATTTGTCAGCCGGCCGCGAGCCAGTGAGGCCTCATTTATATCTGTCCGAATATCGATGCGCGAAACGTCAGCTTTCAGGACAGACCGCTCCACCCAAGCCCGAGACACAGGCGCAATTTTTGGCGGCCAGTATTGCAAGACGTCGCGCTGCGTTAATGCGCCTTGTATATTTCCGGCCAGTTTCAGCTTTGACAGTTTAAACGGCCCGTCTTCGGGCTTACCTGCGACGTCTCCGGTCAGGTCGACAGTGAATCTGTCTGCCTCATATCGAAATGTTTTAATATCAGCTTCGCGAAACACGGGATCAATACGCGCCGTGACCCGGCCCGAATTCGCCGCAAAAGGCCCGCCATAATTCGGCGAGGCTTTGGCCTTAAAGTCAGAAATTATCATATCGAGATTGAAAGGCGCATTAATCGTCAGCGCGCCGCCCGGCGACTCCGGTGTTATAGTGCCGGCCGCATCAAGGGTGAAGTCTTCTGACGCCAGAAACGCACGATTGACTTTAATCGCGCCGGAGCCGGCGTCATAATCGGCGGACAGTTCGGCGGATTGGAAAGCGGCCGGCGCTTCCGCGGATTTCATAGAGCCGCGACCTGCGCTTATGTTAACAGACAGACCGTCCAAACGCCCCGCCTTTCCCAAAGTCAGGTCAAAGTCAGCGTCCAGCGGCGCGTCCAGCGCAGCCGCTTTCGGAAAAGCGCCTGTTTGCGCGTTCATGCGCGCGGGATTTAAACCTTGCGTTTTCAGCTTAATTTTAATCAGCTCAAAATCATCATCGGATGAAAAAGACAGCTGCACAGGGACCGGCGTTTGCGCATTCAGTTTTGCGCTGAAATCTGCTTTCAAAATTTCATCGGCATATTCATATGTGCCGGTAACGCCGCGTAAATTATGGGTCACGCCATTGGGCTCATTAATAATGAAAACATCAGCGTCTTTCAGCAGTACGCGCTCAACCCGCTTCCAGTCTGCCCGTCCCGCGCGAGACGTTTTTTTAGGGCGCTCTGACCGTCCGCCAACCGTGATATCAGCGCCGAGACTTTCAAAACTGTCCGGCGTACCCAGACCGAATTGCACCGCTTTATCCTGCGTATATTTAATCGTGACCGCGCCGCCCTCAACACGGGTTTGGGTCGGCGTGAAAGTGCCGAAAATCAAATCGCGTAAATCAAACTGCGTATCCATGCTCGGCAAGGTTAAAAGCGCGTTGCCGTCTGCGCCGCGTATGACGGCATCTTTAGCGACCAAGGCGAGTGCAGAGTCTTGCGCGCGGTACTGAACCTCAAAGCTTTTCAAATCCGCAGATTGCCCGTCAAATTTTTCCGAAAACCACAGGGCCGCGCTCGGCTTTAATGCGGACAGTTCGACCCGTTCATTTTGCAAAAAGAAAAACAGCGCATTAAACCAAATAAAAATCAGGCCCAGCAGTAAAGTCAGCCCTTCAAACAAAAGCCCGAAGCCGATTTTCAACGCCTTTTGATCCGGGGTCAGGGTTTGCCCGCAATGGGTCAGCATCGCTTTTTGCTTGGCTTTTTGGTTATTTCGCCACGTTCGAATTTGCGCTGCGGTGCGCGCAATTACCCCCGCAGCGGGCGCGCGCCCGGACTCATCACTGTTTTCTTGCGGCGAGACGTCACTATTCGTCATGCCGGCTTTGACCCAAAGCCGCGCCGGGCCGTATACAGGTAAATCTGAAAGGACATTTCCATGACTGACACGTTGACACTCGGCACAGCCGCTCCTGATTTTTCAATGCCCACCGCCGGCGGCGGCGCGATTGCTTTATCTGATTTGGCCGGACATTGGGCCGTTATTTATTTCTACCCCAAAGACGATACGCCGGGATGCACAAAAGAGGCTATAGCGTTTACGGATCACATTAAAGCCTTCGATGCACTTGGCGCGAAAATTATCGGCGTTTCGCGCGATAGCGTTGCCAAGCATGACAAGTTCAAAGACAAACATAATTTAGCCGTCACGCTCGCCTCCGACGAAGCCGGCAAGATGACCGAAGATTACGGCGTTTGGACGCAAAAAAGCATGTACGGCAAAACTTATATGGGCATTCAGCGCGCAACGGTTTTAATTAATCCGGACGGCGAGATAGCGCATATCTGGCCGAAAGTCCGCGTCAAAGGCCATGTCGAAGACGTGCTGGAAACCTTGCAGGGTCTGGCCGGATAATGAGCGCGGGGCCAAGCGTTTTTGATCTGGCCTGCAATGTGCTGAACGCGGGTAAGCCGAACGCAAAAGTCGCGGCGGCGCATGCCCTGCGCGCCGCGTGGGATACAGGCGCGTTAAGCCTTGCCCCGGGCGCAGCGCCGCCCGCACGCCCTGCACGGCCGGCATTGCCGAAACTCGTGCCGCCTTATCAGGTCAAACGCCGCCGCCTCGGCACGCCGGCAGGCCGCGCCGCCTTGCTGCACGCCGTTGCCCATATTGAATTTAATGCCATAGATCTGGCCGCCGATATGATTGCGCGCTTTGGCAGCTCTGACCGGATCAGCGACAGTGAACGGCCGTCCTTCATATCCGATTGGGCCGGCGTTTGTGATGACGAAGCCCGCCATTTTGACCTTGTCCGCGCGCGCCTTTCGGCTTTGGATATGACATATGGCGACCTGCCCGCCCATGACGGCCTGTGGCAAGCGGCCGAGAAAACGGCTCAAGACGTCACGGCGCGGCTCGTTATTGCGCCGATGGTCCTTGAAGCGCGGGGTCTGGACGTAACGCCGGCTATGATAGAAAAGCTTAAAGCGGCCGGCGATGAAGACAGCGCCGCCGTCCTGCAGATTATTTATGATGATGAAATCGGCCATGTTGCCGCCGGGCGACAATGGTACGCCGCAGTTTGCCGCCGCGCAGGGCTGGATGAGACGCAAACCTTCCATGAAAAGGTCCGGCAATACTTTCACAGCCTGCTAAAACCGCCTTTTAATCACGAAGGCCGCGATTTGGCAGGTATGCCGTCAGAATTCTATATGCCGCTTACGGAACCGGCTGCTTAGAAAATCCGCCGTCACAGCTGAATATTGCAATGAAATCAGCAATTTGCCCGTTTCTTGCATCGGCAATGCTTTCATTTCGGCCTTACCGGGGAAAATATGACATTCATGGCGATATTGATTGTTTTTTTACTTGTAAGTCGTAGCATTTTTTTGTGTATTGTCTCAAATCGGGGATCAAGCTTAGGGATTTATGTTCGGTCATATACCACAATCAACGCGTGACACGCTAAACCGTGCCTTTCCGGAACGGCAAATCATCCACCGCACAGGCGGTCAGGTGCACTGCTTTAACATCGGACAGCGTTCGCAAATTATTGCGTCGACCGGCATTGCTCTCGTGGCCGGCTGGTGTTTGTTTTCCTTTGCCAGCCTTGCCCTAGGTAACAATCCGTTCGGCTCTATGGCCAAAGATGTGCGCCGCTTGGAAGCGCAGTTTGAGCGTCAACTTGTCGATGCGCAGGCCAAAGAGGCCAATGCCCGCCGTCTTTTAGAAGCGCAGCAGCGTGAATTTACGCAAGCCGCGGCCAGCTTTGAGCAAAAACACAGAACTTTGAAACAAATCTTAGGCGGCGGCGTCCTGTCAGATGAGAACGATCTCAGCCTGCCGACAAATTATGTCAGCCAAACCGTGCTGATGGCCCCTGTGACTCGCGACCGTATCGCGCGCCGTTCCCGTGTTGAGGCGATTGATACAGAAGATGCCGCGGTTCAAAACCTTCCCGGTGCAAGCCTGACCGGCCTGTCTACCGATCAAAATGACATTCTTATCGAAGCTGAAAACAATGCTCTGAGCAGTATTGAGTTAAACCGGGCCGTTATTCGCAGCGCCGGTCTTGATGTGGACGAAGTTTTGCGCTCCGGCCCGTTCGGACAGGGCGGACCGCTCGTCACGAATACCGACGCCGGCACGGATGAAGGTCATTTTGGCTCACGCATTGACAGTATTCGGGCCCGCGTCTCGGAAGCTGACGCGCTGAACCGGGCCATGATCTCCATGCCATTTGGCCACCCGATCTTGCAAGATCACTATCAAACCAGCGCCTATGGCCCGCGCAAAGACCCGTTTACAAAACGCACAGCCTTCCACCAAGGCGTAGATTTCGGCGGCGCGAAAATGACAGAAATTGTCGCAACAGCGCCGGGCAAAGTCAGCTATGTCGGCATGAATGGCGGCTATGGACGGGTTGTAGAAATTGAACACGACCACGGTATTAAGACGCGATACGCCCATTTGGCGAAAACTTACGTAAAACGCGGACAAAATATCGTCACAGGCGAAAAAATTGGTGGCATGGGGTCCACCGGCCGGAGTACAAGCACACATCTGCACTATGAAGTGATGTTCCAGGGCCGACAAACGGATCCCGGTAAATTTATGAAGGCCAGCCAATATGTTCAGCAAAAATAACGCTCCCGCCCCTGCTTCGAAATCCGCTGATGCTGCGCCGCGCAAAACAGCAAGCAGAACAAGCTCCGGCGTTCCGTCAATCTTGGCCTCTGATCTTGTGATTACAGGCGAGATTGCAACAGATGGCGACGTCCAGGTCGAAGGCCGTTTGGACGGCAATATCACGGCAATGTCCCTGACAATCGGCGAGCAAGGCGCGGTCAACGGCACTATCAAAGCCGAAACGCTTCTTGTCCGCGGCAAGGTCACCGGCAAAATCAATGCATCCAGCGTAGAATTGGCGGAAACCGCCAATGTCACGGCAGATATTGTTCAGGACCACCTGACCATCGCCAATGGCGCATTTTTTGACGGTAAATGTTCTCGCCGCAATAAGCCGGCTGCAGCAGCGCCTGCGAAAAAGGCGGCTGCCAAAGCCTAGGCTCCGGCCTCCCCTAAATAATGAGCATGTCTGCGCTCGACGATTACGTCGCGCGGGCTGAGCGGCCGGGTAAATGACAGGCCGGCCAAGCTCGTCGCGCGCGACAGGGCAACATAGGTCTGTCCCGAGGAAAACGCGCCGCGCTCCAGATCAATGCGCACATCTTCGAGCGTTAGCCCCTGCGCTTTGTGTATGGTCACAGCCCAAGCGAGCGTGAGCGGCATTTGGCTGTACGCGCCTGTGACCTCGACATCGAGCTCCTCTTTGGCGTCGTTCCACACATATTTCAGGGTTTCCCAGCTTGATTTGACGACATCATGGCTGCGGCCTGTATCGTCAAATTTCACAGATACCGTATCGGCACTGACAGATTGAACCGTGCCGAGAGAGCCATTGACCCAACGTTTTTGAACATCGTTTTTCAGTGCCATAACCCGCGCGCCGGCTTTCAGCGGCAGGCTCTGCGGCACCGGAAGTTTATCACCGCTCATATTAAACTTGCCGCTCAGCGTACCTTCAAAGAGCCGTTCAGGCCCCGCGATTTGCCCAAGCGCCGCGCGGTTATAGCCGGCGGCGGCGTTATTGGTCGCGGTCAAAACAAGCGGGGTGCGGCCGGCGCGGTGTGGCCTTGACGCCGCATCATTGAGCACGCCCAAGGCAGCGGGCACATCGTCTCCCTCCCGCAGTTTTGACAAAAGCCTTTGAAATCGTTCATCTTTCTGGCGGTGTATCGTCGTCAGCGCAATGCGGCGGGGCGGATAGCGCTTAAAGACCTTAGCGGAATAAGCAAACGGGGTTTCGTAACCCATGCGCTGCAAAATGTCCTGTTCCTGCCGGCCGACAACGGGCGGCAGCTGATAAAAATCACCGACGAACACCATGCGCACACCGCCAAACGGGCGCTGACTGCGGCGGGCGCGCCGCAAAATTAAGTCCATGCCGTCTAAAATATCAGGGCGCACCATTGAAATTTCATCGACAATAATATGATCGACTTTTTTCCAAAGCCGGTTGGCGCGCTGTCCTGTCAGGGCGCGTTCGTCAATAATGCGCGGCGGCAAACGAAAGAAGCTGTGCAGCGTTTGCCCCGCGACATTAACGGCCGCAATCCCGGTCGGGGCCAAAACTGCCAAGTTCGGAAACGCGCCGCAGCTGCGCATATAGCGGATAAGCGTAGACTTACCCGTCCCTGCCTCGCCGGTAATCAGCATTGGCACAGCGCCGTTTTGCATATGCGACAAGGCGGATTTCACCGCGTCGTCATCGCTGTACATGTCAGGCAGGGTCAGGTCTGTTATATCGCTCATATGCCTGCCTAAAACGGTTCGGGCCCGGGCCGCAAGCGAATGTGAACACCGGACAACTGCCGCATTCAGCCTTTATACAGGGGCTGTGCAGCAATGAGGGTCTGCACATTAACGGAGGCAGACATGACCCGCTTTATATTGTTACTTCTTGTGGCCATAGGCTTGTCGGCAAATCCGGCCTATGCCCGCCAAGGCAGCGGTTTTCCCGACATTCTCGGCGATATATTCGGCGGAAAACCCCAAGCCCCCTACGGAGCGCAGAGCGGCATGACTTATATTGAAAACATCCCTGTGCAGTTGACCTTTGATGCGCGCCCCGACCTTTTGCCGCCGGAAGCCACGCTGGTTTTAACAGCTATTGCGCCGCCGCCGGCCAATGTGCGCCGCGCCAAGCCCTTAGTGATGGGCGAGACGCGCCTGCTTATCTCGCGCCTTGCGCCGCCTTTGTCCTTGGTGATTGCTGTGCCGAGTGATTTGGCCCGGGAGATAGAATATGCCCGTATTGAAGCCAAAATCGTCGACGCCAATGGCAATACCGCCTTTCGCCTTGAAAACAGCGCGGAATATCGCGGCGGCGAGCCACCCTTTTTAGAGTTGATTCCAACCGGGGCGTTTTCAGTGCCGGCGCAAGTTCCGCCGCAAGTTCCGCCGCGCGGATTACCGCCGAGAAAGCCCGGCACGGGCGGACCTATGGCGCCTTACACGCCGCCAAGCATTAATGTCATCAAAGCGTCCGTAGAATTACCGCCCGGCGCGGCTATGTCCCGCGGCTCTGTTTTGGTTTTGCAGGTGACCGAAAATGATTTGGCCGGCGGCTTCGGCGCCTCTGTCGTCCACGAAAAGCGCATTGACATTGACCAAAAGCAGGCCCCGTTTTCCGCCAAGCTGATCGTGCCAACCGGGCAAGACGGCACATTAGAGCAGCCTGAACTGGTCGCGTGGATTGAAGATTGGGCCGGGCGTAAAACGTTCGTTCGCGTCCGCCCCGTCGCGATACCGGCGTCGGGAGAGGTCGTTCTTCGCTTGGATCCGATTTTGACCGGGCAACAGGCTTTGCCGCCGGAGGTGCAAGATTATGTCGCCCCGCCCGGCGTCAATGTAACCCTGACGGGCACGGCGGAATTTGACGCTTATAAGGGTCTGCCGGCAGGCGCGCTACTGACTGTATCGCTGCGCGATCCCGGGGATTATACCAATGTCATCACGTCAACATCTTACAATTTGAACGGCCTGTCGGGTTATGTCGATTTTGATATGCAGGTTGATGCCGTCGAGATTGAAAACCGCAAACCTGCACCGATTATTACGGCCGAAATTACCGATAATCGCGGGACAGTCTTGTTCTCGGCCTTGTCCTCGCGGGAAGTCAGCCGGCAGAAAAATATAATCCGCCTGCTTCCGACCGGCCGGTATTAGGCCTTTAAGGTCAATAGCTTGCAAAGCAGTCTTAAATTAAAAAAACCCGCGTCTTTTTTAAGACGCGGGTTTCGTTTTAAATAATTTTGAGTTTATGCGGACGCTGATTTTCCGTCAGCAGGAATACGCAGAACCTGACCGACATAAATTTTATCAGGGTGGGATAGCATTGGGCGGTTGGCTTCAAAAATTTCCGGGTAGCGTGAGCCCTTGCCGTAATATTTTTTGGAAATTGCCCAGAGCGTATCGCCTTTAACAACTTGGTGAAATTGAGACGCCTCACCCTCGGCTTCCGCTTCATCATCGATTTCAGAAACGCCGTCGACATTGCCGATTGCGACGAGAATTTTCTCTTTCATCTCTTGGCTGACAGCTTTGCCTTTGAGGCGGATTTTACCGTTTTCGCCGATTTCAATATCCAGACCCTCATTGTTCAAGCCCAAATCTTTGACTTCTTTTTCGAGCTTGTCCTTGCCCTTATTTCCCTTGAAGAGATCGCCGAGTTTTTTACCCGCAGTTTTCATAAAGCTTAGCGTTCCGAGCATAGTATTTCCTTGTGTTAACTCAGGGTCTGTGCGTCCCCGTACTTTGAACCGAATCCCGGCGGGATACAGATATTTTAAAAACGTATGGTAAGGCGCTTATGTTCCGCCGCCAAGCGCTTTTCCGGCCCGCGGGCTGTGTTTCACGATTTAGCTGTGCAGCACGATGCCGCTTACCCGTAAACGGGCTTGGCGTCACGCGCGCATTGCTCTATAGAGCCGCGTAGATTTACTATGAAACGGAGTCTCTCTCATGAGCGTAATTATTCAAGCCGGCGTTAGCATTTTCGGTCTCTTCAATATGGACCCTGCTTTACTTATCTTTGGTCTTTGCGCGCTCATGTTTGGCGGTCTGAACCTGTTGGAATATAAGCGCTTCGATTAGGCGCTGATTAGGCCCGCTTCGAATGCCCGATATTTCCTCACTTCCGACGCCGGCGCTTTTCGGCATTTTAATTGTCGGCATCATCCTGCTCATTGCGGCGGGTGATTTTCTGGTGCGCGGCGCAGCGGCGCTCGCGCGCAAATTCGGCATACCGGCCTTAATTGTCGGACTGACCATTGTTGCTTTCGGCACGTCAGCCCCCGAACTGGTCGTCAGCGTGCAAGCCGTCCTCGCCGGCGCAAGTGAACTGGCCATCGGGAACGTTATCGGCTCCAATATAGCCAATGTCTTACTGGTCTTAGGACTTCCGGCGCTGATTATGGCTATTCCGACGGACACGCCGGGCGTTACGCGAAACGCCATGGTCGCCATTATAGCCGCCATTATCATGATTATCCTGATTTCGGTGCATTCGCCCATGATGCGCTGGCAAGGCGCGATCTTATTTGCGGGCATTATTGCCTATCTCTATTGGATGTTCGGTCTGGCCAAGAGCGGCAGCAATGACCCGGCGCTGAAAGAAATTGCCGAAATCGACGATATGGGCGGCATGCCGGCGCATGTGCCGATGTGCGTTGTCTTTATTGTCGGCGGCATTATCGGCTTGGCTGTTGGCGGCAACTTAATCGTCTCCAGCGGCACTGAGATTGCAAAAACCTTTGCCGTGCCGGATGAAGTGATCGGCCTGACGCTCGTCGCTATCGGCACGTCACTGCCCGAACTGGCCACCGTCATCGTCGCCGCGTGGCGCCGCGAGACCGATGTTGCAATCGGTAACGTGCTTGGCTCTAACATATTTAATATCTTCGCTGTCCTCGGCGCGGCGGCGCTGACAGGACCTGTGGTCATTCCGACGGAGCTTTTGCATCTTGATGTTTGGATTATGCTCGCTGCATCGGTCGCGCTTTTGTTTATGATTATTCGCCGCAAGCCTATCGGCCGCACGGTCGGTATTGTCTTCTTTGGCAGCTACGTGATTTATATCGGCTATATTGCCCGCAATATGCTGCATATCGGAGCGTAAGGCCGTGCCGGCGTCTGCCCTTGTTTTCGAAATTGAGAAAGACTTCGGATTTGAAGCCGCGCATCATTTCGAGCATGCCGACGCGAACGATATTTTCAAAAATATTCACGGCCACAGCTTCACCGGAAAAGTTATCGTGCGCGGCAACGCCCAAGAAGATAAAGGCTGGATCCGCGATTTATGGAAAATTGACGCGATAATAAAAGAGGTCGTCGCGCCGCTGGACCATGTCTTGCTCAATAATGTGGACGGGCTGTCCGCGCCGGCTCTTGAGCAAATCGCTGCGTGGATATTTGAACGCCTAGAGCCAAAGCTGCCGGGCCTGGCCTGTGTGGAGGTTGGGCGGCCGACCTGCGGCGAACGCGCCCGGTGCTATCCGGCGTGAGCAGCGCGCCCAAAGCGGTTTTAATCACCGGCGCCGGCGCGCGCCTTGGCCGCGTTATAGCGCAGGGCCTTGCCGCAGACGGGTGGGCCGTAGCGATCCATTACAACCGGTCTGAAGCCGGGGCCGAAAGCCTGCGCGGCAGCATCATCGCCGCCGGCGGCAGCGCCGTGACCGTTAAAGCAAATCTGAATATCCCGGCAGAGCGCAGCACGTTAATCACGCGCGCCGCCGCACGTCTGGGCATGCCGCTCACGGCGCTCATCAATAATGCCTCCACATTCTCGCCTGACAGCTTGGATGATTTCACGGACGCGAGCTTTGATCATCACATTAACGCCAATCTGCGCGCGCCCTTACACTTGGCCAAACAGTTTGCCGCGCAGTGCGAGGCCGGCGACTGCATTATTAACATGATTGATCAGCGCGTGCTCAAACCCAATCCGGAATTTTTGACCTATTCTATTGCCAAGTCTGCCCTGCACTGGGCAACCAAAACACTGGCGCAATCGCTGGCCCCGGGCATTCGCGTCAACGGTATCGGCCCCGGGCCGAGCCTTAAAAACGCACGCCAAAGCGAGGCGGATTTTGCGGGCGAAGCCGGGAACACCTTGCTGGGCATCGGATCCCCGCCGGAAGAAATCCTGGCGGCTGTGCGCTATCTTTTGACCGCCAAATCCGTCACCGGGCAAATGATAGCGGTCGACGGCGGACAACATTTAACGTGGAAAACCGCCGATTTCGTCGGTGAGAGTTTTGCCCTAAAACATAAAAAAGATAAGTTATGAGCCAATCGCGCAATGTCCTCGGCGAAGAACTCGCCCCTTGCTCTCTTGATCCGCTCACCGGGTTTTACCGAGACGGGTGCTGCGAGACAGGACCGAGCGATCACGGGCGGCATTTGGTTTGCGCGGTGATGACCGATGATTTCCTGGCGTTTTCCAAAGCCGGCGGCAATGATCTGTCCACGCCGCGGCCGGAATATCGCTTTGCCGGGCTGAAAGCCGGCGATCAATGGTGTCTGTGCCTTGAGCGATGGAAAGAAGCGCACAAGGCCGGTCATGCGCCTAAAGTCATCCTCAATGCTACGCATATTATGGCGCTGGAGCGCGTCCCGCTTGACGTGCTTAAAGCCTTTGAGGCTTAGCCAGCTTCCGGTACACTGCGGTCTTATTACAGGAGCCTGCCATGAGATTTTCTGCCGCCTTAATGACCGCCGCTATCGCCTTTGCCGGGCTGTCTGCGTGTAATGAGAAGACCGCCACCGCGCCTGAGGTCGATACCCAGACCCAAGAAATGATGGCCGATGTTGAGAAAATCATGAACGGCGAGAACGTCACCTTCGGTGATATTATGGGCGTCGTGAAATCCGTCGGCAGCGCAGAAAACCAAAAGAAAATCGCTTGCGGCGGCATGTCCGCGGGCGCCGGCATGACGGCAATGGCCGCGCAAGCGGAGACGATGGAAAACGCTATTAATACAGGCGAAGGAACGTTGATGGCGCATTTGACAGACATGGCCATGGAAATCGCGCCGACTCTTAAAGACACTGAAGTGTCTACCATTGCCATTCAGACCGCGATGAAACCGGTTTATGCTGAATGCATGAAATATTCGATGGATGTGATTAAAGGCGCTGAGCCTTTTAAGCAGGGTCGCTACGCCGCGAAATAATTGCCCTCTTTGCCGGCTTGCGGGTCCGGCAAATCAGCTTATGTTTAGAGCATGTCCCCGCCCCACAATAACGGCGGCCTTCCGGCTGCGCAGCATGAAGATACCGGTTCTGCCCTGACCGGCGCTGACTTAATTGCGGACTACGTCAAAGATCTGCCCGGCAAGCCCGGCGTCTACCGCATGTATGACCGCGATCAAAACGTGCTTTATGTGGGCAAAGCCAAGCATTTGAAAAAGCGTGTGTCCAATTATGCGCGCCCGAAAGGCAATCCGCTGCGCATCCGCCGTATGATTGCGGCAACGGCGTCAATGGAATTTATTGTGACCGGCAGCGAGACCGAAGCGCTGCTGCTCGAAGCGAACCTGATTAAAAAGCTCAAGCCGCGCTATAATATCCTGCTGCGTGACGATAAGAGCTTTCCTTATATTCTGATGCGCAAAGACCACCCGGCGGCGCAGCTGAAAAAACATCGCGGCGCGCGCAATATCAAAGGCGATTATTACGGCCCGTTTGCGAGCGCCGGCGCGGTCAATCAAACCCTCGATACGCTGCAACGCGCCTTTCGCCTGCGAACCTGCAGCGATTCCATTTATGACGCGCGTACGCGGCCTTGCATGCTACATCAGATAAAGCGCTGCGCGGCGCCCTGCACCGGCGAAATCAGTCTTGAGGATTATTCAAAACTCAATGACGAGGCGACTGCGTTTTTGCAAGGCAAGACCAAGCAATTACGCGAGACGATGACGGCGCAAATGACGGCCGCATCAAAGGCGCTGGATTTTGAAAAGGCCGGCGAGATACGCGATCGCCTGCGCGCCATGGCGCGGGTGGCGGGACACGGGGACGGCGTTAATCCCGAGACGTTTAACGAGGCGGACGTCGCCGCCATTTATATGGCGGGCGGGCAATCCTGCGTGCAGGTCTTTTTCTTTCGCGCCGGGCACAATTGGGGCAATCACGCTTTCTTCCCGCGCCATACAAAAGACCAATCCCCCGAAGAGGTGCTGGATGCCTTTCTCGGGCAATTTTACGGCAATAAACCCATTCCCAAGAACATCTTCGTTAATGTCGACCTGCCCAATAAAGATTTGATTGCGGAAGCGCTGTCGGAACGGTCCGGGCGAAAAATTGAAATTGCCCGCCCGCAGCGCGGCGAGAAGAAAACGCTTCTGGACCGCGCCGCCCGCAATGCCCAAGAAGCGCTGGAGCGAAAAATGGCCGAGACGGCCGGCCAAACCAAATTGCTCGAAGGGCTGCGCGAGGCGTTTGACCTTGAGGCCACGCCAAAGCGTATTGAAGTCTACGATAACAGTCATATCCAAGGCACCAACGCCACCGCCGCGTTTATCGTGGCCGGCAAAGACGGTTTTAACAAACGCGAATACCGCACGTTTAATATCAAAGATAAATCGACAGAGCCGGGCGATGATTACGGCATGATGCGCGAAATTATGCGCCGCAGATTTGGGCGTTTGATGAAAGAAGATGAAAAAGGCAATCGCACAAACTGGCCCGATCTCCTGCTGATTGACGGCGGTAAGGGGCAGCTTTCTGCCGTGACCGAAGCCCTGACCGACGTTGGCGCGCTTGATAAAGTCGCCGTTGTCGCCATAGCGAAGGGGCCGGATCGCAATGCGGGCCGCGAGACATTTTATATGCCGGGCCGGGCCGACTTTACCCTGCCGCCGCGAACGCCTGTCCTCTATTATCTGCAAAGACTGCGCGATGAAGCCCACAGATTTGCCATCGGTACCCACCGGTCAAAACGCAAAAAACAGATGATTACGAACCCGCTCGATGCTATCCCTAATATCGGACCTGCGCGAAAGCGGGCACTTTTAGCCGTATTCGGCTCTGCTAAGGCGATTAAATCAGCCTCGATTGATGAAATCGCAAAAACGGAAGGGGTCAGCCGCGCGCTGGCGGAAAAAATCCATGGATACTTCAACGGATAACATCACGGTAAAAGAACAGGGCGCGGCTTTGGCTGACGGATTGACATTAGTGCGCCTGCTGCTCGGCCCGCTCGTAGCTTTGGTGATTATTTTAGGGCTGCGCTATATGAAAACCGGCGACGGCCTGCCGGACCTGCCCTATCGTGATTTTGGCTTTGCCGTTTTAGCGACGGTTTTATTTTCGCTCGGCGCGCTGACGGATTTGCTCGATGATATTTTGGGCGGCGCGCAAAAAGCGGGCGGACGCATGTTCGGCTGGTTTGATGACGCGGCCGACGCGGTCCTGATTGGCGCGGCTTTGCTGGCGCTTTTATATGTCACCGGTAAAGCCGGCGTTTTGTCGCCGGTCTTTTTAATTTTGGCCCTGATTTATGTCGGGCGGGACATATTGGTCGGCGTGATGAAAGGGTTTGATTTTTCAAAGACCGGCGTGCCGCAATCTAAATTCGGCGATTGGAAAAACGCAAGCGCTATGCTTGGCACAGGTCTGCTGATTGCCGCGCCGTGGCTGGGCACAATCGCGGAACGCCTCATGGCGCGCTCGGGAGATAATTTGGCGGAAGCCTGGATGACCTCCGGCAATTTCATCAATATTGCGGGACTGGTCTTTTTGGGCATCG
Source organism: uncultured Robiginitomaculum sp. (assembly GCA_938010385.1). Taxonomy (GTDB): domain Bacteria; phylum Pseudomonadota; class Alphaproteobacteria; order Caulobacterales; family Maricaulaceae; genus Robiginitomaculum. Next base: position 31,668 of record CALLVD010000034.1, read on the forward strand.
CCGTCCTGCTGTCGCTGATTACGGCCTTTGATTATTTTACAAAGTCGCCGGTCAGCGCTGACGAGGCAAGCGCGTGAGCGATGCGCCGGCCGCGCGCCACAAACTACATTGGCTGCCTAATGCACTGACCGTATCGCGGATATTCTTAATCCCGATATTGGTTTGGCTGATAAACGACACCGGGTTTAATCCCGGCTTGGCCGTTTTCGCGCTGGGCTTATTTATTCTTTGCGGCATTACTGATTTTATCGACGGCTTCCTGGCCCGAAAATGGAAGGTTACATCAGATTTCGGGCGCATGCTCGACCCCATTGCCGATAAGCTTTTAGTGGCCGCCTGTCTTATTGCGCTCAGCGTTTTGTCCATGGGCAGTGTCTGGATTTACCTGCCGGCCTTAGTCATTATCGGGCGCGATATCAGCGTCAGCGGCATTCGCGAATATGCGGCGCTGGCGGGAAAAGTCATGGCCCCGACCAAGCTTGCCAAATGGAAAACCACGTTTGAAATGCTCGGCATCATTCTGGTTCTGGCGTGGATGGCATTGGCGCAGTCGGACCTGATGGACGCTTTATTTTGGAACGCACCGAAGCCCGGAGACTCAGCCGGTTTACGCGGCCTGTTAATGGCCGCTATTGCCACTCTCTGGCTCGCCGCTATCCTCTCCGCCTATACGGGCTTTCACTATTTTCGGGCAGCCTTGCGAAAATAATTTTCGCCGCCCTACCGAAATAAGCCCGTCCGTGCGACGTTTTGGCCCGTAGCAAGTTAGGTAAGCCTAACGGAGCCAAGACATGCAAATCAAAAATCGCCCTGAATACGCCTCAAAATTAAAGCCGCTGACCTGCGGGCCGGACCAAACCGTGACAGACGCCTGTAAGGAAATGTCCGCCCGTAATGTCGGATCAATCATCGTGACTGATGATGACAGCAAAGTTTTAGGATTGGTGACAGAGCGCGATATTTTCCGCCGCATTATCGCCGAAGACCGTGACCCAAAAATAACGCCGGTCAGCGCCGTCATGACCACAGAGCTGCGCACAGCGAAAGAAACCGATGACGTCACCGACTGGCTGCGCATTATGTCTAATGAACGGTTTCGCCGCCTGCCGGTTGTGGATGAAAATGACCGGTTGGTATCGGTCATGTCCCAGGGCGATTTTGTCTCTTACACATGGCCACGGCTCATTGAGAGCGCGAAAACATTGGTCACGTCAGGGGCGAGCAAGAACTATCAAATGCTGATGATTATCGGCGCCATCCTGATTTACGGCTTAGTCAGCCTGCTGATTTTGGCGCGCGCGCTTTAGTCCTACAGGCTAATCTTACGGTGTACCAGCTTGTCGTAATCATCGGCGAGTTGGTGAATGATATCGCCGACGACGTAGCTGTTACCTTTAATCTCGCGAACAGGCGTGACTTCGGCGGCGGTGCCGACAACAAAGCAGCCTTCAAAAGTCGGGAGCTCTTCCGGCATAATGTCACGTTGGTGCACGGTAATGCCACGCTTTTTGGCCAGCGCAATCACGGTTTTATAAGTGATTCCGTCGAGCAGAATATCATTGGTCGGGGTATGCAGCTCTCCGTCTTTGACAAAGAAAATATGCGCGCCGGTGCATTCCGCCACACGGCCGCGATAATCAAACATCAGGGCATCATCATAGCCTTCCGCTTCTGCGGCGTGTTTGGACATAGTGCAAATCATGTAAAGGCCGGCGCCTTTGGATTTACACGGAATTGTATCCGGCGCCGGGCGTTTCCATTTGGCAATGGTCAGGCGAATGCCCTTCATTTTATCCGCAAAATAATTACCCCATTCCCAAACAGCCACGGAGAGATGGATGGTATTGCCGGACGCCGACACGCCCATTTTCTCGCTGCCGCGCCATGAGAACGGGCGCACATAGGCAGAGCCCAGACCGGATTTGGCGAGCGTTTCCTTACAGGCGCGGTCAATTTCTTCGCGCGAATACGGAATTTCAAAATCCATATGCTTTGCAGAATTGATAAGACGTTGCGAATGATCTTCGAGCGCGAAAATCTCGCCGTCATAGGCGCGGTCACCTTCAAACACAGCCGACCCGTAATGCAAGGCATGGGTCAAAACGTGCACTTTGGCATCGCGCCAGTCGACGAATTCTCCGTCCATCCAAATATAGCCGTCGCGGTCATGAAAAGGAATGTCAGCCATTGTGATAATCTCTTGCTCTGCTGCCCCTTGCGGAGCCTTAAATTAGGCGGCATTCTCAACTTGAAACGCCGACTGTCAACGCTAAACACAGCGCAAATTGCGCATTCAGGGACGTCATGACGACACACGCAGAAAAATCAGGACGGCGCGACACCCATCTCTTGGTCGTGGACGATGATGACCGCATTCGCGACCTGCTGAAACGCTATCTGGCCAAGCAAGGCTTTCGGGTCAGCGCCGCCGCCGATGCCGCGGATGCCCGCCGCTTGATGAAAACTCTGGCCTTTGATTGCCTGATCCTTGACGTGATGATGCCGGGCGAGACAGGGTTTGAGCTGACCGAGAGCCTGCGCGCGCGCTCTGACGTTCCGATTATTTTGCTGACCGCAAAAGGCGAGGCCGGCAGCCGGATTGAAGGCTTAAAACTGGGCGCGGATGATTATATGCCCAAACCGTTTGAGCCGGAGGAATTGGTCCTGCGAATCGAAGCCATATTGCGCCGCGTTCCGGACAGCGCAGCTGATCAAGTCTTGACCTTTGGCCCTTGGGAATTTGACGCGCTGCGAGGCGATTTGACCCGCGCGGGCAACCCAGAAAAATTGACATCCGGAGAAACGGCCCTGCTGTCAACACTGGCCGGGCGGGTCGGCGTGCCGATTACCCGCCACGTTCTGGCCGAAGCGATCGGGGCAAAATCAGAGCGGGCCGTGGATGTTCAGGTGACGCGCCTGCGCCGCAAAATCGAGCGCGACAGCGCGGAGCCGGAATTTGTCCTGACCGTGCGGGGCAAGGGCTACAAGCTGGTGGCGGATTAGACCTCAAACCGGAAAATACTCATGCCCCGCGCGCGTTCATCAAAGGTAAGCTTGCGGTTGAGCGGTGCATGGGCACGCGATCGGCAGTTTTCCCGCTCGCATAAATGACAATTAATCCCAATGGGCGTCGGGCGGACTGTGTCTAAATTCAGGCCTTCGGCATAAACTAATCGCGGCGCATAGGCGATATCACAGCCCAGACCGATGGCCAGTTTTTGCGCCTGCCGCCCGAACGCGCCGCCGGCGCGGGTCACGGTTCTGGCAACAGAGAAATAGGTCGTCTCATCCGGCATTTGAATAATCTGCGTGCGCACAGACTCAGGGCCGGCAAAGACGTCATGAATATTCCAAAGCGGGCACGCCCCGCCAAAGTCGGAAAAATGAAACCGGCCGGCAGAGAACCGCTTGGATACATTGCCGGCCGTATCAATGCGCACAAAGAAAAACGGAATGCCCCGCGCATCCGGTTTTTGCAAGGTTGTCAGCCGGTGCGCGGTTTGCTCAAAACTTGTCGCAAACCGGTTGGACAGCAGGTCAATATCGTAACGGCAGCTTTCCGCCTCTTTCAAAAATTTTGCGTAAGGCATCAGCACGGCGGCCGCGAAATAATTGGCCAGCGAGGTTCGGCACAGCCGCTCGGCTTCGCGCGTCTCAAAACCGGCCTGCGCAATAACCGCGTCAATCAAATCCCGATGCTCCAGCATGCCGATTTGATAAGCCATTTGAAACACCCGGCCGGACGCCGGCATCAATTCAGAAATATTGATACGCTTGGAATGGCGATCAAAATAGCGCAGCATTTCGGGCATGACGGATATCGGCACAACGCGAACCGTCAGGCCGTGATCGTTTTTCAGGCGCAGCGTTAAAGCGGTCGACAGACCGGTGCCGGATGTCGCTAATTGCGCTGACAGCGCTTCTGCCGCGCTGTCGATATCGGGGAAGAAATTACGCCGGCTTTGCAAAAACGTGCGAACCGTTTCGGTCGCTTGCGTAGCCGGGTCCAGCAGGCTGTCAGCGTCAGGACTTGTTCCGTCCGACAGAGACGCCCGGCGGTAGTTTTTGTAAAGCCGCAAAACCGCCTGCCCTAATTCGGGGTTTATACCGACAATGTCTTCCAAATCCTGACGCGACACAGTGCCGGCGCCAATGGCCGGGTCGCGCATAGCGTCATGCAGATCGGCCACTAAAGCTGCGTCGCTGCGCCCGGAAAACTCGGCCATGTCAAAATCGTAAACTCCGGACAGGCGCAGCAGCACCTTTGCGCTCATCGGGCGCTGATTACGCTCAATGAGGTTTAAGTAAGATGTGGAGATATCCAAATCCTGCGCCATGCGGGCTTGGGTCAGTCCCAAAGTTTGCCGCAAACGCCGCAAACGCGGCCCAATCATCAGTTTTTGTCCGGCAGATTTTGTCATATCTATTTGTTTACATAATTTACAAGTTTACACAAGTGACAATGACTTAGCGGACTTATGCACCTCTAAAAACATGACAAAGGTGATTTCTTGTAACATTTGTATGCCACCGAATAACGGCACACACTTTACAGGAGACTATCATGGCCGAAGCAGACCCGAATTTGATCCCCCGCCACCGCGTCTTGGCGAAAGTTACAGGAAAGATGCAGGCAGGATATGACACTGTCTTAACGCCGGATGCGCTTTTGTTTCTGGCCGACCTTGAGCGCAGGTTCGGGCGCACGCGCCGCAATCTGCTCGAAGACCGCGCGGACCGCCAAGACCGCATCGACCATGGCGAGCTTCCGGGCTTTTTGCCGGAAACGGCTCATGTGCGAAATTCCATGTGGGAAGTCGCCCCTATCCCGGCGGCGCTGCAAGATCGCCGCGTCGAGATTACCGGACCCGTTGACCGCAAAATGATGATCAATGCGCTTAACAGCGGCGCAAAAATGTTCATGGCGGATTTCGAAGATGCCTCGTCCCCGACCTTTGCCAATATGATTGAGGGCCAGATGAACATGCGTGATTATGCGCGCGGGACGCTGGCGCATGAGGATAAAGCCCGCGGCAAGTCCTACGCCCTGAACGCTGACACAGCGACCATGTTGGTGCGTCCGCGCGGCTGGCATTTGACCGAGGATAATATCACCGTCGACGGCAAGCCTATGTCCGCGAGCCTGGTCGATTTCGGCCTGCATATTTTTCACAACGGCAAAATGCTGACCGAGAGCGGGACAGGGCCTTTCTACTACCTCCCGAAATTGGAAAGCCACCGCGAAGCGCGTCTTTGGAATGATGTCTTTAATTTCGCGCAAGTCATTGTCGGCATTCCGAACGGCACCATCAAAGCCACGGTTTTGATTGAAACTTTGCCGGCGGCGTTCGAAATGGACGAGATATTATATGAGCTGAAAAACCATATCAGCGGCCTGAATTGCGGGCGCTGGGATTATATCTTCAGCTACATCAAGACCCTGCGTAATCACAGCCAATACATGCTCCCCGACAGGGCGCAGGTGGGCATGGACCGCGCATTCTTAAATGCATACTCGCTCAAGCTTATCGAGACCTGCCATCGCCGCCGCGCCCACGCTATGGGCGGCATGGCGGCGCAAATCCCGGTCAAGGGTGATGAGGCCGCCAATAAAGCGGCCTTTGCAAAAGTGGCGGCGGACAAGCTGCGCGAAGTTCGCGCCGGTCATGACGGCACATGGGTCGCGCATCCGGATTTGGTTGCGCCGGCTATGGACGTGTTTAACGCGGAAATGCCCGGCAAGCACCAAATGCTGCGCCAACAGGTTATGCCGCGCATCACCGAAGGCTCGCTGCTGACCCCGCATACGGGAACGGCAACCGAAGCCGGCCTGCGGACCAACATCTCTGTCGGGATTGAATATATCGCAGCTTGGCTGCAGGGGCGCGGCGCCGTGCCTATTCACAATCTGATGGAAGATGCGGCCACGGCGGAAATTTCGCGCAGCCAAGTCTGGCAATGGCTGCGTCACGGCCAGACCATCGTCAAAGCAGACGGCACGACCACAAAAATGAGCACAGCTTATTTCGAGGCCGTTTTGGAAGACGAAATGGACGCCATCAAAGCCCGCACCGGCGATGATTTCGCTGCGGGGCATTATCAAAAGGCTGCTGACATTTTCACCAAGACGGCGACATCCGTCGAATTTGTCGACTTCCTGACCCTGCCCGCCTATCGCGAGCTTCAAAAAATTCACGCTTAAAATTCAAATACGGAGACTATTATGACCAAACAAACTTACAGCGAAATTCGCACGCAGCTACTAAAACGCTACCCGGACGGACAAACGCGCAGCGGCGTTCAGATTGATGACATGGTGCAATTGCGCCTGCAAAACACCTATAATACCCATCTGGATATTGCCCGCGATATGGCCGGCGTCATGCGCGCCGACATGGCCGCCTATGACAAAGACCATCGCCAATCAACGCAATCGCTCGGCTGCTGGTCCGGCTTTCACGCGCAGCAAATGATCAAATCGGTCAAGCGCATGAATGGCACAACCAAGGGCGCCTATGTCTATCTGTCCGGATGGATGGTCGCCGGCCTGCGCAACAGCTTTGGGCATTTGCCGGATCAATCCATGCACGAAAAAACGTCCGTTGTTGATCTCATCCAAGAGATTTACACATCCCTGCGCCAGGCCGATGAAGTCGCGCTGAACGATTTGTTCGCGGCGCTGAAAACAGCGCGCGATACCGGCGGCGATATCGATGCAGCGATTGCGGCGATTGATAATTTCGAAACCCATGTGGTGCCGATTATTGCCGATATTGACGCGGGCTTCGGTAACGAGCATGCGACTTACCTTTTGTCCAAGCAGATGATTTTGGCCGGCGCGTGCTGCATCCAGATTGAAAACCAAGTCTCTGACGCCAAACAGTGCGGTCACCAAGACGGCAAAGTTACGGTTCCGCGCGAGGAATTTAATGTCAAACTCAAAGCCGTGCGCCTTGCCTTTGAAGAGTTGGGCGTGGATGACGGCGTGATCGTCGCGCGCACGGACAGTCTCGGCGCAGGCCTGACGCAAAAGGTGCCGGTCACAAACGGCGCGGACGGCGCGGCGGAGTACATTAAATGGCTTGAGACTGAAGAGATTACCGCCGCCAATCCTTTGATCGAGGGTGAAGTCGCCCTGATGCAAGACGGTAAAATCGTGCGTCCGGTCCGCTTGCCTAACGGTCTTTATAAATTCAAAGACGGCACCGGCGAGGACCGCGTTGTGGAAGATTGCATCAGCAGCTTGACCGAAGGCGGCGCGGATATGCTCTGGATTGAAACAGCGACTCCAAATGTGTCGCGCATTGCCGGCATGGTCAATCGCATCAAGCAGGTCGTGCCCAATGCAAAGCTGACCTATAATAACTCGCCGTCCTTTAACTGGACCCTGAACCTGCGTCAGCAAGTGCGCGAAGAATGGATTGCCGCCGGCACTATTCAGCCGTCCGAATTGCCGGGAGGCATTGAGCTGATGTCATCAAAATATGATAATCAACCGCTGGGTCTTGAGACGGACAAACGATTGGCCGCATTCCAGACTGATATTTCCCGCGAAGCCGGCGTGTTCCATAACCTCATCACCCTGCCGACCTTCCATATGACGGCCAAGTTTATGGATGATCTGGCCAAGGGCTATTTCGGCGAGCGTAAGATGGAAGCTTATGTCAACACCATTCAGCGCGAAGAAATTCGCGGCGGCGTGTCGGCGGTGAAACATCAACACGAAGTCGGTTCTGACCTCGGCGATACATTTAAAGAAATGGTCGCCGGCGAGCGCGCCTTGAAGGCCGGCGGTCACGCCAACACCATGAACCAATTTGATCAGGTCGCATAATAAAAGCAATTAAGTCCTGATTAAGCCGCCCCGCTCCCGCGCTGTCCTCCGACGCGGGGGCGGGGTTTTTTTGCTCTAAATCTTATCCGGATAAATCCTAATGCCCGCCGCTAAAGCTGCCGATGCTCACCGAATAATCAGCCGCAACTTCGTAGTCCGGGTCATCGTCGCTGTCGATCATCAACTGCCCGGCCTTATTGAGCAGGCGGTGACAATCGCGGGTTAAGTGACGCAGTTGAATGCGTTTGCCCAGCGCTTCATATTTCGTTGCCAGCGCTTCAATCGCTTGCAGCGCCGATTGGTCGGCCACGCGGGAATTCATAAAATCAACGATGACTTTATCGGGATCCTCTTTCGGCGTGAACAGCTCGGAAAAGCCTTCGGCCGAGCCGAAGAAAAGCGGGCCCTCGATTTTATAAACTTTGGTCTCGCCTTCCATATCCGTGCGCGCGTGAATGCGGCGGGCATTCTGCCACGCATAGGCCAAGGCAGAAACGATAACGCCGACAACAACGGCAATGGCCAAATCGTGCATAACGGTTACGACGGTCACCAAGACGATGACAAAGGCATCCATTAACGGGATGCGGCGCATAATGGTAAAGGACTGCCACGCAAAGGTTCCGATAACGACCATAAACATGACGCCGATAAGCGCAGCCAGCGGGATCATTTCAATATATTTGCTGGCAAACAAAATAAAGGCGAGCAAGAAAAGCGCCGCGCTGATACCGGACAGGCGCGTACGGCCGCCGGATTTCACATTGATCATTGATTGCCCGATCATGGCGCAGCCGCCCATGCCGCCGAAAAATCCGGTGACGGTGTTGGCAAGGCCTTGGGCCACGCATTCTTGAGACGCGCCGCCGCGCTCTTCTTTGATCTCGCCAACCAGGTTTAAGGTCAGCAGGCTTTCAATCAGGCCAATCGCCGCGAGGATAAGCGCGTAAGGCAAAATTATCGCCAGCGTATCGAAATTAAACGGAGCCAGCGGCGCAAGTCCCGCCTCATTGCCTGCCCATTTAAACGCGCCATATACCGGCTCTGCCGCCGTGGTGAACGGATTGTGAAATTGCGGCAGGCCGCCTTTCACGCTCGCCAAATCGCCGACGGTGGATACGTCCAAACCAAAGCCGATGACGATAGCGGCCACAATGCCGATGCCGGCCAAAGGCGCCGGGATAATCTTGGTAATTTTCGGAAAGCCCCAAATAATCACCATGGTCAAAACGGTCAGCCCGACCATCAGCGCCATATCCGCCCCTGCAAGCCATTCACCGTTGGGCAAAAAACCATGTCCGTCCGGCGTGGCCGTGCCCGGCACCTGAAACTGGCCCAACTGCGCCAAGCCAATAACAATCGCCAAGCCGTTGACAAAACCCAGCATAACCGGATGCGGAACCAGGCGGATAAATTTCCCGAGGCGGAATATCCCCGCCATAATTTGCAATATCCCCATCAGGATGACGGTCGCAAAAAGATACTCAACCCCGTGCTGCGCGACGAGCGCAACCATGACAACCGCCAGCGCGCCGGTCGCGCCTGAAATCATGCCCGGACGTCCGCCGATAAGCGCCGTAATGAGTCCGACGATAAAGGCGGCATACAGGCCGACCAGAGGCTCTACGCCGGCAACAAAGGCAAACGCCACCGCTTCCGGCACCAAGGCCAGTGCAACGGTTAAGCCCGCCAGAAGCTCTATTTTCGTGCGGTTGGCGTTGAAGGTCATGGGACCGCTGCGCGCCCGCGCCGGCACATTTATGCGCTTGGCAAGCGTTTGAAGAGAGGCTTTGAACATGGCGGCATCCTGTTTGGAATTTCGGCCTTACTAACGCGGCAAAATTGAATTGCAAGTTTTACCTGCCCCGCCCGCTGTGCCATAGTCAGCGCAGGAGATTTTATGGTTTTCATGCTCGCAATTCCGGCCGCCATTATCGGCGGGGCCTTTTGGTATAATCAATCGCTGAAAGGTGAAAATCTAAGCCGGTTTGACGCGCCGAAACCCGTCCCCACTCATCCGCGCAAAACGCCGTCCAAAGGCATGGCAGCGGTTGAGAAAATCCTCCACGAAAACTTCACCCGCCCCAATATGGCCGGCACAAAAGACCGGGACAGCTTGCAGGCTAAGCGCGAGCGTTTTGAAAATTTCGGACGCGGACGCGATTTTTTCAAAGAGTTTGGCGTTATTCATAAATCCGTTTTCTTGGAAGCCACAACGGGCAGTATTAGCGGCGAATGGGCGCAAGCCGAAGGGTCTGACCCGCACGCGCGCATATTATATCTCCACGGCGGGGCCTTCTCTGTCGGCAGCGCCCGCAGCCACCGCGCGGTAACAGCCAGGCTCGCCAAAAGCACAGGGTGCGCCGTATTCGCGCCTGACTACCGGCTCATGCCTGAAAATACCCGCATGGACACAATTACCGATGCCCGCAAAACCTATCGCGCCCTGCTCGAAATCGGGCCGAACGGGCCGGCGCCGGTGAAAGCCCTTGCCATAGGCGGAGACAGCGCCGGTGCGAATTTGGCTCTGATGCTCTCAGCCTGGGCTCGGGATGAAAAGCTGCGGCCTGCAGAGGCTGTTTTTGCATTTTCCGCGCCGACAGATGCGACTGCCTCAAGCCCGTCTATCCGCGCCAATTTTGAAACCGACATCATGCTGAAACCGCTTGTTGCGCCAATGCTCAAAATCCCGCCCGCCCTTTTGCGCCCCATGCTTTACAAGGCAACAGGCATTAAGCCGAACAATCCGATAGTGTCGCCGGTCTTTGGAAATCTTTCCAACCTGCCGCCGACGCTGTTACAGGTATCCCAAGCGGAAATGCT
>CALLVD010000035.1 GCA_938010385.1 uncultured Robiginitomaculum sp.
ACATTATCGCGCTCATTATAGACCGGAATCACAACGGATATTTCGGGGGCTGTCGTCTTGGCCATGGGGCGCTCCTGTGATGTTTGCGGTCATAGCCCGCATAGGCAAAACCCGCAAGGCCGGCCGCGGCGCGATTGACCCGTAAACGGTTTCGCGCCTAAGCTGCGGGTCTCAAGGAGAGAGTTATGGCTAAATCAGCGCGCCGCCCCCAACGTATATTTTCCGTGGTCATGTGGGTATTATCCATTATCTTCGCCGGCTTTCTGATCGGGCTGGGCAGTACGGTCATTCGCGACCTGCCTAAAGTCGACCGGGAAATCACGGTTGAGCAGTTTATCGATCAGGACGCCCTGAGCGCCGCAAGTTTGGCCGAGCGAAGCGCGGAGAAAAATCTTATTCCTCTGCGCCGCAATCTTGAAGATGCCACGCAGGCCCGAAACGCGGCCGTCAATGATTACGTTGCCGCCCGCGACAGCTTCGATAACTGGCTGGCCACCCGCACAGCCACGCAAAGCGATACGCAAAATCCTGAGGTCATCCGCCGCACCCGCAATGTAGAAGCCCTGCGCGATAAGCAGCGCGATGCCCTGCGCGCCGTCGAAGACGCCAAAGCGGCGCAAACGGAAGCCCGGCGCGCGCTGAGCGATGCGCGCAGTGCCCGCTCTGATTTGACGGCAGAGGCCCGTCCGCTTTATCGCAAAGCGCTGCGCGGACAGGAATTTCGGGTCTTTTTAATGCGCCTGGCGCTGACCCTGCCGCTTCTGCTGATTGCGGCGTGGATAGTGGCTAAGAAACGCGGGTCGCCCTATTGGCCGCTTTATCGCGGGTTTATCCTGTTTGCGCTGTTTGCGTTTTTTGTCGAGCTTGTGCCCTATCTGCCGAGCTATGGCGGCTATGTGCGCTACGCAGTCGGCATCTTAATTGTGGTTGCGGCCGGGCATTTTATCATTCGCGGCATGCGGCAATATATGGCCCGAAAACAGGCCGAAGAAGCGCGCAGTGAAGGCGAGCGCCGCCAATCCATTGAATATGAAACGGCGCTGAAAAAACTGGCGGCCAAATCCTGCCCGGGCTGTGATCGCGCGATTATCGAAAAAGAAGGCGAAAAAGTTGATTTCTGCGTGCATTGCGGCATTCGCCTGCGCGAAAACTGCAAGAGTTGCGGACACCACAATATATCCTTCCACCGCTTCTGCCCGACCTGCGGGACGACAAGCGAGTCCGCGCCGGGCCGGGACGCTGACCCGCAAGCGCCGATCGGACCGGCCGCCGTACTATGAAATATGTCGCCGTCTTTTTAATACGGATTTACAAATATACGCTCTCGCCGGCGCTGTCGGCTTTGGGCGTGAAATGCCGCTATGATCCGAGCTGCTCAAGCTATGGTATGGAGGCCATATCCCGGCACGGATTTTGGCGCGGCGGGTGGATGACTTTGGCGCGGCTGCAACGCTGTCACCCCTACCCTAAGCTTGGGGCGTCATCGGGCATTGATAATGTGCCTCAAACCGTGCAAAAGGCGCCGCTGTGGGCGCCGTGGCGATACGGCGTCTGGCGACATAAAAACGACATCTGAATTTAAGAGCATTATCATGGTCACTTTGACATTTCCTGACGGCAAGACGCGCGAGTTTGAAGCGGGAACCAATGCCCTGCAAGTGGCCAAGTCCATCAGCTCGGGTCTGGCGAAGAAAGTGCTGGCCGTGAAACTGGACGGCGAGCTTTTGGATGCCAATCGCCCGATTGAAAAAGACGCCAAGATTGAGCTGGTCACCGCCGCCGACCCGGAAGGGCTGGAGCTTATTCGCCACGACGCCGCCCATGTTATGGCCGAGGCCGTGCAGGAGCTTTTCCCCGGGACGCAAGTCACAATCGGCCCGACCATCGAGAACGGATTTTACTACGATTTTGCCCGCGACGAGCCTCTGTCTGCTGATGATTTTGAGGCTATCGAGAAGAAGATGGGCCACATCATTAATCGCAATGACAAGTTTGAACGCCTGGTCATGGACCGTGATGAGGCGATAAAACTGTTCAAAGAGATGGGTGAAGATTTTAAAGCCGAGCTCATCCAAGACCTGCCCGCATCGGAAACCATCACCGTCTATAAACAAGGCAAATGGTTTGATTTGTGCCGCGGTCCGCATCTGCCGTCGACCGGCAAAGTCGGCAAGGCGTTTAAGCTGATGAAGGTGGCCGGCGCCTATTGGCGCGGCGATTCCTCCAAAGCGCAATTGCAGCGCATTTACGGCACGGCCTGGGCGAGCCAAGAGGATTTGGACGCGCACTTAAAACAAATCGAGGAAGCGGAAGCCCGCGACCATCGCCGTTTGGGCCGTCAATTAGAGCTGTTTCATTTTCAGGAAGAAGCCCAAGGCCAAGCCTTTTGGCATCCGCACGGATGGACGCTCTACACGCTGCTTCAAAACTATATGTCCCGCCGCCAACGTGAATACGGCTATCAGGAAATCAAAACGCCAAGCCTGATGGACCGCAAGTTTTGGGAAGCGTCCGGTCACTGGGATAAATACCGCGAGAACATGTTCATCGCCGAGGTGGCCGAAGAGGATAAGCATTTGGCGCTCAAGCCGATGAATTGCCCGTGCCATATTCAGGTGTTTAATCACGGCCAAAAATCTTACCGCGATCTGCCTTTACGGTTTGCCGAATTTGGTTCCTGTCACCGCTACGAGCCGTCCGGCGCGCTGCACGGCCTGATGCGCGTGCGCGGTTTTGTTCAGGATGACGGGCATATTTTCTGTACCCTCGATCAGGTCACAGATGAGGTCAAAGGCTTCACCTCTATGCTGAAATCCGTTTACGCGGATTTGGGTTTTGACGATGTCATGGTGAAATTTTCCACCCGCCCTGATACGCGCGTCGGTACGGATGAGTATTGGGATTTGGCCGAAGATGCGCTCGGTAAAGCGGCAAACGCTTCGGGCTTGGAAGTTGAGCTTAATGAGGGCGACGGCGCGTTTTACGGCCCGAAACTGGACTTTGTCCTGCGAGACGCTATCGGCCGCGAATGGCAGGCCGGCACGATACAGCTTGACCCCAATATGCCGGAGCGTCTGGGCGCAAGCTATGTCGGCGATGATGATAAAAAGCATACGCCGGTCATGCTTCACCGTGCGGTCCTCGGATCGTTTGAGCGCTTCTTAGGCATTTTGATTGAGAACTATGCCGGCAAGTTTCCGCTCTGGCTCTCGCCGGTGCAGGTCGTGGTCGCGACCATTACGTCCGAAGCGGATGATTATGCCAAAGACGTCGTTGCCCGCCTCAATAAAGCCGGCCTTCGCGCTGAGCTTGATGTGCGTAATGAGAAGATTAATTACAAAATCCGCGAACTGTCGGCCGATAAGAAAATTCCGGTCATTGCCGTCGTCGGCAAACGCGAGGCCGAAGAGGGCAAGCTCGCTTTGCGCCGCTTAGGCTCTCAGGGTCAGACAATTCTGACCGTCGAGGAGGCGATTGACACATTATCCGCCGAAGGCACACCGCCCGATTTACGCTCTTAATTCTTGCACCAAACCTCGCCTGTCAGGCGTATTACAGACAGGCCTTGCTGCCTGCTGCTATTGATGGCTTACTTTTACCCTGTTCAGTGATATAGCTGTCACAAGGCGTGGGGGCGTGATGAAAAGAAGATAATGAAGTCTAACGTCGCGATATTTCCGGTTCCCGCTCACGCTAAGTCCATCAGCGTAATTATGGTCAGCTATATGACCGGCCCGGCTTTACTTGAAGCCGTCAATGCTGTGCTGCGCGATAAAGCCATTGCAGAGTTGATTATTGTAGATAACGGGAATACGGATTCTCTGCGCAAAAGCCTGTCAGATTATGTGGCCGGCTCGTCGCGCGTTCGGCTTTTACAAGGGCACGGCAATATCGGGTTTGGGCGCGGCTGTAATTACGGCGCGACATTGGCAAGCAGCGACTATCTTTTATTTTTAAATCCGGATGCCGTCATCACTGAAGGCGCGGCTCTGCGCATGGCCAAAGCCTCTGATAATCTGGCCGCGCCTTGGATTTTAGGCGCTATGCTGCGCTCTGCCGAAGGGCGCGAGCAGCGCGGCGGACGGCGGCGGGCCCTGACGCCTTGGACGGCGTTTGTTACGTTTACAGGCCTGTCCAAGCTTCCCGGCATTAACGGAATAAACATGCACACAGAGCCGGTCCCGGCCGGACTGACGAAATTGCCGACCATATCCGGCGCAGCATTTATGACAAACCGGGCCGGTTTTGACGCGCTGGGCGGGTTTGACGAGCGTTATTTCCTGCATGTGGAAGACATTGATTTATGCCGCCGCGCGCGCCTTGCCGGCGGAGACGTCGCGTTTTTGCCAAGCGCAACGGTGCTGCATTACGGCGGCACATCCAAGGTGCGCCGGCAAGTGATCGAGCGGCAAAAACTGCGCGGTTTTATCCGCTATTTCTGGAATTATTCCGATAAAATTTGGGCTAAAGCCCTCTGCCTTCTCGCCTTGCCGTTTATGGCCGTCGCCATTATGGGCCGGGCCTGGATTGCCGCATTTCACCACGCCATCGCCGGCCGCCCGCAAGCCTGACATTTACGGGAAAACTTTTCTCCCATGCCCGCCCGTTCCCACGCATCCCGCGTCTTACCGCCTTCTCCCTCAGCGTTTTCCAACCAAAACGCAAAGGAGAAGGCGAAAAGATGCAAAATCGGGTATGAATTCAACTCAGTCTCTAAGGACAGGCGGCGGCGCGCATGACGGTCAGGAGGACCTCATCGCCTTTGGAATAATTTAGGCCGTCTACGGTTCCCAACGTCTCAAAACAGGCCGTTTTTTCATTGGCCGCTTGCAGCGCTGCCTTCAACACAGGCGCGCCTTTTTTATGCAGGCTGTCGGCAATCAATACGGTTCCCGGCGCGATTGCTGTCAAATCCGATGTATCGGCGTCGCCGCCAATGCGGATATGGGTCCCGAGATAATAAACAAGGCTCGGCTCGGCATAGCTGGGCGACAAAACTTGCGTGCCGGCCGGCAGCGGCAAGTCATAGCCGGCGTCCGTCAGAACCTGCGCGACATTTTTTGACACGGCCAGCGTGCCCGCCGCCGGCAGGATGCGCCCGAACGATAAAACGCCCAAACCGGCCCCGCTTGCAATAACCAAATAAACGCCGAGCCGGCGCAGGCCGTCGCGTTTCGGCAGCGCCCAGATTAAAACCGCGCCGCCGATTATCGCCGCGATGACTATCGCGCCCACGGCAAATTCCCATTTCGGCGCGATACCGTAAACGCTCTGCGCGCCAATCAATCCGGCGGTGAGGATCGCGCCGATCAGCGCAAACATGACAACGCCCAACCGGCGCGCGGCCGGAAACTCCCGGCTGCTGATCATCACTGCCGCTGCTGTTCCGGCCAGCAAGGCCAGAGCGGGATAGACCGGCAGGGTATAATGCGGCAGTTTTGTCGGCGCGATTTCAACGATAATCCACCACGGCACGGCCCAGCATAAAAGCAGGCGCGCCGCGCGCGGCATGGCTTGGGGAATGTCCCGGCCGTCTTTTTTTGCGCGCCGCGCCATTAAAACGGACCGCGCGGCCAATGACAGGCCGGCCAGCAAGAATGCGGTTCCGGGCCAAAACATCGCCCAGACCGTAGCCAGATAATAGCCGGGCGGCCCGCCGTGATTTTCCGCCCCGCCGGACAGTTTCGGCGCGAGGTCTTCGGACACAGCGACCGTAAAGAAATCACCGCCGGTCTTTTGAAAAATTAAATAAGTCCACGGCGCAACAATCGCGATAAACGCCACTATACCAAGCGGCGATAAGAGCGGCTTCATCCATTTGCCCTCGCGCTCTGCGATAAACAAACACAGCAGGCATGTCGCAATGATAACCGGCGTAATCGGCCCCTTAATCATTACGGCCAAACCCAGCGCGGCCCAAAACACAAAGCCCGCTTTCTTTGCGCTTCTGCCCGCGCGCAGATAACACAATGCCGCCAAACACACAGCCGTGAAGCCGGTGAGCAAGGCATCGGTTTTTGCGATATGAGCTTCAAACATCATGGACAGGGATACGGCCAAAATCATCGCGCCGAAAAACGCCCCGTCCCGCCCGACTAATTTCGCGCCGCCAAAGTAAGTCGCCAGCACGGCAATAATCGCCGCCAAAACGGACGGCAGGCGGTGCACCCAAAGAGCCCGCGCATCCGGCGTCGACAGGCCGAGCGCGCTCATGGCTTTTATGCTCGCCGCCTGCGCCCAGTAAGCGCCGGCCGGTTTTTTCCAGCGCGGGGCATCTTGGAACCGGATATCCACATAATCCCCGGTCTCCAGCATTTGCACCGTAGCTTGCGCGTAGCGGGACTCGTCGCGGTCAATCACGGTCAGGGATGACAGGCCGGGCAGTGACACCAGCAGAGTTAAAGCCATGAGCAAAAGCGCGTCGCGCAGTTTAGAATATGGAGCGGTCATGCCGCCCGTTTAAAGGCTAATGCGCTGCGCGCAAAGCCTAATTAGGCCCGCGCGCTAAGCCGCACCACCTGCCCCTTGCGAAAATCGCCGCGCCCTATACATACGGCTCTATGAGTACAGACCTTTCCCACATCCGCAATTTTTCCATTGTGGCCCATATTGACCACGGCAAGTCGACTTTGGCTGACCGGCTGATTTCCTATTGCGGCGGTTTGACCGACCGTGAAATGAGCGAGCAAGTGCTCGACAATATGGATATTGAAAAAGAGCGCGGCATTACCATCAAAGCCCAGACTGTGCGCCTTGATTACAAGGCCAAGGACGGCAAAGACTATGTCCTGAACCTGATGGATACGCCCGGTCATGTGGATTTCGCCTATGAGGTGTCGCGCAGCCTGTCCGCCTGTGAAGGCTCTATTTTGGTGGTGGACGCCTCCCAAGGCGTCGAAGCGCAAACGCTCGCCAATGTTTACCAAGCTATTGAGCATGATCATGAAATTGTGCCGGTCCTCAATAAGATTGACCTGCCCGCGGCCGAGCCTGACCGGGTGAAAGCGCAAATTGAAGACGTTATCGGTATTGACGCGAGCGAGGCGATTGAATGCTCTGCCAAATCCGGCATCGGTATTCCGGATGTGCTAGAAGCCATTGTCACCCGCCTGCCCGCGCCGAGCGTCGGCGATAAAGACGCCCCGCTCAAGGCCATGCTGGTTGACGCATGGTATGACACTTATATGGGCGTGATTGTCCTGTTCCGCGTGATTGACGGGGAAATTAAAAAAGGCATGCGCATCCGCATGATGGCCAATGGCGCAACCTATATCGTCGACAAGGTCGGCGTGTTTGAGCCTAAGCCGACAGACATGCCGTCCATCGGCCCCGGCGAAGTGGGTTTTTTCACCGGCTCCATTAAAGAAGTCGCGGACGCGGCCGTCGGCGATACCATCACCGATGACAAGCGCCCGACTGAAACCGCCCTGCCCGGTTTCCAGCCCGCGCAGCCGGTTGTCTTTTGCGGTATCTTCCCGGTCGACGCCGCCGATTTTGAAGATTTGCGCGCGGCCATGGGCCGGCTCAGATTAAATGATGCCAGTTTCTCCTATGAGATGGAAACATCGGCCGCCCTCGGTTTCGGGTTTCGCTGCGGGTTTTTAGGCCTGCTGCATTTGGAGATTATCCAAGAGCGCCTGGAACGTGAATTTGATCTCGACTTAATCACCACCGCGCCGTCCGTTGTCTACACGCTGCAAATGGCCAAGGGCGAGGAGCTGCAATTGCATAACCCGGCCGATATGCCGGACGTCATGGCGATTGCAGAAATTCAAGAGCCATGGATTAAAGCCACAATTATGACCCCGGATGATTATCTGGGCGGCATTTTAAAGCTCTGCCAAGACCGGCGCGGCATACAAACCGGCCTGACCTATGTCGGCGCGCGGGCTATGGTGGAGTATGAGCTGCCGCTCAATGAAGTCGTGTTTGATTTTTATGACCGCCTAAAATCCGTGTCCAAAGGCTATGCCAGTTTTGACTATCAAGCCATTGGCGTGCGCACCGGCAACCTTGTGAAAATGAGTATCCTCGTCAACGGCGAGCCCGTCGATGCCCTGTCCATGCTCGTCCACCGCGACCGCGCCGAGAGCCGCGGCCGGCAAATGTGCGAACGCCTCAAAGACCTCATCCCGCGCCACCTGTTTAAAATCCCGGTCCAAGCGGCCATCGGCGGCAAAGTCATCGCCCGCGAAACCATCGCCGCCATGCGCAAAGACGTCACCGCCAAATGCTATGGCGGCGACGCGTCC
>CALLVD010000036.1 GCA_938010385.1 uncultured Robiginitomaculum sp.
ATGACCATGTCAACTTTATCAATCGTTTCATCATCTAAAATCGCGGCCAATTCGGCGGGCTTGGCGGCCCAGCTGAAATCTCCGTTCATCTTCCAATTTGCGGCTATGATCTGACGCATGTGTTCTCTTTCCGCTGCAGGCGAAGCGCAGCTGTTATTTGGGCGATAAAAGTGCCCGGACGGGGCAAACCGTTCTTGCCCGACTCTGCGCCCCTGTCTATGTTGCAGCGCAAATCAAACAAGGCTGACCTCATATGTCAAATAAAAGCGGCAATACACTTAAAACTATCGGGATTTCGATTATTATCGTTTTGCTGACGATCGGACTGTCTATGTTCATGATTACCGATGCGTTCTCACCGTCCGGCGCAAACGCTATGGCTATGGTCGGCAAAGAAGAAGTCACGATTGAGAAGTTTGACCGCACGTTCAAACGCCGCCTCAACGAATTTAACGAAGCCAACGGCACGCGCATGACATCGCCTGAAGCCTATGAGCGCGGCTTTGCGCAGACCATTCTCAATGAGATGATTACGCAAACGGCGCTGAAAGCCGACGCCGAAGATCTTGAGATTGGCGTGGCCAAGAAGTTGATACGCGAGCGGCTGGAATCGGTGCCCTTCTTTCAGGATGAGCTGACCGGCGAGTTTTCCGAGCGTAAGATGGATTCCGTGCTGGCCAATAACCGGATATTGAAATCCGACTATCTGGACGACACGCGCAGTGAAATCTTGCTCAGTCAAATCGTCAGCGGGACGATTGCCGGCATTAAAGCGCCGCTGCAATATGCCGAGCAGCGCTATAAATTCCTGACGGAGCAGCGCAAGGCAAGCGTGCTGACCCTGACCGCCGACGCGGTCCCTGCGCCTGAAACGCCGAGTGATGCGGTGCTGCAAGCTTTTATCGACGACAATGTCGCTGCGTTCACCGCTCCTGAATATCGCAGCTTTACCCTGCTGCGCATTGAGCAGACGGATATGGCGCCGGATATCAAGCTGTCCGAGGAGGAAGTGCGCGCGCAATATGACTATAAGGTCGAAGTCGGCCAAGTCGGCACGCCGGAATATCGTTCTGTCACCCTGATTAACGCCACCAATGAGACTTTGGCCATTGAAGCTGTCGGCGAGCTGGAGGGCGGCAAGGCTGTGGCAGATGTTGTCACGCAATTCGGATTTTTAGAGCCGACGGAATATGTCGACGCCGAGCAGAGCGCGATTATCGACTCCGCTGCCGCTGCGTCCGCCTTTAGCGGCAAGACCGGCGACGTGATTGCGGTAGAAGGCAAGCTGGGCTGGTTTGTTGTGGTTATCGGAGACATTACGCCGGCCACCTTCCCGACCTTTGAGGATATGCGCGAGGAGCTGGAGAGCGATTTAAAAGCGGATCAGGCGACGGGTAAACTCTATGAGGTCACTGACGCGGTTGAGACGGCCTTTGACGAAGGCTCAACAATCGAAGAAGCCGCGCAAAAGGCCGGCGCGTCTGTGTCGTCTATTGATTACATTTCCCGCCTCGGCGAAACGCAAGACGGGCTGAAGCTGGACGGCATTTCGGTCATTACCGGCGTGGCTAAAGACGAGGCAATCCTGACCGAAGTCTTCACCAATGAAATCGGCTACGAGACGGATATCTTCGACACGTCCAAGGAAGGCTATGCCTCTGTCCGCGTTGATGACATCATTGAATCGCGCGTCAAGACCCTTGACGAAGTCCGCGATCAGGCAATCGCCATGTGGAAAGCCGAGCAGATTGACGAAGCCCTCAGCGCTTTGGCAACGCAGCTTAAGGCCCGCGCCGATGAGGGAGAGAGCCTCGCTGCTATCAAAGACACGCTGACAACAGGCGCAAGCCTTGAGGACATTGTCATGGTCCGCTCTGCCCAATCCCCTCTGCTCGGTCCGTCTGTGGCTGTGCGGGCGTTTGAGGCCCGGACCGGCGAAGTCGTTCGCGGCGAAGGCCCGAAATCACTGACCCGCAATATTGTTAAAGTGAACGAGATTGTTGCCAATGCCGATAATCTGGCCGGCGGTTTTGCCGACGCTATGCAGACGCAGGCAACGGAGGCCATTTCAAACGATTTGCAAGCCGCTTATCGCGCCGGCCTCATCGCGGAAAACGAAGTGCGCGTTTTCGACGATAAGCTCAAGCGTCAGCTCGGCGTTACGCAGTAGGCATGCGCCCCGACTTTGACAGCTTTGCCGGTCTTTATGACAGCGGCGACGGACAGATTGTCTATCGCCGCGTCGTCAATGATGTCGACACGCCGGTCTCTGCCTATATGAAAATTGCGGCCGGCAAGCCGTATGCGTTTTTGTATGAGTCTGTCTCCGGCGGAGAACAGCGCGGGCGCTATTCCTTTATCGGATTTGCGCCGGATTTGGTCTGGCGCGCCCATGGCGATGATTGCGAAATTGCGCGCGCCCCCGATATAGACCGAAAAGTTTTCACGCCTCAGCCCGGCAAGCCGCTGGATAATCTGCGCGCCTTGCAGGACGAAAGCGCCTTGCCCTTGCCGGATGGCTTGCCGCCTATGGCGGCCGGCCTGTTCGGCTATCTGGGCTATGACATGATCCGCCAAGTCGAGCATTTACCGAGTGATTTGCCGGACCCGATCGGAACGCCCGACGCCATAATGATCCGCCCGACCATTATGGCCATTTTCGACTTAATCGCTCAAGAAGTCATCATCGCAACGCCGGTGCGCCCCGGGAACGCATCCGCAAAGCAAGCCTATGACGATGCCCGCGCGCGCATTGATAAAGTCGCAGCCGACATGACGCTCAGCGTATCTATGCCACCGGCGCGCGACATTGCGCCCGAAACGATAGAGCCGCTTTGCGGCCAAACGGCCAAGCAATTTCATGCCCGGGTCGCCAAAGCCAAAGACTACATCCACGCCGGCGATGTGTTTCAGGTCGTCATCGGGCAGCGCCTGTCGGCCCCGTTGAGCGCCTCGCCGCTGGCGCTATACCGGTCACTGCGCAGGATGAACCCCTCGCCGTTTTTGTATTTCCTCAATTTCGATGACCACGCCATAGTCGGCTCCAGCCCTGAAATCCTTGTGCGTTTGCGCGATGAAGTCGTCACCATACGCCCCATTGCCGGCACGCGCCCGCGCGGCAAAACGGCGGAAGAGGACGCAGCGATGGAAACGGAACTGCTGGCCGATGAGAAAGAATGCGCCGAACATTTAATGCTGCTGGATTTGGGCCGTAACGATGTCGGCCGTGTGTCGCGCCCCGGCACGGTCACCGTCACAGAGCGCTTTACCGTCGAGCGATACAGCCACGTCATGCATATCGTGTCCAATGTGGAAGGCCGCATCAAAGCCGGCATTGACGCTGTCTCTGCTCTCTTTGCGGGCTTCCCGGCCGGCACGGTCAGCGGCGCGCCGAAGGTTCGCGCCATGGAAATCATTGACGAACTTGAGACGGAAAAGCGCGGCATTTATGCCGGTGCGGTCGGCTATATTTCTCCGGAAGGTGATTTGGATACGGCTATTGTCCTGCGCACCGCCATCATCAAAGACGGCGTTATGCATGTGCGCGCCGGCGCCGGCATTGTGCGCGACAGTGACCCGCAATCCGAATATGAAGAAACCAAGCACAAGGCCCAAGCCTTGTTCGCCGCTGCTGCCCACGCCGCGCAGTTCGAGGGTAATTGATATGATCCTGATGATCGATAATTATGACAGCTTCACCTATAATCTGGTGCATTACGCGCAGGAATTAGGCGCCGATGTTCAGGTCGTGCGCAATGACGATATTTCCGCCGGGCAAGCCCTGTCTATGGGCGCGGCGGGCATTATCCTGTCCCCGGGACCCTGTACGCCGGACGACGCCGGCATCTGCCTTGAATTGCTTGATAAAGCGCCTGATGATTTGCCGATCTTTGGCGTTTGCCTCGGTCAGCAATCTATCGGCCAAGCCTTTGGCGGCAAAGTTATCGGCGCGAAAACAATCATGCACGGCAAAATCTCTGACATGCATCATGACAATACCGGCCTGATGAAAGGCCTTGCAAACCCGTTCAAAGCCACGCGCTATCATTCGCTGGCCGTCGAGCGAGAGAGCCTGCCTGATGTGCTGCACGTCAATGCATGGACTGATGACGGAGAGATTATGAGTTTTTATCATAAAACCCGCCCCATACACGGCGTTCAATTTCACCCGGAATCTATCGCGTCAGAGCATGGCCATGACATCCTCAAAGCCTTTTTGGAGCTGACGACATGAGCGTTTTTAAAACCATTTTCCAAGGCTATATCAAAGGCGAGCATCCGTCCGAAGACGATACCCGCAAAGCCCTGACCGCTATTCTGTCCGGGGATTCCGATGACGGTCAAATCGGCGCGTTTTTGATGGGGCTGGAAATGGTCGGCGTGACCGCATCCGATATCCGCATCGGCGCAGAGTTGATGCGCGCCAATATGACCGCTGTCTCTATTCCGGGCCGGATTGTCGACACGGTCGGCACCGGCGGCGACGGGCTGTCGACCTATAATATTTCTACGGCTGCCGCTTTTGTTTGCGCCGGCGCCGGCGCGAAAGTTGCCAAGCATGGCAGCCGCGCCGTGTCGTCCAAATCCGGCAGCTCCGACGTGTTGACTGCGCTGGGCGTCGGTCTTGATATTCCGCCCGGCCGCGCGGCCATGTGTGTTGAAGATTGCGGCGTCGGCTTTCTGTTCGCGCCCAAGCATCACAGCGCCATGCGCCACGTCACTGCCGCGCGCGCCTCGCTCGGCATTCGCAGCCTGTTTAATCTGCTCGGCCCCATGTCCAATCCCGCCGGCGCCAAACGGCAGCTTATCGGCGTGTTTGATAAAAAATGGGCCAAGCCTATGGCCGAAGCTTTGCGCGATTTAGGCTCGGAACATGTTTGGATTGTTCACGGGTCTGACGGGCTGGATGAAATTACGACGACAGGCAAAACGTTTGTCACAGAGCTTAAAGACGGCAAGATAAAAGCCTTCACAATCAAGCCCGAAGATTATGGCATCCCGATTGCCAAAATTGAAGATTTGCGCGGCGGTAACTCGGAGGTAAATGCCGAAGCCGTCATGGCGCTGCTGAACGGACGCGATGGACCTTACCGCGATATCGTTGTGCTCAACGCGGCTGCCACATTGCTGGTTGCCGGCGTGGCTGACGATATGGAAGACGGCATTGCCCGCGCTAATAAATCCATTGATGATGGCAACGCCTATAAAGCGCTGGCCGCGCTTATCCGGAACACCCATTAATGGCCGATATTTTAGAGAAAATTGCGGGCTATAAACGCGAAGAGGTGAAAGCCTTGCGCGCGAAAACAAGCACTGCCGATTTGGACGCTGCGGCGCGTAACGCAGATGCGCCGCGCGGATTTTTGCGCGCCTTGGAAACCAAAGCCGCGCGCGGCCCGGCATTGATTGCGGAAGTTAAAAAAGCCAGCCCGTCTAAAGGCCTTATCCGCGCGGATTTCAATCCCGCCGCCATTGCCCGCGCCTATGAAGCCGGCGGCGCAGCCTGCCTGTCTGTTCTAACCGATACGCCGAGTTTTAAAGGCAGCGCCAAGGCGTTTCGCGATGCCCGCGCCGCTTGCGCCCTGCCCGCTTTGCGCAAAGACTTTATGGTGGACACGATTCAAATAGCGGAGTCTCGCGCCATTGGCGCGGACTGTATTTTAATTATCATGGCCATGATTGATGATGTGCTGGCTGCGGACCTGCTCGCCGCTGCCCATGATTACGGCATGGACGCGCTGATAGAAACGCATACGCCGCTCGAAGTCGAGCGCGCGTTAAAGCTCGGCGGGCGGCTGCTGGGCGTGAACAATCGCAATCTGAAGACGTTTGAAACCGATCTGATGACCTTTGCCGATTTGGCCAAGGACATGCCGGCTGATGCGTTTCTGGTGGCCGAGAGCGCCATTCACACCGCCGATGACATCCTCACCCTCGCCCGCTACGGCGCGCAAGCCTATCTCGTCGGCGAAAGCCTTATGCGCCAAGATGATGTGGAAGCGGCAACGCGGCGGCTTTTGGGGATGACAGCTTAAATCTGATTTGAACCATTGCCCCCATCGGGCGTTATATCTCTTGAAAGAGAGAGTTTATGACCGACACCAATCACTTTAAAAAAATCCTGACAGAGCGCCGCGACTATCTGACGGACAAATCTGAAGACATTGAAGATCAGTTTGAAAAGTCCGGCGACGAACCGTTTGACGGCGACGCCGGCGAAGTGCGCAATCTGGATGTGCTCGATGACCTTGATGAGATGGCGCAAACAGAAATCCGGGCCATTGATGCCGCGTTAGGCCGGATTGAAGACGGCACATATGGTGACTGCGTGACTTGCGGTGACCCAATTCACTCAGAGCGTCTCGAGCTGCTCCCCCATACACCGTTTTGCAAAGACCACGCGATGTAGGTCGGGACCTACCCGGCCTCCACATAAGGGTTGTTTCCCGCGCGAACAATCATCCGTATCGGGACGCCGGGCAGGCCGAAATCATCGCGCAGGCCGTTCACCAGATAGCGTTGATAGCTGGCCGGCAAGGCGTCGTGGCGGGAGCATTTAACCACGAAAGTCGGCGGGCGCGATTTAGTTTGCGCCATATAGCGCAGCTTGGTCGGGCGGCCGTGATGGGCGGGCGGCGGATGGGCTTGGGTTTTTTCTTTCAGCCAATCGTTCAAATCCGCCGTTTTGACCTTCGCGCTCCAGTTTTCCATCACGCCCTCAATCGCCGGCAGGAGCCGGTCAACATGGCGGCCCGTCAATCCGGAGAAGAACAGCACCGGAATGCCTTTAAGCTGCGGCAGAAGCCGTGTCGCTTTTTCACGCAAGGATTTGGCCAGAGCGGATTTGTTTTCAATCGTGTCCCATTTGGTCACGGCAATCACCATGCCCCGGCCTTCACGCTCGCACAGGTCAGCGATTTGCATATCCTGCTTGTCGAAAACGGAATTGGCATCCATCAGCAAAACCACGACTTGGGCAAAACGAATGGCGCGCACGGTCTCGGCGACGGACATCTTTTCCAGCGTTTCCTGAACCCGCGCCCGCTTGCGCATGCCGGCCGTATCGTGAAAGCGCACGCGGCGGCCGTTCCATACCCAATCAACAGAGATAGAATCGCGCGTCACCCCGGCTTCGGGGCCTGTCAGCAAGCGCTGCTTGCCGATGAGCGTGTTAATCAGCGTCGACTTGCCCGCGTTCGGGCGGCCGACCACGGCAATACGCAGCGGCGCGTTGTCAGGGTCAATCCCGGCCAGCTCGTCATATTGCCCTGTCAGATCAATATCTTTCAGCGCCTCATCCATAGCCTCGGCCAAGTCTTCAAACCCGATATTATGCTCGGCAGAAACTTCAATCGGCTCGCCCAATCCGAGGCTGTAGCCTTCGGCAATGCCGGACGCGACGGCGCGGGCGCTCTCACACTTATTGGCGACCAGAATGACTTTTTGCCCGGTGCGGCGTACTTGCTCGGCAAATATCTCGTCCAGCGACGTCACCCCGGCCCGCGCGTCATAAATAAACAGGCAGATATCAGCCTCCGATATGGCCATTTCCGTCTGCACGCGCATGCGCGATTCGAGCGTGTCGCCGTCCATGTTTTCATAGCCGGCCGTATCAACCAGCGTGATGTCTTGGTGATAGACCTTCGCGCCGTGCTCATACCGGTCACGGGTCACGCCCGGTGTGTCATTGACAATCGCAAGCTTTCGGCCCGCGAGGCGATTAAAGATAGTCGACTTGCCCACATTCGGACGGCCGATAATAGCGATTTTCGGCGCGCGCAAGGCGGGGCCGGTATCGCCGTCTTCTATGGCATCATCCATTTCGGCGTCCATAGCCGCCTCTTTGGCATCCAGCCGGTCATTTCTTGATTTGCGA
Organism: uncultured Robiginitomaculum sp.; assembly: GCA_938010385.1. GTDB lineage: Bacteria > Pseudomonadota > Alphaproteobacteria > Caulobacterales > Maricaulaceae > Robiginitomaculum. The sequence goes on from CALLVD010000036.1 coordinate 7,877, forward strand.
GACACAAATTGTCCTTTGGGCGATGCCCTGTAACCTTACCGCAAGGCGATAAGTTTGGCGTCATCATTGATGACGTAAATCGTTTCATTAGCGATAATCGGCGGCACAAAAACCGGATCACCGATCTTCGTCGTGCTTTGGATAGTGCCGTTATACGGGTTCAGCACAACCGCTTCCCCGCTAGAGCCGGTGACAAAAAGACGATCGCCGGCCATAACCGGGCCTGTCCATGCAATCTTGCCTTTTTTCTTCTTCGGCTTTTCATAGGTCTCAAGCTGCGTCATCCAGACGACAGAGCCGTCCGTGCGCGACAGGCAGACGACATTGGCATCCGTCGTCACAAGATAGAGAAACTCGCCCGCAATCCACGGAAAGCCGAGCGCGCCGGCCGGCTGGGTCCAGACCCGTTGCCCTGTGCGAAAATCAAAAGCAGACAGGACGCCGGATTGCGCAGACGCGAAGACATAACCGTCAGCCACAACAGGCCCGGCGGCAATATCATTCAGGCTGGAGAGCGGCGTCACGCGGCCCGACGATGATAAAGCGTCTTGCCAGAGCACGCCGCCGTTTTGCGCGCGCAGAGCCACTAATTCGCCGGAGGCAAACGGGGCAAGCACAACGTCATCGACCACAGCCGGCGCGGGTGATGTCAACATACGGGCTGATTCAATAATGCCTTGATAGGTCCAAAGAACTTGGCCGGTCGCGGCGTCAAAGGCAAAAATTTCATTATCGTCGGAAACGGCAAAGGCGCGTCCGCCGGCCACGGCGGGCGCAGAATGCAGCGGCGTACGCGTTTCCGTCGCCCAAATCTCTGCCCCGGTTTTGGCGTCAAGCGCCACCATCAGACCGAATCCCGATGAGATATAAAGCCGTCCGTTATCAACGGCAATGCCGCCGCCTATGGCTTCGCGATCATCACCGCCTTTATCACCGAAGAGGCGGAAGCGCTTAAAGCGCTCTTTGAGCGAATCGTCCCCTGTGCGGGTTTTGCCGCCGCGATCCACCGATGACGTGTAAGTCCAAAGTTGATCTCCGGTCGCGGCGTCAGACGCGGTCACGCGGTTTGCGCCGTCAACGGTATAAATTATGCCGCCGGCAATGACAGGCTGCGCCACAACGCGTCCCTTTGCCGATGATCCCTTACCGACATCTTTGCTCCAAAGGCGCTCAAGACTGCCGGACGCGGCTGTGTGTTGCATGGCGTGATATTGATTGCCGCCCGGCTGTTGCCAGTCAGGGTTTACATAAGGCGCCGGCAGCTTCACATCAGCCGGCGTAACTTTGTCGCCGACTGTCAGCGTATCGCCGAGTGCCAAAATGGTCAGGCGATCTGATTGATCAGGAATATCGCCTTGGGCTGAATTATCGTCGTTCCCGCCAAACGGGTTCAGCCCGCCAAGCGTTGAGCACCCGACCAAAGTCGAGGCCATCAGGGTCAGGCCGGCAATGCGGGCCAATCCGGTAAATGTCGTCATTATTCAGCATCCTTTTGTGGATTATCGTCTGCGGTATCGGCGGCATCCGTGACCGGGACCGGCGCGGAAACCGGCGCATCATCCGCTTTTGCCGCAAGGCTCGGCGTTAAGGCCAGCATTTGCTTGGCGCGGGTAATGATATTCTCACCGGCGCTTAATGAAGAAGACAGGAAAAGAAAATCACGCCGCGCCGCCGCATTGTCGCCAAGGGCCAAATGGGTAAAGCCGCGCAGCTCGCGCGCCAAATCAGCGTAAGGCTTGCCGGTTTCAATCAACGGATTAACCCGCTGCAAAACTTCATCATGACGGCCCAAATCAGACAGGATCAGCGCGGCTTTATACTGCGCCAATTCCTTATGCAGCGGTTTAGTGTAAACGCCGGCGGCGCTGTCAAACAACGCTACTGCGCGTTCTGAATTACCGCGATCAAGCTCAATTTGCGCCGCGCGCGATAAGGACAGGCCGCCATATCCGGGGCCGGCTTTTTGTGCAATCGCCTCAAACCGGCTCAACGCTTCGTCTGTCTTGCCTTCTGCCAGCAACTCAGATGCAGCCACATATTCAATAGACGCATTACGCGCAGCGCGGTCGCCTGCTTTTTTAGTATATTCGTAAAAGCCCGCAGCCGCCACAATGCCGACAGCAATCAGGGCAATTAAAGGTCCCCATTTGCGCAGCAGCACATTGTATTGATCCTTACGAAGCTCGTCTTCGACTTCGTTGATAAAATCGACCATGGTCGGGCCTTAGTTCCGGTTGTCAGATTCGTGCTCACGCACTCGCACTGTCCTACGGCCTTCGCGCGATAATCGCAACACGTAAGGGCATTACGAAACGGAAATACCGGATGCCTGCTGCCTAGTCCTTGGTAAACTTATAAGTCTGCGCCTCAGCGGGGAAATCACGGGCTTTGACCTGCGCGGCATAGTCTTTGACGCTGTTTTCAATAAGGCCGTGCATATCGCCGAATTTTTTGACAAATTTTGGCACGCGCGCAAACATGCCGAGCATATCAGGCGTGACCAGAATCTGCCCGTCACAGCCGGCAGATGCGCCAATGCCGATGGTCGGAATATCAACCGCCGCCGTGACCTTATCGGCAATCTCAACCGATGTGCCCTCAACGACGACGGCAAAAGAGCCCGCTTTCGCCGCCGCTATGGCATTTTCAACAATTTCGTCAGCAACCGATTGCCGCCGGCCGCGCGCCCGAAACCCGCCCAGCACATTCATAGATTGCGGGCGCAAGCCTACATGGGACATGACGGGAATGCCGCGCTCTACCAGATATTCAATCGTTTGCGCGGCGTAAGAGCCGCTTTCAATCTTAACGGCCTGACAGCCGGTTTCCATCATTACCCGCGAGGCGCTGCGAAACGCTGTCTCGGGGCTGTCCTCATAAGAGCCGAACGGCAGATCAACAACCACCAGGGCTTTCTTTGAGCCGCGCATAACCGCCTGACCGTGCATAATCATCATATCGAGCGTGACGCCCACCGTTGTCGTCAAGCCGTGAACGACCATGCCGACACTGTCGCCGACCAAGATAAGATCGCAATAATCGTCTAAAATCGCGGCCGTGGGCGCGTCATAGGCGGTGAGGCATACAATCGGGTCACCGCCTTTTCGGGCCGTAATTTTCGGGGCCGTCATGCGGGCGGCAAACGTCTGAGCGGACATAGGGTCTCCTTATAGGACTAAACTATACACGGCCTGCCCTGTCATCACATCAAATTTGCGCAAAAACTTTCTCGCTTTACCCGCCGGCGGGTTTCCCGTTAGGCTCTGATTATGAGAGATCACATCCGCGTCGGCGCTGCAGCCTTATCTGCAATCAGTGCAGCCATGTTTAGCGCCGCGCCAACAGCTTCGGCCGGCGCGTGGAGTTATAATCAGGGCCAAGGACAATCTATCATCAGCGTGAGCGGACAATCGGCTTCTGATAGCTTTGACGCGCGCGGCGAACCCGTAATTCCTACGGATTATCAAAAGGTTACAGCCGATATCTATTGGGAACACGGCATCACCGATACGCTGACCGGCGTCGTCAATGCCGGTGTTGAAACCGTAACGTTAGACAGCCCCGGACGCGACGTACAAAATACGTCCGGCCTGTCCGCCGCGCATCTGGCCTTGCGCCGGCAGGTCTATAAAACAGACAGCGCCGTCTTTGCGCTGCAAGCCGGCGTCATTTTCGGTCAAGACGGTGAAAATATTCCGGGCGCGACCTTGGGACTCGGCGGAACGGATTTTGAAATCGGCGCCCTGGCGGGACGCTCTGCCAAACTTTTCGGCAAAGATGTTTTTGCGCAAATACACGGGGCGCGGCGGTTTCGAGGCGAAGGCTTTGCCGATGAAACGCGCATTGATATAGCGGCCGGGATTGAAACCGGCGCACGCTGGCAAGTCTTCCTGCAAGGGTTCTATGCGCGCGGGGAGAGAAGCGAGCGCGGCTTCCCTGCCTATGAGCGGTTTAAAGTGCAGCCGTCCGTAACCTTTAAAAACACCTATAACAGGCGGGTGCAAATCGGCATTTCGCAAACGATAACAGGTGAAAACAGTTTAAAAGACACGGGCGCGTTTATAGCGCTGTGGCACAGCTATTGAGGTGAGGTCTTTTCTTTAATGTATGCAATAACGGCGGCTTGATCCTCCGGTTTACGAAGGCCGGCGAAGCTCATACGGTTTTTTGGCATAAATTTACGGGGATTAGCGATATAAGCAGCCAAATTTTCGTCCGTCCAGGTCACGCCTGAATTGCGCATGGCGGCAGAGTAAGTAAAACCGTCCTTCTGTCCCGCCATTGCACCTGAAATTGCCCACAAATTCGGCCCGACGCGATGACGTCCGCCCTCATCAAGTGTATGGCAGGCTTTGCATCGCTTAAACAGGACCCGGCCTCTGTCGAGCATCGCAGCCGCATCAGATATTGGAGGCTCGGACGCAGGCTTAGCCGGTTTAACAGGGCGTTGCGCCGCACTGATTTGTACGGTTTCAGGGTTAATTTTTGCATCGCTTCCACATGACACTAATGTTGAACTTGCAATAATTACAGTAAGATACATTATTTTTTTCATGCAAAAGCGCCTAAAATTTTTTAATTTACTTGATTTTTTGTCTCAAAACTACCTTACTGACTTTGCAAGGCTTTGTCCGGCGAATAACGGGCAAGTCGTGTCACACTTAATCGGCAAAATGCCACAGCTATTTAGGGGAATACAATGGATCCAATCAGTTTAATCGTCGGCCTGGCATCAGGCGCAGCGGGCGGCAATATTGCCGGTAAAGTCATGAATTCCGGCATGGGGACTCTCGGACGCAGCATTACGGGTATTGTCGGCGGCACAGGCCTCGCGGCTATCGCGCCCATGATTCCCGGTCTTGGCGGCCTTTTCGGTGATCCGACGACCGGCGCAGCGAGCGTAGGCGGCATTGTTGCCAGTCTCGCATCCGGCGGCATTGGCGGCGGCATTCTGACCGCGATTTTGGGTAAAGTCATGGGCAACAAAGCCTAAGACCGCCTAAAACTTTCCAAAGCGCGCCCGGCGAAAGCTGCGGCGCGCTTTTTTTTACGCCGACGCGTGTTTGCGGCGTTTTGGCCGTTTGAATCGCGCCCGCTTATATGCAACAAAGCGCATATAAATTACGGAGATTTCGATGACCTATGCCGCCCCTGTAAACGCGATGCACTACTTGCTTAAACATGCCGTTGATATTGACAGCGTGTTGGCGACCCCGGCGCATAACAGCACGAGTCACGACCTGATCTCTGATATTTTGAACGGCGCAGCGGACTTTGCCCAAGAGGTTTTAGCCCCGCTTAATTGGGACGGCGACCAAAAAGGCGCGACAATCAAAGACGGCGATGTGACGGCAGCGCCCGGCTTTAAAGACGCTTACAAAGCCTATGTTGAGAATGGCTGGCAAGGCATTGCTGCGCCGGAAGAGATTGGCGGCATGGGATTGCCTCAGGCCGTGGCCTGCGCGACCAACGAAATGTTCTACGCAGCCAATATGGCCTTCGGCCTTTGCCCCATGCTGACAGCAAGCGCGACCAAAGCGCTGCACGCCCATGCAAGCGCGGATTTGCAGGCGAAATACTTAGACAAAATGGTGACGGGCGAATGGACGGGCGCTATGGACCTGACCGAGCCGCAAGCCGGGTCTGATCTGGGACCGCTGCGCACGAAAGCCGTCCCCAATGATGACGGCAGCTATGCGCTGTCGGGGCAAAAAATATATATTACATGGGGCGACCATGAATGCGCGGAAAACATTATTCACCTCGTTCTAGCCCGCCTGCCCGATGCGCCGGAAGGCAGTAAGGGCATTTCGCTGTTCCTTGCGCCGAAATATTTTGTCAATGAGGACGGCAGCTTGGGCGAGCGCAACAGTTTTCGCCCCATCGGCCTTGAGCATAAATTAGGCGTCCATGCTTCGCCGACCTGCACAATGGAATTTGACGGCGCAACCGGCTGGTTAGTCGGAGAGCCTAACCGCGGCTTGGCTTGCATGTTCACCATGATGAATGAAGCCCGACTGTTTGTCGGCGTACAGGGCGTGGCCATCGGCGATCGCGGCTATCACGCCGCCCTCGCCTATGCACGCGATCGGGTTCAGGGCCGCACAGCCATGGAACAGGACACAATCATCGGCCATCCCGATGTGCGCCGCATGCTTTTGGATATGAAGGCGAAATTGATGGGCGCCCGCGCTATTTGTATGGCGACTGCCGTTGCCGGCGATCTGGCCGTCCATAGCGAAGATGAAGAGGCGCGCAAAGCCGCCCATGCCCGCGAAGCTTTGCTGACCCCGATTGCCAAAGCTTACGGCTCTGATATCGGCATTGAAGCCACGTCAACCGGCGTTCAGGTGCATGGCGGTATGGGCTTTGTCGAAGAAACAGGCGCAGCGCAGCATTATCGCGACAGCCGCATCACCGCGATTTATGAAGGCACAAACGGCATTCAGGCCATTGATCTGGTCGGGCGTAAACTGCGTCGTGACGGCGGCGCGGCGATGCGCGCGCAAATCGAAGACCTTAAAGCTATCCACGCCATGATTGAGCCGACGCAGGAAAAAACCGGCGCGTCCCTCGGCGGGTCGGAAAAGGCGCTGCGCGACGGCATTGAAACGCTGACGACGGCGACGGACATTATGCTCAACTCTGATGATGTTGACGCTTTGGCCGGCGCCACCGGCTATCTGCGCCTGTGCGGCGATATTATCGGCGGCGCTTTGCTGATTAAGGCCACATGTAACGGTCTTATGGCCGGGGATGCAGGCGCGCAAAACATGCAAAAGCTGACATGGTATCACGCGCTCGCCGTCATGCCGCAAGCCGCGTCCTATCTGGATATTATCCGCCGGGGCGTTGCGCCGCTGTCCGATTATCCGGAAAGCGCGCTGGCCGACCTTTAGCGTTTTGACAAAGCCCGATTTGCGCGGCACATAAGGCGCATGAGACGTTTTAAAAAACTCGCCTTTATGGCCAGCGATAAGCCCGAGGCGCAATTGTCGCGCGACCGGCTGATTGAGATATACGGCAATTGCGACGCCGGCGATGCTGATGCGATTATCGCACTGGGCGGTGACGGCTTTTTGCTCGGCACGCTGCATCGTCATATGGCACTCGTGCAGCGGGGCCTGCCGATTTATGGCATGAACAGAGGCACAATCGGGTTTTTGATGAACAGCTACAGCGAGGATGACTTGCTGCAGCGCTTGGAAAAGGCCGAGCCTGCGGTCATTAATCCGCTGCGCATGTCAGCAGAAGCGCCCGGCGGTACGTTCAATTTTCTGGCCATGAATGAAGTCGCCCTGCTGCGCCAAACGCGGCAAACAGCGCATATCAAAATTACTGTCGACGGAAAGCAGCGTTTGGAGCGCTTAATCGCGGACGGCATAATGGTCGCGACGCCGGCCGGATCGACCGCGTACAATTTGTCTGCGCACGGCCCGGTCTTGCCGCTCGGCGCGGATATACTCGCCCTGACGCCGATCAGCGCGTTTCGGCCGCGTCGGTGGCGCGGCGCGCTTTTAAAAAAAACCGCGCGGGTTGAGTTTGAAATCATCGACCCCGGCAAGCGCCCTGTCTCGGCAACCGCCGATGACAAAGAAGTGCGCAATGTGACCCGTGTCAGCATCGAAAATGCTTACGACATCAACCTGACTCTCCTATTTGATGAAGGTCAGGAACTCGATGAGAAAATCCTGCGCGAGCAATTTGCGACGTAAAGGTTAGCGCTCAGCTTTCACCGGCGATGGAGTAAAACAGATAGCTGCCGCCGCGATTAATCAGGAGCATGACGCTGTCGCCCTCTTCCATGGCGGCCTCGGCTTTACTTGCAAAATCTTCGACATCTTCAATGTCTTCAAGCTCGACCTGCTCAATCACGTCGCCAATACGCAGCTTGCCTGAGGCGCGGCTGCCGCGATCAATGCCCGTGACGCGAACGCCTTTGGCATCGCCGCGAATGCGGTGCTTACGCCGTACAGCGTCAGTGATGTCCTCGACAGCAATGCCGAGCGCTGCGCTTTTCTGCGCTTCGCCTTTGGTTTTGTCAGATTTCGTCGATTTTTCTTTCAGGCGCTCAACCGTAATCTGCGTGCTGCGCGCCTTGCGCTTGCGAATATAGGTGACATCAACGGTGGCGCCGATTTCCGTATTGGCGACCAACAGGCCTAAATCAGACGCTTTTTCGAGCCGCTTTCCGTTATACTCTGTGATCAAATCGCCGCGCTTCAAACCGGCCTTCTCAGCCGGTCCGTCTTTGGTAATATTGGTCAAGATAGCGCCGTAAGGCTCTGAAAGTCGGTAGCTTTTTGCATTGTCCTTCGTGACAGACTGCACATTCACGCCCAAATAGCCGCGCCGCGTTTCACCATATTTCGCGAGCTGCTCGACCACGGATTTCACAATATTGGAGGGCGTGGTGAAGCTGATGCCGACACTGCCGCCGCTTGGCGACAGAATGGCCGTATTCATGCCGACAACATCACCGTTCATATCAAAGAGCGGCCCGCCGGAATTGCCCTTATTAATCGCCACATCGCTTTGGATAAAATCATCATAGCGGCCGTGGTCAATATTGCGGTTTCGGGCGGAGACAATGCCCGCCGTGACCGTGCCGGCGTAACCGAACGGATTACCGATCGCCATGACCCATTCACCGACTTCCGCCGTATCGCTGTCCGCCCAATTGACAAAGGGAATATCATTGCCCGTATCAATCTTTAGAAGTGCCACATCCGTTTGCGGGTCACGGCCCAGCAATTCAGCGACATAATTATCGCCGTTAGGAAAGGTCACTTCGATAATATCCGCGCCCTCAATGACGTGGTTATTGGTGGCGATATGGCCCTGCGCGTCAATCACAAAACCGGAGCCCAAAGACGAGGCCACGCGCCCTTCCCCGTTACCGAAGAAATCGTTGAAGCGTTCCAGCGGTGAGCCTTTGGGAAATTCGGGCATTTCCACATTGGCTTCAATATTTTGCGAGGTCGAGATATTCACCACAGCCGGAGCCAACCGCTCGGCAAGCTCTTTAAAACTCACCGGACGGTCAATACCGGGACCGGACGATTGCGCGATTGCCGGGCCGGCGGCGGTCATGAGGGCAAATAGTGAGGCTGTGAAACAGGCGCGAAGGCGCATAGAAAACTCCGTAAATTCAGGCCCCAAAGTGCCCAAAGTAAAAAGCCTGCGCAAGGCGATTGCGCAGGCTGTTACAAACTTTTAACGGGCAGACCCGCCGCGTTTGTCATCCAGATAGGACAGGAAGTCGCTGTCCGGTGACATGATATAGGTCGAATTCACGCCGATACCTTTTTTGTAGGCTTCCATAGAGCGGTAAAACGCAAAGAATTCCGGGTCGATATTGTAGGCGGCGGCGTAAGTCGCGTTACGTTCCGCGTCGCCTTCACCGCGGATAATCTCGGCCTTTTCCTGCGCTTCCGCTCGGGTAACGGTTGCCGTTTTATCAGCGGTCGCGCGGATTTCGCGGGCCCGCTCCTCACCCTCAGCGCGGATGCGTGAGGCTTCTTGCTGACGCTGCGTGACCATCCGTTTAAATACGCGCTCTGCGTTCTCAGTCGGCAAGTCAGCGCGAACAATCCGCACATCAATCACTTCAATTCCGAGGCGTTTTTGCGAGGCAAAGGCATTGGTAATCTGTTGAATTTCTTCCATCAGCTGCGCCCGGCGACCGGAAATGATTTCCGGCGTCTCAACACGGCCCAACACGTCACGCAGCGTGGAGTCCATAATGGATTGCAGCTGCAATTGAGCGCCGCGTTCATCACGAACGGCTTCGTAAAACTGTACCGGATCAACGATGCGGTAACGCACAAAGGCGTCAACAACGAGCCGTTCTTGGTCAGACGCCAAGAGCTCGACGGGATCCAAATCAATTTCAAGATTGCGGCGGTCCAATATGACGATGGATTCGACCAAAGGAATACGGAATTTCAGACCCGCATTCGGGTCTTCGCCCCATCCGTTTTCAACCCGCACGGCTTTACCGAATTGCAGAACGAGCGCTTGCTCCCACTGCTTGACCGTGTACATGGACATTAAAATTGCGATTATGATAACGCCCGCAATAGCGACTATGGCTGTATTTTTCATCGTTGTGGCGCCTTCTTTCCGGTCAGTTCATTCAGGGACAAATACGGCAACACGCCGCTGCCTGCTGATTCGTCCAAGACGATTTTATCGGCGTCCTTGTAAATTTCTTCTAATGTTTCCAGATACATACGCTCGCGGGTTACGCGCGGCGCAGCTTTATATTCTTTGACAATCAGGCGAAAACGCTCTGCTTCACCGTTCGCCTCGGCCGTTACGCGGCCTGTATACGCTTCGGCTTCCTGAATAATCTGGGCTGCTTCACCGCGAGCCTTCGGGACGACATCGTTGCGATAAGCCGTGGCTTGGTTGACCACGGTTTCCGCGTCCTGCGCGGCGTTTACGACGTCACGGAAGGCATCAACAACGCCGCCGGCGGCCGGCGGATCAGCCTTTTGCAACTGCACTTCGATAACATCGACGCCGGCTTTATATTCATCAAGGGTCGCCTGCATTAAGTCGCGGACATCCGTGGTAATTTTCAAACGGTCGGTCGTGATAATTTTTTCAAGGTCACTCTTACCGACAATCTCGCGCATGGCGGACTTGGCAACAGCGCTCACGGCCTGACGCGGCTCATCAACTTCAAACAAATAATTCTCAAGACTGGAAATCCGCCAAAGAACCGTGAAGTCAATATCCACGATATTCTCATCACCGGTCAGCATCAGGCTGTTCGCGCTGCTGCCGCCAATATTGACCTTTTGCACTTCGCGGGTTTTGCGGGTGATGCGGGTTTCAATCGGTGTCGGGAGTTTTAAGTTAAAGCCCGGTCCGGTCGTGCGTTTATATTCGCCAAAGCGTAAAACCACGCTCTCTTCTTGGGCGTCAACGATGTAGATTGAGGATGCGGCCATAAACAAAAGACCGGCGCCAACGATAATCCAAGGCAGCGGTAAACCGCCAAGGGGGCTGCCGCCGCGTTTTCCGCCGCTGCCGCCCGGGCCGCCGCCGCCGAATTTTTCTTTAAAACCGCGAATGACGTTATCAAGCTCTTGGCTTTGTCCGCCTTGCGGGCGGTTTGGCCTGTTTGGCCTTTGCGGCGGGCGGCCTTGGCCCCATGGGTTTTTACCCCCGCCGTTTCCGCCGCTGCCTTTACCGCCGGAGCCGTTTCCGGATCCCCAAGGCGATTGGGCGTATAATCTAAATCCGCCCTTTGTGGGCTTCCCGCTATCGTCAGACATAAAATCTCCGCATAAGTCCTGGCCTTTTATGTGGCCGTTATGGCGCCCTTTTCAAGAGGCAAGTGCCGCGATTAACGGCGTTCGTATATTTTTGCCGTAAAGGCATAATCGTCATTGTCACCCTTTGGATGCTCTGTCGTCTCTACCGCGTGCCATTCGCCGGCAGATATAGCGGGGAAATGAGCGTCCCCTTCAATCATGGCGTCAACTTCGGTGACATACATACGCCCGACATAAGGCATCAGACGGGCATAAAGTTGCGCGCCGCCAATCAACATAATCTCATCGACATTCATCGCGCCCGCCAGCTCAAAGCCGCGCCCGACCATGTCGTGCAAATCCGTGAAAATCTCGCTCTTCTTCGCCGTGTAAGCAGGATTTCTGGTCAAGACGAGGTTCGGGCGGCCCGGCAGGGCAAAGGGCAGGCTTTCGCGCGTCACCCGGCCCATCAGGCAAGGCTTGCCCATCGTGACCCGTTTAAACAGTTTCAAATCGCTTGATAATCGCCACGGCAAATCACCGTCCACGCCGATGACCCCGTTTCGGGATTTGGCCACTATCAGGGATAAAACAGGATTCGCACTCATGGCTATTGGGTTACACGGCGCGCGCCTTTGGGTATAGAGGGAAATATGACTGCTTACACAGATACGCCCGGCAAGGGTAATTTCCCGTTTAAATACGCCGTGCTTTACGTGCTGCTAATCCCGCTTATCAATTGGAGCTTTACGTGGGCGCCGATGTGGGAGGTTTTGCCGGGATGGGCGTTTAATCCGGTCACGATTATTACGGGCTTGGTGTTAGTCGTGCGCGATTTTGCGCAGCGCGAGATTGGACACAAAGTCCTCATCGCTATGGCAATTGCTCTCGTGCTGACGGCCTTTGCGGCCGGACCTGAACTGGCGCTGGCCAGCGGCGCGGCGTTTGCGATTGCCGAAATGGTCGATTGGGCGCTGTTCACGTTTACAAAATACCGGCTGTCAACGCGGGTCCTGCTGTCCTCGGCCATTGCTGCGCCGTTGGACACAACGATATTTCTTTATGGCGCAGAAATGATACGGCCCGATCAGCTGACCCTGCCCAATGTCACCATGAGCATTTTCGGCAAGATGATCGGCGCGGTGGTGATATGGTGGATAATCAAAAAGAAATTGGAAAAACTATGACCGATGCCCTACCGCCCTGCCCGCAATGCCAATGCGAATACAGCTATGAAGACGGCGCTTTAATTGTGTGCCCTGAATGTGCCCATGAATGGAGCGCCGACCCCGCCTTCACATCAGAGCGCGTCTATAAAGACGTGAACGGCAATGTCTTAAATGAGGGCGACACCGTCACCATCATCAAAGACCTGAAAGTCAAAGGCACATCAAAAGTCGCCAAAGTCGGCACGCGGGTCAAAATCAACCGCCTGATGGACGAAGACCACGACATCGACTGCAAAATCGACGGGATTGGCGCGATGAAACTGAAGACGATGTTTGTAAAGAAGGCTTGAGGGTA
>CALLVD010000037.1 GCA_938010385.1 uncultured Robiginitomaculum sp.
GTGTTGTCACTCTCTGTGCCGCTGCCGGTAAATATCAAATCCTGCGCGCACACGCCCATCGCAAGAGAGACCGCCTCGCGCGCATCTTCGACAATCTTACTCGCCGCGCGGCCATGCCCGTGAAGAGACACAGGATTGCCGATAACGTCAAAAGCATGAAGCATAGCTTCGCGCGCCTGCGGGCGCAGCGGGCTTGTGGCGTTATGATCGAGGTAGAGGCGAGTCAAAGCAACGCCCCCCGATAGGAAAACACGGCCAAAACGTCATCATTGTTGTTATGCAAGGTCAGGGTTTGACGATCATCAGATACTTCATAACTCACAACCTTTCTCGCAACCCCTTCAAACCAATTATCAGCATACATCGGATTTGGCAAAATTACGGGCTTTCCTGACGGTGAAATCGGGGTGTACTCACACGCCATTCCAGTTGAACCTGCGGACTTAAAAACAAGGCTGCCGGTAGGACCCGTCTCATAGCGCGCGCTTATCCCATTACATGAACTATAGCTTAGGAAAACCTGTTCGTTATGACTGAATATTCGAATTCTACCTGATATTTTTTTGAATTCTTCAAAACCAAGATCAAAAGTCTCAACCGGAATTATATCTCCTGTGCTCCAAGTAAAACTTTTGGCATCATAAGCCGTCCGAAAGGCATCATCCATCCCGGTAAAGCTGACAAGGTCCCAGTAAGGCGCATCCTCGGATGACATCTCTGACAAGTTTAAAGGTACAGTCTGCGTCAAGTTCAGAGGACCGGTCTGAGCAGGCTCGGAAGATTGTGTGTGGGTACAAGCAGTGAGGCATGCCGATAGAAATACGATGAGAGACTTCACTCTGCCGCCTCCATACCCGGATTAAACCTATCCGCCAGCACGTCAGCAACGGTCACGCCGGCGAGGAAATCACCGATATGGCTCTCCAGCGCGCCCCACAGATTATGGGTCAGGCATTTCGCATTTTGCCCGGTGCAGCTTTGCTTTAGCTCGGGCGTGCAGCCATGGGCGCGTATGTCTTCATTGACGGCGGCAATAACGCGGTCGAGCGATATGGTTTCCGCCGGTCCGGACAGGGCGTAACCGCCGCCGGGGCCGCGCGTGCTGGCGACAAGGCCGGCGCGGCGAAGCTGTGCAAATATCTGCTCAAGATAGGTGACAGAGATGTTTTGACGCGCGGAAATATCGGACAAAGTGACCGGCGCATCGCGCCCCTGCGCAGCAATGTCAGAAACGGCCATAACGGCGTATCGTCCTTTTGCGGTCAGCTTCATGTTTTTCTCGCTTTTTGCGCATCGCTTTGTTATGACGCGCGCAATCATTCACAGTGTCGGTGATGTAGTAATCCCGACCAATTTAGTCAACTATTGCCTTGCGCAAATATGTGCGGCTAAATCACATAGGACTTATTCATGCCTGAAGTCATTTTTGCCGGCCCCGAAGGCCGCCTCGAAGGCCGCTATTCCCCCTCTGACGACCCGGCCGCGCCGTGCGCGATTATCCTGTCGCCCCACCCAAAAGCGGGCGGCCATATGGATCACCGCATCCCCGTTGCCATGTATGAGCAATATAAGCGCCGCGGCTTTTCCGTGCTGCGGTTTAACTTTCGCGGCGTCGGGCGCTCTGTCGGCACTTATGATAACGGCTCCGGCGAGCTTCAGGACGCAGCCTACGCGCTGGATTGGCTGCAAAGCTTTAACCAAAACGCGCCTTTTTCTTGGGTGTCAGGTTATCAATTCGGCGCCTATATCGGCATGCAGCTTTTGATGCGCCGCCCGGAAGTGGCCGGCTTCATCTCTATGTCTCTGCCGACCAACACTTATGATTTTGCCTTTCTCGCGCCCTGCCCGGCGTCCGGCCTGGTGACTTACGCCACGGAAGATCAGATCATTCCGGCAGAAGATGTTGACCGCGTTGTCGAGCGCATCCGCACGCAAAAAGGCACGTTCATCACCACCCACCCGATTGAAGGCGCGGATCATTTCTATTCCAACCATTTGGATCAGGCGATGGACGTTATTGATGATTATCTGGATGACTGCCTTGACGAGCGCTATTGCCCGCCGCGCGAGCCGCGCCTGCTTGAGGACTAATCGTCGTGGACTATTACTCTCTGACTGACCCGTCTTTAACGGCCCGTTTCGGTGACGCCCTGCTCTCCAGCCTTGCCCCGGACGGCGGCCTTTATATGCCTAAATCCCTGCCATCTTTCAGCGACGCGCAACTGGCAGAGCTTGGTGCCATGTCATTTGCGCAGTGCGCAGCCAAGCTGGCCCGTCATTTCACCGATGATCGATTCTCTGATGATGATTTGCTCGCCATTTGCGAAGACGCTTATGACTTTACGCTGCCCATGCGCACCTTTGACGGGCGCGAGCTCGACGCCGCAGTGCCCGAAGACGATGACGAGTTCTTCTTAGAGCTTTTCCACGGTCCGACGCTGGCGTTTAAAGATTTTGCCGCGCGGTTTATGGGCCGCACAGCCTCGCACCTGCTGACGAAAAGCGGCGAGGAGCGCACCATATTGGTCGCCACCTCCGGCGATACCGGCGGAGCCATCGGCTATGCGTTTTTAGATCAGCCCGGCGTGAAGGTTTATATCTTCTATCCCGAAGGCGGCGTGTCCAAAGTCCAGGAACAACAGCTGACCACAATGGGCGCGCGCAGCAATGTCAAAGCCGTACGCATCGCCGGAAGCTTTGATGAAGCGCAGGCTTTGGTCAAAGACGCCTTTGCCGATAAAGCGCTGTCGAAAAAACATAATTTAATGTCGGCCAATTCCATAAATGTCGGCCGGGTTATACCGCAAAGCTTTTATTATTTTTGGACGTCTTTGCAGGCCAAAGCAGCCTATCCCGACCGTCCGCTGGTTTACTCTATTCCGTCCGGCAATCTGGGTAATCTGACCGGCGGCCTCGTCGCTAAGCGCATGGGCGCGCCGATTGACCGCTTTGTCGTCGGGCATAATGTCAATGACCCGCTGGTCGATTACCTGACGACCGGTGAGTATGAGCCGCGCCCGTCCGTACCGACGCTGTCAAACGCTATGGATATCGGCAGGCCGAATAATTTCCCGCGTATTTTGTCGCTTTATGACAATGATCACAAAACAATCGCGGCTGAGATTTACGGCGCGAGCTTTGATGATCAGATCACGGCCCGTCACTTACGCCGCGTGTATAATGAGACCGGCTATTTGATGTGCCCGCACACGACGGTCGGTCATCTGGCCATGGAGAAATTCTCCGCCGGCGTTGACCAAGACTTTACGAAAATCACCGTCGCGACGGCGCATCCGGCGAAATTCCAAACAGAAGTCGAGCAGGTCATCCGCGATGATATTCCCCTGCCCGACGCTTTGGCCGTGCTTTACGATAAAGAGCCGAGCGTCCACGTTATGTCCGGCGATCTTGATGAATTGGCCGCCTATCTGGATAAGCACGCCTAGATGAAGCTGAGCCGGGACGAATTTTACGCGCGTCTGAACGCGGGCGATCTGCGCCTGACCTTTATCGGTATGTCCAATATCGGCAAAAGCTTTACCGCCATGCGCCTGCGTAAAAGCCACGGCTTTGACCTATACGAAGTCGATGAAGCTATTCAAAAATCCCTCGGCTTGAAATCCATGCAGGAAAGCGCCGACTGGATGGGCTTTCCTTATGAAGCGACTTACGCCAAGCGTGAGGCGGAATATCTGACGCTGGAATCTAAGTTAACGGCGCAAGCTTTTGATAAGTCTGACAAAAACCTGATCCTGGACACTACCGGCAGCGTTATTTATCTGGACAAACAGACCCGCGATCTGCTGTCGAAAAAATCCGTCATTGTGCATATTCAAGCGGGGCCGAATAATCTGGCACGCCTTGAAAAATTGTATTTCAAATCCCCGAAACCGTTGATTTGGAACGGCGTTTACAAGGATGGCTGCGACCGCACGCAGGCCCTTAAGGACGCCTATCCGAACCTGCTCGCGTCGCGCATGGACGCCTATAATGCCATGGCCGATGTTAACGTCAAAGCGAGCCTGCTGTTTGAAGGCACGACGACGCCCGAAACGATTTTGGAAACCATAGCCGCCGGTTAAATCCAGCCGGCGAGCAGATCGTCGCGCGCGACTTTGGTCAGCAAATCAATATGCGCCTCGCTGTCATTCAGGCACGGCACAACCGAGTAATGTGTGCCGCCATGCTCTTCAAAACTCTCACCGGCTTCCAGCGCAATCTCTTCGAGCGTTTCAAGGCAATCTGACGTAAAGCCGGGCGTAATCACGACGGCCTTTTTGTGCCCCTCGTCCGGCATGGCTTCGAGCGTTTTATCTGTATAGGGCTGCAACCAAGCTTTGGGGCCGAAACGCGATTGGAATGTCGTCATAAACATGGCGTCGCTCATACCGAGCTCTGCGCGGATAAGGTCAGCGCTATGCAGGCATTCTTTTTGATAGGGATCGCCCTTATCGACGACGTCTTGCGGCAGACCGTGAAAGGATGCCAGAATACGGTCAGGCGTGTAATCCAGCCCGTCCAGATGGGCGCGAATACTGCCCGCGATGGCGCTGATATAATCCGGATGGTCGTGATAATCGCGCAAATAACGCACTTGCGGCGCGTTGCGGCGTTTCTTCAAAGCTTTGCCGACTGCGTCATAAATCGACGCGGTGGTCGCAGCGGCATATTGCGGATAGAGCGGAAACACAGCAATGCGCGAGCAGCCCTTGGCCTCTAATGCTGCAATGCCGGCATCAATGGACGGATTGCCGTATCGCATGGCAACTTCGACATGAACATCATCGCCGAGACGCGCCTGAACGCCGGCCGCTTGGGCGCGGGTAATACGAATGAGCGGCGCTTCCGCCCCGTCCGGCCCCCAAATTTTGGCGTAAGCGGCCGCGCTCTTTTTCGGGCGAACCCGAAGAATAATGCCGTGCAATATCGGACACCACAGCCATCGGCTCAATTCAATGACCCTGTAATCATGCAGAAATTCGAAAAGATATTTTCTGACGGCTTTAGGCGTCGGCGCATCCGGCGAGCCGAGATTGACCATGAGCAGTCCTGTTTTTTTTGTCATTTTTCAGTATTCTCCGGCAAGTCCGCTTGACGCGGCGCGCTATTAGGCGTCATTACTTACGCAAGACTTACACGTTTGGACGCCGCCTTGTCGCGTCGAAAATTTTGACGCTCAGCAACAGGAAACCTCATGACCGGATCTGCTTTAAAATTTACGCTGATGACTGCCTGCGCTGCGGGCGCATTGATGCTCGGGGCCTGTAAAGAAAACACCCGATCCAGCCTGGACAGCCCGCCTGCACCGACAAAAACCGAAGAAAAAGCTGCAACAGAAGATAAAGCTGCGCAGGCTCCTGTTGATACGCAGGACACGAACCCCGCTCCACAACAACCGCAACAGCAACAGCAGCCTCAGTCGACAGAAGACGCGGCCACTGAAATGATTACGGGCGTCAGCGGAAAGCCGACCTTGCAACAGGCCAAAGAATTCTTGGAAACTGCAGAGCGTGACGTCGTTGAGCTGAACGCTTTCGCGGCGAGGGCTTATTGGATCAATTCCAACTTTATCACAGTCGATACAGACTGGCTCGCCTCTTTGGCCGGCGAACAGAGCGCGGCTCTGTCAACACGTCTGGCCAATGAAGCCAAGCGGTTTAACGGCCTGACTTTGCCGGACAGCATGGCCCGCAAAATGGACAGCCTGAAACGCGGAAGCGACTTCCCGGCTCCTGACAAGCCCGGCGCCGCTAAAGCGCTGGCAAAAATCATGACCGATTTGAATTCAGCCTATGGCACCGGAAAGTTTAAAATCGACGTCAATGACGAGCGTATTATTGCCTTACTCGACAGCGAAGGCGCTGACGGCAAGACAGACGGCACGCTGGACCAAGAAGCGCCCGACGGGGTTATTAATCTGGGTCAGGCGTCGACAATCATTGCCCAATCTGATGATCCGCAGCTGTTAAAAACCATTTGGGAAGGCTGGCGCACCATCGCGCCGCCTATGCGTGACGATTACGCGAAAATGGTCGACATTATCAACGAAGGCGCGCGCGAGCTGGGCTATAAAGATGCCGGCGCTTTATGGCGCAGCGGTTACGACATGCCCGCCGATGATTTTACAAAAGAAGCAGACCGCCTTTGGGGACAGGTTAAGCCGCTTTATGACGAACTGCATTGTTATGCGCGCGCAGGGCTGAACGCAAAATATGGCGACGATATTGTCCCGAAGACCGGCCCCATCCGCGCCGATATCCTCGGCAATATGTGGGGACAAAGCTGGGGCAATGTCTACAGCGACCTGGCGCCGCCGAGCAAAGGCAAGGCTTTGGATGTCACCAAATTGCTTAAAGATGCAGATTATAACGCGCTGAAGATGGTCAAGACGGGCGAAGAATTCTTTACCTCTATGGGCTTTGCCCCCCTGCCCGACACGTTTTGGAAGCGCTCTTTATTCGTAAAGCCCGCTGACCGCGAAGTCGTTTGCCATGCCTCGGCTTGGGACATTGATGATATGGACGATATCCGCATCAAAATGTGTATCAAGGTCGATGAGGAAGACTTTAAAACCGTTCACCACGAGCTGGGTCACAATATCTATCAACGGGCCTATAAGAACCAGTCTGTCCTGTTCAAAGACGGCGCCAATGACGGCTTCCACGAAGCCATCGGTGATATGATAAGCCTCTCCATCACGCCGGAATATTTGGTGCAAATCGGCCTGTTAGATGAAGCTGATGTGCCGGGCGCTGACGGCGACACGGCCTTACTGATGCAGCAGGCTTTAGAAAAGGTTGCGTTTCTGCCGTTCGGCCTGATGGTCGATCAATGGCGCTGGAAAGTCTTCTCAGGTGAGCTCTCTGCGGAGCAGTATAATGACGGCTGGTGGGCTTTGCGCGAAAAGTATCAGGGCTTAACCCCGCCCGCGCCGCGACCCGAAAATGCGTTCGATCCGGGCGCGAAGTTCCATATTCCGGGCAACACGCCTTATATGCGCTATTTCCTTGCGCATATTTTGCAGTTCCAATTCCACAAAGCCGCTTGTGAACAGGCCGGATTTGAAGGTCCGCTGCATCGCTGCTCCGTTTACGGTAACACCGAAGTCGGCGCGAGGTTTAAAGCGATGATGGAAATGGGCGCGTCCAAGCCTTGGCCGGACGCTCTGGAAGCGTTCACCGGCACGCGCCAAATGGACGGCTCTGCGATTTTGGAATATTTCGACCCGCTTATGGTTTACCTTAAGGAAGAAAACAAAGACCGTACTTGCGGTTGGCAGTAAGCCCGGCGCTGCTTTTAAACGAAAAGCAGCCATATTGTTTACATCTTCCTAACGCTCCGCGGACTATTTTGTGATTCGATGGCACTGCACAACACAGTTTTGATAATCACGTCCGAAAACCACGCCGACACGGATCGGATGGAAGACATCTGCGCGCGGCTGAAAGTCGGGCGAATGTCGGCGACTGTACGTATATTTGACGGCAAAACGATTGCGCGCCTGCCGAAAAAGGCCCCGTCAATTATTTTGATGGATTTTCCGCAGGCCGTTCCCGCTAATATCAAAGCGCTGACAGGCCGGCTGAAAGACGCCTACAGCGACAGCAAGCCGAGCGTAGCCGCCTGTCTTCCGGCGCAGTATGCGTCTGAATCGTCCGACCTTTTCGATACGCTCATTATTCACCCCGCCCATTCATCGCAGATTGCCGTAAGACTGACGTCTTTGTACAGATTGCAAATCATGGAAACAGAGATGGCGATGCGCATTGAAACGCTCATCGACTCGTTCGGCGCGACGCCGGTCTTTCCCGAACAGCATACACGCCGGAAAAAGCGCATTCTGTTCGTCGGCTCTGCAAGTCCGCGATTTATGACAATCGTAAATGCCCTGCAATCGGCTGATGCGGAAGTCATTGCGGCTTTCACAGGCTTTACCGCTTTTGATTATCTGCACGAGCAAGATTTTGACGCCGTGGTCTTAAACGCAATGAGCTCGGAAGAGCCCGCTTTCACAATTTCGTCGACCATGCGGCGCAACTCAAAACTCTTCCATACGCCGACTTTGTTTTTGACGGGGAAAACCCATAAGGTTGACGTCACTATGGCCTACAGGAAAGGCGCAAGCGACGTCATTCGTGACGCCGCTGAGCCGGATGAAATCCGCGACCGTATTTTAGAGCAGGCTAATTTCCACGCCATACATGAAGATTTAAAATCCCGTTTTGCCGGTCTGGGCAGTCAAAACACAATGGATCCCGCGACCGGTCTGTTTAACGAAGCCTTTTTTGACGCGCACATTGCCCGTCATCGCGCCCGCAGCCGCATCGTCCCTGTGGCTGTTTTCACACTTAACGCAGCCCAAGGCGATGCGCCTTTAAGCCCGGACCGCCTGTCGCACGCCGTCATTCGCAGCGGCAGCATGCTGCGTAATTTGGTCCGAATGCAAGATTGCACAGCCCGGCTCAGCGGTGATCGGTTCGCGGTGCTGTTTCCCGGCGTCAGCCTTGAAGATGCTAACTTTGCGGCAAGCCGCATCAGCGCGATTATCGCAGGAACCGAATATAAAGATGATCGCGGCAATTTCAGTGTCGATGTGGACGTCAGCGTAACAAACGCAGCCGCGACTGCCGAGCGGGATTTCGAAGCCAAGACAGCCTAAGCCTTTGCGCTGCCACCTGCGAGTGCCCGCAATGCATTTACCGTCCCGGCCAAACGCCATTGCTCTTTTTCAAACGCGCCTTTGACAAATATAGTCTGATCCGGGCGCAGCCGCCAATTCGGTTGTCCTGACAGGGCGTTCAAGATAATTTCAGGTTCAACAACGTCAGAATGGCGAATGGTGAAGACAGCGCCTTTTGGCCCTGCATCAATTTTTTCCACATGAGCTTTGCGGCACAAACGTTTAATTTGCATAATTTTCAGCAGGTTTTCGACATCTTTGGGCAATGGGCCGAAACGGTCAATCATTTCGGCGGCAAAGGCTTCGCTGCTTTGGTCATCTTCAATCTCTGAGGCACGGCGATAAAGCGACAGACGTACGTTCAAATCTTTGACATAGCTCTCAGGAATAAGAACAGAAATACCCAGATTAACCTGCGGCGACCAAGAACTGTCGGACACAGTCAGATCATCGCGCAGGCTCGCCACGGCTTCCTCGAGCATGTGCTGATAAAGCTCTGTGCCCAAATCTTTGATATGGCCGGATTGCTCCTCGCCCAGCGGATTACCCCCGCCGCGCATATCCAAATCATGGGACGCCAGAGAGAACCCTGCCCCAAGCGTGTCGAGCGACTGTAATATCTTCAGCCGCTGCTCTGCGCCCTTTGTAATCATATGCGTGTCAGGCATTGTCATATAGGCATAAGCGCGTGTCTTAGAGCGCCCGACCCGTCCGCGCATTTGATAGAGCTGCGCGAGGCCAAAACGGTCGGCGCGATAAATAATCATCGTATTGGCGGTCGGAATATCAATGCCGGATTCGATAATCGACGTAGACAGCAACACGTCATATTGCCCGTCATAAAACGCCGTCATGACATCTTCGAGCGCGCCGCCGGCCATTTGTCCGTGAGCGATGACGTACTTCACCTCCGGCACCTGCATCTGCAAAAACTCTTCCGTGCGCTTCAAATCAGAAATGCGCGGCACCACAAAAAAGGTCTGCCCGCCGCGATAACGCTCGCGTAAAATAGCTTCACGCAAAGACACGGGATCCCACGGCGTCACATAGGTTCGCACCGCCAAACGGTCGACCGGCGGCGTGGCAATCAACGATAAATCGCGAATGCCCGACAAGGCCATTTGCAACGTGCGCGGAATTGGCGTGGCCGTCAGGGTCAGCACATGAACATCCGCGCGCAAGGCTTTCAGCCGTTCTTTATGCTGCACGCCAAACCGCTGCTCTTCATCAACAATCAAAAGCCCAAGATCAGAAAACGATACAGACTTAGCCAGCAAAGCATGCGTGCCGACAACGATTTCGCACCGCCCGCTTGCCATCTCCTCGCGGGCTGCATTGGCGTCTTTTGTTGAAACCAGACGCGAGAGTTGCCGCACTTTGACTGGCCAGCCGCGAAACCGCTCGGTAAAGGTTTTATAATGTTGCCGGGCCAGCACCGTTGTCGGCGCAACCACGGCCACCTGCTTGCCGGACATAACCGCGATAAACGCGGCCCGCAGCGCCACTTCAGTTTTGCCAAAGCCCACATCGCCGCAAATCAGCCTGTCCATCGGCTTGCCGCTTTTCAGGTCTGCCGTGACATCATCAATGGCGTTCAGCTGATCATCGGTTTCGGCATAGGGGAAACGCGCGCAAAACTCGTCATAAACGCCGGGCGCGACCTCAAGCGGCTCTGCCGTACGTAAGGCGCGCTTGGCGGCAATTTTAATAAGCTCTTCGGCCATATCGCGCAGGCGCTGCTTGGCTCTGGTCTTGCGGGCATTCCAAGACCCCGCGCCCAGCGTGTCGAGAATAGCGCTGTCCGGCGCGGAGCCGTAGCGCGAGAGCAGCTCAATATTTTCAACAGGCAGGAAAAGCTTCGCGCCCTTGGCATATTCCAATTCCAAAACATCATGGGGCTGGCTTTGGACATCGATAGTTTTCAGGCCCAGATAACGGCCCAAACCGTGGTCGATATGAATGACCAAATCACCTTCGGACATAGTCGCGGCATCAGCGATAAAGTTTTTCGCCTTTTTCCGCCGCCCGCGATTGACCAAACGATCGCCCAGCAGATCAGGCTCGGCCACGACCGACAAATTGCCAAGTGTAAATCCGGCTTCCAGCGGCAGGACAATCCGCTTAACCTCACCGGGACGCATTTCGCGCGCGGCGGTCCCGTTGTTAACCTCACCAATAAGCAAGCCATGATCATTTAAGACGCTGCCGAGCCGTTCGCTGCTGCCTTGTGTCCAAGAGGCAACCCAGACTTTTTGGCCGGAATCGCGCAAGGCTTTGATGTGTTTGCTCGCCTCGTCAAAGACATTAACGCCTTCGGTCTGACGCTCCGCAGCAAACGAACGGGCCGATGCAGCGCCCATATTGATGGCATAGTCGCCGTCCGGCACGGCAAAAATTGTATGATCGCGGCGGGTCAAATCATCAGTCGCCGCGCCCCATGCCTCGCCTTGCAGATAGAGCCGGTCGGCCGGCAAAGCGCGGTGAATACCGTCGGCCGACTTTTTCTGCGCGTCCGCATAGGCTTTGCGCGCGTCATAATAATCGTCAATCAGCTCCGTGCGCTCGGCCCGCGCTTCTTCGGTCATAGAGTCGAAAGCGTAAAGCGCGCCCTGCCCGATATAATCAAACACCGTCTCAAGCTCAGCATAAAACAGCGGCAGCCAATGCTCAACGCCGGCCGGGCGCACGCCTTCGGAGACGGCGGCATAAATCGGGTCATTACTGACCCCGCCGCCAAAGGCTGCAATATAGCCGCGGCGAAATTGGCTTTGCGTCTCCTCGGTCAGCAGCGCCTCTGATACGGGCGCAAGGAGTACTTGATCAACCTTGCCCGTGCTGACCTGACTGTCCGGATCAAAACTGCGCAAATGTTCGAGTTCGTCGCCGAAAAAATCAAGGCGCAGCGGCGCGTCAAATCCCGGCGGGAAAATATCAATCAAGCCGCCCCGAACGGCATAATCCCCGGGTTCTGACACCATAGAGGCGCGGGCATAGCCGTTGACCGTCAGATAAAGCTGAAGGGCATCGCGGTCTACCTCGTCGCCCGCTTTTGCGGCAAAGCCGGCGCTCGCTATAGCGCTGCGCGGCGGCACTTTTTGCGCGGCGGCATTGACTGTTGTAATGATAATCTGCGTGCCCGCCGCAGGCTGCGCAAGCGCATGCAGAGTCGCCGCCCGTTTGGCCGCTAATGCCCGGCTTGGCGAAACGCGGTCAAAAGGGAGGCAATCCCAAGCCGGCAGTTCCAGCAGATCTATATCCGGCGCTAAAAACCGGCAGGCCGCTTTAAAATTGGCCGCGCGCGTATCATCGCGGGCGATGAAAACATTGCGCCCGCCCCGCTTACGCGCCGCTTGCGTGAAGACAAGTGCGTCTGCGCCTTCGGGCAACTCTCCGACAGCCAAGCGTCCATGCGCTTTTTGATATTGAATTTGCGGTGTCAAAATACCGGCTTAGCCCTGTATCGGGTCAAAGGCTTTAAGCCGCGCAAACAGGTCTGTGTCATGCTGCGCCGGCAAAGGGCGATTGCCTGTAATCCAGTCATAAATATTATGGTCTGACTCCTCAATGAGCGCCTCAAACTCGCGCAGCTCATCATCGGTAAAGTCAGGGCCGTGCGCTTTGGCAAATCCGCCCAGCAGCAGATCCGCCTCTCGAAACCCGCGATAATTGGCGCGGTAAATCGCCCGCTTTCGCCGCGCTTCAATATCATCAGTCATTACAAGGCCTCATTATTCAGGAGTGTGGATATAACACTATTTATTTACGCCGCAACGCTTGCGGCGGGTTGATTGCTGCGTCATTTTAAAAATATGAGACCCGACATCCTATTTCCGCTGTTTGCGCAGACAACGAGCCTGAAAGGGGTTGGGCCGCGCGTGGCAGAAAGCCTGGGGCGAGCCATGGGGACGCGGGTCAAAGATGTTATCCTGACACCGCCGACCGGCGTCATTGATCGCACGGCCCGGCCCGGAATTGCCGGCGCGCGCGACGGACAAACAGCCACATTTGACGTGACTGTGTTGCGCCACTTACCGCCAAGCGCCAAGGGCCGGCCGTACCGCGTCATTGTCGGTGATGACAGCGGCGAGATGACCTTGACCTATTTTCATGCACGCGGCTCATTTTTACAAAAGCTGCTGCCCGATAATGAGCGCCGCCTGATTTCCGGCAAGGTCGAAATTTTCAACGCGCAGGCGCAAATGCCTCATCCCGACTATGTTTTAGCGCCGGAAGACGCCGCGCAAATGCCGGGGCTTGAACCGCTCTATCCGCTCTCGACGGGGCTATCGCAGAAAGTCGCGCGCAAAACCATGCTCGAGGCGCTAAAATCCCTGCCGGAGCTGCCGGAATGGCAGAACACTGCCTTGATGGAAAAACAAAATTGGCCGCGATGGGCGCAGGCCATATTGATGCTCCACAGTCCGGAGTATAAAGAAGATATGGCCGCGTCGGGCCGCGCCCGCTCGCGTCTGGCTTATGACGAACTGTTTGCCAAGCAGCTGGCCTTATCAATTGTGCGCGAATCTAATCGCCGCCAATCCGGACGCGCTCTGACGACCGGTAAAAACTACGTCCAAGAAGTCCTCGCCGGCGCGCCCTTTGCCCCCACCGGCGCGCAAAGCCGGGCTTACGCAGAGATTGCCAAAGATATGAGCGGGCCGTACCGCATGGCGCGCTTGCTGCAAGGCGATGTCGGCGCGGGTAAGACATTCGTTGCTGCGCTGGCCGCCGCCCATGCAAGCGAGGGCGGCGCGCAAACGGCGCTTATGGCCCCGACTGAAATCTTAGCGCGGCAACACGCAGAAACGCTTAAAACCCTGCTCGCACCGGCCGGGCTTATGGTCGAAGCAGTTACAGGCCGCGATAAGGGCAAGCCGCGCGAGGCGCTGGCCACCGGAATGCGCGAGGGCTATATTGATGTCGTCGTCGGCACGCACGCCCTGTTCCAAGACAAGGTCGAATTTAAAAACCTGGGCTTAGTCATTATCGACGAACAACACCGATTTGGCGTGCATGACCGTATGAAGCTGTCTGAAAAAGGTCAGCGTCCGGACTTATTGGTCATGACCGCGACCCCTATTCCGCGCACGCTCGCCCTGACGGCTTACGGGGATTTGGACATATCCAAGCTGGATGAAAAGCCGGCCGGGCGGCAACCGATTGATACGCGCATCCTGCCGCTGACCCGGCTGGATGATATGATTGACGCTATGGGCCGCGCCCTGAAATCCGGCGGGCGCGCCT
The DNA here is from genome assembly GCA_938010385.1 of uncultured Robiginitomaculum sp. Lineage (GTDB taxonomy): Bacteria > Pseudomonadota > Alphaproteobacteria > Caulobacterales > Maricaulaceae > Robiginitomaculum. The sequence continues at coordinate 13,925 of CALLVD010000037.1, forward strand.
ATTGGGTCTGCCCCCTGGTTGAGGATTCAGAGTTTATCGATTTGTCCTCTGTAGAGGACCGTCACCGCCAACTCACCGCCATATTCGGCAATCGGGTGGGCCTTTTGCACGGGCGGATGAAACCGGACGAAAAAGAGGCTATGGCCCTTGCCTTTAAAAACGGCGAATTTGATATTCTGGTCGCCACCACCGTTATTGAGGTCGGCGTTGACGCGCCGGATGCGACCATCATGGTTATCGAACATGCAGAGCGATTCGGATTGGCGCAGCTTCATCAACTGCGCGGCCGGGTCGGGCGGTCAGATAAAAAATCATCCTGCTTTTTGCTCTATCAAGGTCCGTTATCCGTAAATGGCAAACGCCGGCTTGAGATTATGCGCGAGACGGAAGACGGCTTTGTCATCGCAGAAGAAGACTGGGATTTGCGCGGCTCCGGTGATTTACTCGGATCAAAGCAAAGCGGGCTGCCGGCGTATAAAATGGCAGATTTGGACAAGCATAAATCCCTGCTTGAGATTGCCTCTAAAGATGCGCGCGCCTTAGTTCAGACCGACCCGAAATTGGAAACGGAGCGCGGCAAAGCGGCGAAAGTCTGCCTCTATTTATTCGAGCAGGATTACGGCGTGGCTCTGATGAAGTCGGGCTAATCAACCAGAAGCGGATTACCCTTTGCCTCTGTCACCATGCCGGCAGAAATAATCAATTTCGCGCCTTCTTCCGGAGTCATGTCGAGAATTTTCAAATCACTTCTTTTGACCATCAGCAAAAACCCTGACGTCGGGTTTGGCGTTGTCGGAACAAAGACATTGACGTAATCGCCCTTTAAATGCGTTTTCGGCTTACCGCCGACCTCGGACGTTATAAAGGCAACAGCCCACAGACCTTTGCGTGGATATTCAATCATGCAAACCTCAGTGAAGGCGGCGTCCTGACGCTCTGCTATGACGCCGACAATTTGTTTGATAAAATTGTAGATCGCGCCGACAAAAGGAACGCGATTTAAGAGCCGCTCGCCAATACCCAGCAATGTTCGTCCAAAGAAGTTCTTCGCCAAAGTCCCCAAAACAAACAGCAAAAAGAACGCAACAATCAGGCCGACGCCGGGAATATGCTCAATCGTAAATCCGCCCGGGAGGGTGACCGGAAGATAGGTATCGGGATTGAGCGCCGACGGAATAACGGGCTTAAAAATATCATCAACGAGCAAGACGAATTTAGCGATAATCCAAATCGTCAGCCCGATCGGAATAGCGACAAAAACTCCGGACAGGAAGTTATTGCGCACTTCACGCATAACGGTCGGCGGACGGGTATTTTCGCTGTCCTGAGCGGGCGTTTTCTGGGGGTCTGTCATGGTAGCGTCCGAAATTATAAGGTCAGAGCGGATATAGGCGTTTATTTTTAACGCGGCAAATGACTTTCTTGCCCGGGTGCAGTAAACAAAGACTTGAACTGTGGAATAATTATGACCGGTGAGACAAAAAAAGAACCCATATTTTTACGGTTTCGCGCCTTGTGGGCCGCCGCCGCCGTTTTCGTGCTGCTCTTGTCCATTGCAGCTTTTATTTATCGTGATGACCTGTTTGCGTCTTTTATGGACCCGGGCGAGCCTTTCCAAACTTATAAGCCCCCGGCCGCGCCGAATTATGACAGCGTCGGCGCGTGGATAAGCCTTCCCGGCGACGAGACGCGCCCGTCACAAGACCGCGGCGATGCCGATATATTTGTGGTTACGCCTACGACCTATTGGGGTGGGTCAGACTGGGTTGCGCCGCAGGATAATGCCGCCGTCAAGGCGCGGACAGAACGGATAATCGCACCAAATTACGTCTCGCCTTATAAGCTCGGCGGGCGGGTTTTTGCGCCCAAATATCGTCATGCCTCCCTGTACAGCTTCATGACCAACCGTGATGATGCCCGCGAGGCGCAGGATTTTGCCTATTCAGATGTGGCCCGCGCCTTTGACTTCTTTCTGATGCGTAATCCGCCCGAACGGCCGATAGTCCTTATGGGTCACGGCCAAGGCGGCCTGCATGTACAGCGTTTGCTGGCTGAATACTTTCAGGGCGATCGCAAAGCACGCCTGGCAGCGGCCTATATTATTGACCATCCGACGCCTATCGCGCTTTTTGACGGGCCGCTCTCTCAAACCCCGCCCTGCGAGACCGATATTCAAACGGGCTGCGTGGTCAGCTTTGGAGCTTATACCCCGAACCAGACCGTCGCCGCACAGCGTTTTGTGTCAGGTACGCTCGCCTTTGCCGGCGATCGCCTTTTTCGCGTGGGTGACAAGCCGATCCTGTGCATTAATCCCCTGCTTTGGGCGCAATCCGAAGACTACGCCCCCGCGCGCCTTCACGCCGGCGCCGTGGCCGCAGAAGGTCTTAGCCCGAATGACTTTCCCGCGCCCATATCCAAGCAATTCGGCGCAAGATGTGAAGACGGCGTGCTGGCCATTGATAAGCCGAAATCACGCAGCTTTCGCCGCCGCGCCCAATTTGGCGGCCGGTTTAAAACCGCGCCGTTTAACCTGTTTTACGAAGACTTGCGCTTAAATATCATCGCGCGAACGGAAGCCCTGATTATGACAGGGACCATAATACCGCGCCTCGCGCCGGCCCTGGATGATCTGGAGGAAGTCGACATCCTCGACAGCCCCGTAACACCGACCGATAATCGCCGTTGATCAAAAGCTTACAGGCTTTTGCTCAGCCTATCAAATTTCATGATATCTTCCAGCAGAGCTTCAAATTCGCCGGTCGGGATCATGTTGGGGCCGTCAGAAGGCGCGCTCATCGGGTCGGGATGGGTTTCCATAAAGATGGCAGCCACGCCGATTGAAGCAGCCGCGCGGGCCAGATGAGGGACAAACTCGCGCTGACCGCCTGACGTGCCGCCCTGCCCGCCCGGTTGCTGCACGCTGTGGGTGGCATCAAAGACGACGGGCGAGCCAAAGTCTTTCATAATCGGCAGGCCGCGAAAATCGGTGACGAGCGTATTGTAGCCAAAGCTCGCGCCGCGCTCGCACGCCATGACATTGCCATTACCGGCCTCGACTACTTTGTTCAGGACATTCTTCATATCCCAAGGCGCCAGAAATTGGCCTTTTTTAACATTGATAACTTTGCCGGTTTTCGCAGCCGCGACGAGCAGATCTGTCTGGCGGCACAAAAATGCCGGGATTTGCAGCACGTCTACATGCTCGCCGACAATAGCGCATTGCTCGGCCGTATGAACGTCTGTCACGCAAGGCATGCCGAGCGTGTCGCGGATTTCGTCAAACACTTCCATCGCTTTATCAAGCCCGATGCCGCGCGCAGAATGAATGCTGGTGCGGTTGGCTTTGTCATAGGACGATTTGTAAATCAGATTGACGCCGACGCGGCCGGCGATGTCTTTCAGCATGCCGGCGACTTCAAGCGCGTGTTCGCGCGATTCCATAGCGCACGGTCCGGCCAAAAAGGTCATCGGCTTATCATTGCCGATTTCCCAATGCTCGCCTGCGGGCGTGGTCAGTTTGATGGTTGCGTTCGCTGTCGTCATGGCGGGTCTCCTGCTTGCAGCGTATATGCGCTCCGCTGCGGTAAAATTAAAGAGGAAAGTTCAGGACATATGAGCCCGGTTTCCCCTTGCCGCGAATCTGCCTGCCCGTTACCTTAGCGCCCTAATCGGAGAAACCCTATGACTGCCAATTCTGTTCTTGACCTCATCGGCAATACGCCCCTGCTGCGCCTTAAAGAAGCCAGCAAGCTGACCGGCTGTGAAATTTTGGCTAAGGCCGAGTTTTTAAACCCCGGTCAATCGGTCAAAGATCGCGCGGCGTTAGGCATTATTCGCGCGGCGGAAAAGGCCGGCACGCTGAAGCCGGGCGGCTTCGTCGTCGAAGGCACAGCCGGCAATACCGGCATCGGGCTGGCCATGGTTTGCGGCGCGCTGGGTTATCGCTGTAAAATCGTTATTCCGCGCACGCAAAGCCAAGAGAAAAAAGACGCCATCCGCCTGCTCGGGGCTGAGCTGATTGAAGTTGACGCCGTGCCTTATGCCAATCCGAATAATTACGTGCATTACTCGGGCCGCCTCGCAGCCGAACTGGCAAAGACCGAGCCGAACGGCGCGATCTGGGCCAATCAATTTGACAATACCGCCAATCGCGACGCCCACTACCGCACAACGGGGCCTGAGATATTTGACCAAACAGACGGCAAAGTTGACGGGTTTATTTGCGCCGTCGGCTCCGGCGGTACGCTGGGCGGCGTATCTATGGCGCTCAAAGAGCGAAACCCTGACATTCAAATCGGCGTCGCTGATCCCGGCGGGTCAAAAATGTTCTCATACTACAAGCACGGCGAGCTTGAGACCGAAGGCAATTCCATTACCGAGGGCATCGGTCAAGGCCGCATTACCGCCAATTTGGAAGACGTCATTGTTGACCGCGCCTACCGCATTTCTGACAAAGAAGCGCTGCAGATTGTGTTTGCTTTAACTCAGCTTGAAGGCCTGTGTCTGGGCGGCAGCTCCGGCATTAATATCGCCGGCGCAATCCACATGGCCCGCGAGCTTGGCCCCGGCCACACGATTGTGACCATTCTCTGTGATTACGGCTCACGCTATCAATCCAAAGTCTACAATCCGGAATTTTTAAAATCCAAAGACCTGCCTGTGCCGTCATGGCTGAGCTAGATACAAGCAATCTGATTCTCCTATCTGAGACGGATGTAATTCTGCTCGACGCGACTTGGGTATTGCCGGGCAGCGACACACCGCTCGCGAGCGGATATCTGCAAGGCGCCGGAGTATTTGACGTCGCGGCACTCAAAGCGGCGACTCCGCTTGGCAGCCGCTACCCGGATGCGAGCACCATTGCCGCGCAAGCCAATGCCCTTGGCATTTCAAAAGATTCACCGCTTCTAATCTACGACCGCGCCGGATTTTTCTCTGCGCCTTTTATCCAATGGAGCTTGCAGTCCTGCGGTCACGCGGAAACAAAAGTGATTGAAGGCGGTTTGCCGTTTCTGAAAAGCAGAGGCATAGAGACCGTAAACACGCCCCACAGCCCACCGGCGAGCACCGGCTATACGCCGACCGCCCCGTTATGCAGCGGCGTGATTATGAGTGAGCTTGTGGCAGCATTCGGTACACAAATTCAAATTGTTGATGCCAGAAGCCAAGGCCGCTTTCACGGCACAGAGCCGGAGCCACGTGAAGGTCTGCGCTCCGGTCATATGCCCGGGGCCATAAACCTGCCGCTTGGCAATCTGCTCGCAGCTAATAAAAGACTTCACACCCATATTGAGCAGCGCATTAAAAACGCTGGCATTGACCTGTCCCATCCGATTATTACGACATGTGGCTCCGGCGTAACGGCCTGCGCGCTGCGCTATATCTTTGAAAAACTTGGCGCTGATAATGTATCTGTTTACATGGGTTCCTGGGCAGAATATGGCGCATCGGACGCGCCGATAGAGATTTGACATGAAAAAAGAAACGCTTTTCACCCATACAGGCCGCCCCAAAGCGGGCCTGGCGACGACGGTTAATCCCGATATTTCAAGGGCTTCTACGCTGTTATTCGACAGGGCCGAGGACCTGTATCGCGGCGACATTCGCACCTATGGCCGCCACGGCAGCGATGTCCATGACCAGCTGAAAAAAGCCTTTATGGCGCTGGAAAGCGGCGCTCACGCTGCCCTGCTCCCGTCCGGGCACAGCGCCACGACAACAGCGATTTTGGCCATGGTCAAGACCGGCGATAATGTCCTGCTAACGGACGGGGCATACGGTCCGACCCGCGCGTTTTGTCAAAGCTATCTGCCGAAAATCGGCGTCACGACGACGCTGTTTGACCCGCATATCGGCGAAGATATTGTAGAGCTGATTACGGATAAAACATCCGTCATCCTGCTGGAATCGCCAAGCTCGCTGACCTTTGAAATCCACGACCTGCCGGCCATGACAAAAGCCGCCAAGGCGGCCGGCGTGACGACCATTATCGATAATACCTGGTCCGGCGGAATTTCGCTCAACCCGCTCAAGCTCGGCGTCGATATATCTGTGCATGCGGCAACGAAATATTTCGGCGGGCACGGGGATTTGCTCTATGGGGCAATCATCAGCGCAGACGTGAAAACAGGCGCTGCCATCGACGCCTATGTTAAATCCATCGGCTTTGCGACCTCGCCGGATGATGCCTACCAAGTCCTGCGCGGGTTTCGCTCCGTCATGCCGCGCTTTAGGCAAGCCGAGGCCACGGCGATGCAGCTGGCAAAATGGCTTGAGGGCCAAGACGCAGTTCATTCTGTTTTGCATCCCGGATTGGAGAGCCATCCGGGACATTCCCTATGGAAACGGGATTTTACGGGCGGTGCCTGCTTGTTCGGCGTTGTTTTAAACCCTGTTTCTGCCAAAAAAGTGTTGGCCTTTATCAACGGACTTGAGCTGTTCGGCATCGGCTATTCTTACGGCGGGTATGAAAGCCTATGCATCCATTGCGACCCGCAATTACGGCGCAGCCACGCTGATAAGCTCGCCGGACCGCTCATCCGCTTTGCCTGCGGCTTGGAACATGCCGACGACCTTCAAGCCGACATTGCGCAGGCGCTGTCTTTATTAAAATAAGAAAATGGCAGACCCTGCAGGACTCGAACCTGCAACCCCCTGCTTAGAAGGCAGGTGCTCTATCCGGTTGAGCTAAGGATCCTTAGGTATCAATGCGTCCAGGGCAATTTCCTGTTCGTGTCGAAATTTTCCGCGTAACTGCGGGATATCCGTTTGCGGGCAGGCTTTTGCGTAACGTGGTACGGAATGCCCCGCGCTTTGGCATAGGCAACGGCATCTTCCATCGTCTTGAATTTCAGATCAAGCTGCTTAAGCGTATTGGTCGAAGTATGCGTGCCGGTCAACGGGTCTATCACTTGACGGTCCGGGCCTGTGAATTCAACAACCCAATGCGCCGTATTTTTCATGCCGGACTGCATCGCGCTGCGGGCGGGCTGATAAATTTTCGCGTACATTGCGGCGCTCCTGCCGTGATTAAAGTCGGCGGACACTATCATTTTCGCGTTTAAAGTAAACCGGATTTAGGGGCGTAGCGGTGCTATTTTCCGGCGATGTTGCCCAAAATTGCTTTCATCTCTGCAATAGACCTTGCCTTGCTCGGATCCGTGCCGGCCGGCCGCATTGCGGCGCGCATATTGGCGACACTGCTCGCGGTTTGTCGGCTGACAGGCGCGGCCTGCGGCGCCGCTGGGCCGCCGGACGGAGCCTGCTGCATCTGCGTTCTCGAACGCCAGCTTTCAAACACGCGGCTCATATAGCCGGCAGAAATTTCACCGGCAGACCAAAGGTCGGTAAAGGCTGCGGAGGAGCTGTGCGGACGACGGTCCTCGCGCAGCGTATTTAAGACAATACGCATCGGCAGATTTACAGACTCGCCAAAGACCATGGTTTCCGCTGTGCCGAGCGACGGCAGGAAGGTCAGGAGCTCGCCTGCGCCGTCAGGAACGGCTGCGCGGACAAAATTCTGGTCGCGCTCATTGGAGAGGCGCATGGAGAAAATCGTCGAGCATTGCGACAGCGTGGACGCATCCAGTTCTGACGGGCGCTGCGAAACAATAGCCAGTGCGACGCCATATTTACGTCCCTCTTTCGCGATGCGTGAGATGGCCCGGCGCGTCGAAGCAAAGCCGCGCGATTGGTCATTCGGAATATATCTGTGGGCCTCTTCACAAACGAGCAGGATCGGAATGGCGCGATTGCTCCACATGGCCAGTTCAAAGGCCAACCGGCTGACGACAGAGACAACGACATCCAACGCTTCGGACGGAATAGACGAGAAATCCAAAATACAGATCGGCTTGCCCTGTACAGGAATACGGAACAAACGCCCGACAATGTCTTCGATAGAGCGAGGGGCGGCTTGATTGCGGAACACGAAGGCATATCGCGGATCGTTGAGCAGCATTTCAATTCGGCGTTTCAGGCGCTTATACGGACGCAGATTATCGGCATTTTCTAACCGGCCCATATTGTAATTAATCAGGCGAAGCAAATCGCGCATGCGATACGGGACCGGGCTGTCGAGTGAGATATGCGGCGCAATGCGGTGCAAATCTTTTTCAATATCTTCCAGCTTGGTTTCAGACGAAATCTCACCTGTTTTCATTTGCGAACGCTCGTAGAGCTGCTTGGCTTTGACAATAACTTCTGAAAGGATTTCAGTCTCTTCCAAGCGATTCTTCGTAATTTCGCTGGTTAAAAGCTCGACGGTCTCATCGAAGTCAAACATCCAAATCGGCAAATCCAGCGTGTCTTGTCGGACCACTTCGGCCAGATTACCGAAACTTTTGGAATATTCATTATGCGGGTCAAACAGCACCACATGCGCGTCAGAGTTTTGGTCCAAAATCGCCTGCAAGACCAAAGCCACAGTACAGGACTTACCTGACCCCGTAGAGCCGACAATGGCAAAATGCTTGGACAATAAATCATCCGTGCGCACTTGCGCGATTATAGAGCTGTCTTGCTGGAGCCGGCCGACCTGAATGGTCTGCTCATTTTCATTGGAGAAAATCAGGCGCAGATCTTCGGGCGACATGTTGTAAACAGCTTCATTGAGAACGGGGAAAGAGCGTACGCCGCGATAAAACCGCGTCTTACCGGTGGTCTGATTAGTCGTAATTTCGCCGAGGATGTCCAGACGGGCGATACAGCCGTCATTCATGCCTTCATCATCAACGCCGGCAATGTCGAGTGACGATACCATAGCCACAACAACGGAATAGCTGGTCACAATCTTTAAAACCGTGCCCAATTGCGCCATATGCAGCTGATTATTGCGGATAATGGATTTATTGATTGTCACCATCGCCCGAGAGCTTCCGACTGACAAAATACGTCCGATTTCAATTTGTTTAAACGGAGCTACGCTGCCTTGTACAACCGCAGTCGGCCGTTTGTGTGATGGTGGTGTCATATTCGGCCGGGTCCCATATCCTGAATTGAACCACCCTTATAAACAAACAGAGTTATAAAACTCTAAAGGCAGCGGTCATATTAAGTTAAGGGTTTAAGCGCGCCGCAGCCCGGCGTCAGGCCATTGCGCAGGCGCTGATTTGCTCTAATCTGCCGTCATGTTTAACTTGAAAGATCATCTGCCGAAATCCCTGTTTGGGCGTGCATTGGCGATCATCATTATTCCCATTGCGATTATGCAGATCGTGGTGGCCTATATTTTCTTTGAAGCCCATTGGCAGACGGTTACCTCCCGCCTGTCCGCAAGCGTGGCTGCCGACATCGCTGTTGCCACCCGGCTTTACGATCAAAACCCCAGCGCGGCGCAGGCCCAACGGCTTAATGACATCATTATTCCTGAAATGAATATATCGGTAAAACTGGCCGCTGATGAAAAACTGCCTACGTCGACGCGCGATGCGTTTTTCTCCAATCTCGACCGAACCTTGCGCCGCGCCTTGTCAGATGCGCTGGGCGAGCGCCCGTTTTGGTTTGATACAACCCGCTATCCCAATCATATCGACATTCGGGTTGAGACCGAGGCAGGGACATTGCGCTATATTGCGCCGCGAGAGCGGGTTTTCGCGTCGACAGGATTTATTTTCATCTTCTGGATGGCTATGGCCACCGCGTTTTTGTCACTGGTCAGCATATTGTTCATCCTCAACCAAGCGCGCCCGATTGTGCGCCTTGCCGAAGCGGCCGAAGCCTTTGGTAAAGGCCGCCCGATTGAGACCTTTAAGCCCTCCGGCGCGACCGAAGTCCGTCAGGCCGGCCAAGCCTTTATAGATATGCAAGACCGTATCGGCCGCCACATCGAACAGCGCACAACCTTGCTGGCCGGTGTTTCTCATGACTTGCGCACGCCGCTGACCCGGCTGAAATTACAACTCGCCATGGCGGATGAGAACGACGATATTATTGCCGCGCGCAGAGATATTTCCGATATGGAATCTATGCTGGACGGCTATTTAGACTTTGCGCGCGGACTGGAAGGTGAAAACATCACAGCGGTTAATCTGGGCGCCCTGCTCTCAGAGATCATTGACCCTATGCCGAAGCCAAAGCCAAAAGCGCCGGCGACATGCGATGTCGTTCTCAATATTCGCGAAACGGCGATTAAGCGCGCTCTGACTAATGTGATTGAAAACGCAATGACTTACGGAGAATCGGCGCAGATTTC
>CALLVD010000038.1 GCA_938010385.1 uncultured Robiginitomaculum sp.
CCGGATTTGGCGACCATTAAATCAATGCCGTATTTTTTGCGCTGTGACCGAATACGTTTGTCAAAATACGGATTATTAGTCGGGCGATAGGTGACGCGGACCGGTAGGCCCGCTTGAGAAAAAACCGCCGCCATGATTTCCCAATTGGCAAAATGGCCCGAGATTAAAACCGCGCCTTTTTTTTCATCGCGCAGCGCTTCGAGTTTTTCGAGGCCGATAACCTTCACGCGGCTGTTTTTATCAAAAACCCGCACGCGGCCGAGCATGGGAAACTCAGCAAAAGTACGGCCGGTATTGTCCCATTGCGCCAGCGCGAGCGCTTTCAGCTCCGTTTCGGATTTTTCAGGAAAGGCCGTGCGCAGGCCCGTCATAACGATGGTTTGCTTTGATGTCCTCGGGCCGATTTTCTTAAACAGCCACCCGCCAAAATTTGACACGGCATTGAAAGAAAACGGCATCATCAGGGCGCGCACAATATCGTAAGCGAGAACCTCGCCGCGCCATTTTGCGTGCTGTAATAAGTTAGACATAGCTTTGCTTACTTGCGTTTGCGCGCGCTGTCGATAATCGGCGTAAGCAACAGGTCGAGCTGATTTTCTGTTTCAAACACGGCGCGCACCGGCCAGACCGCCACATATTGCTTCATCGCTGCGGGCAGGCGGACAAAGTCTTTTTCCGTCGTAATCAGCTGCGCTTTATACTCCCGCGCCAGCGCCTGAAGGCTCGCTAAGTCTTCATCGGAATATTTGTGATGATCCGGATAGCCGATTGCATCTGCCAAATCCGCGCCGCCGCGCCGCAGGGCGTCAAAGAATTTATTCGGCCGCCCAATGCCGGCAAAGGCAAACAGCTTGCCCTTCGGCATAGGCGCGGTCGGGGCCAGATAGGCCGGCAGCACCGGAATATCGCCAAATTGCGCCATTAAATAATCATCAGGCTCAAACGCTTTGTAGGGCTTCATCAAGACGACGGCGTCTGTTCGCGACAGAGCGGCGGAGGCGGGCTCTCGCAGCGGTCCGGCCGGCACAACCCGGCCGTTCCCAAATCCTACTTGCGCATCAACAACCAGCAAAGACAGGCTTTTTTCCAGCAGCGGATTTTGGTGGCCGTCATCCATGACCAGCGCTTGCGCGCCTTTGGACGCCGCAGCCCGCGCCCCGTCATCGCGCCCGGCGGCGACCCAGACAGGCGCATGACGGGCCAGCAGGAGCGGCTCGTCACCGACATCGTCTGCTGTGTGGTTTTTGGTCACAAGGATAGGCCCGCGCTCTTTGCCGCCATAGCCGCGTGACAGGCCGTAAGCGCGAATTTTATTGGCCAGCAGCATAGACAGAATATGCGCCGTCACCGGCGTTTTCCCCGTCCCGCCGACAGAGGCATTGCCCACGCAAATGACGGGAATGCCCGGGTCCAGCGGCGTTGTGGTTGAAATGCGGCGCGCCGTTGCGGCGGCATAAATCCATGACAATGGGGTTAGCAAGGTGCGCAAAACCGGCGCGGCGCGGCGGCCGTCGCGATAATTCCAAAATTCCGGCGGGCTGATTTTCATGACGGCTCTGTTTTTATCTCATCCGGCATATGGGGAGCCAGCGCCTCCCAAACAAGCGTCAGGACGCCGTCTTGCGATTTCGCCAAGGCTTTGGCTTTTTTTATTCGCGATGTTCGGGCCGCTTCATCATCCAAAAGCGTTTTTACGCGGCGCGCAAAATCCGGCGCGTCTTTGATATAACCGGCCGCGCCGCCGGCGACCATATCGGCGTAAACATCGGCAAAGCTGCTGACGTGAACGCCGGTCAAAACAGCGCTGCCTAAGCGCGCAGGCTCTAGCGGGTTATGACCCGACAGGCCGGGCACTAAAGAGCCGCCGATAACGCTGACCGAAGCCAGCGCATAGACCAAGCCAAGCTCGCCGAGCGTGTCGAACAAATAAACATCAATGTCCGGCGTAATCGGCTCCCCTTTGGAACGCTGCGCAACTGTTAAGCCTTGCTCAGTGAGGATAGGCTTAATCATTTTTGCGCGTTCAGGGTGGCGCGGGGCCAGTATCAGCAGCGCGCCTTGTCCGCTTTTACAAATGTCTTTATGGGCGCGGGCCACCCAAATGTCTTCGCCGTGATGGGTCGACGCCGCCGCCCAGACAGGGCGCGTTCCGATGGCCTTTTTAAGCTTTGTTTTCTCGCTGCGGTTTACCGGCAAAGGCGGCGCGGCATATTTCAGATTTCCGGCCGGTTTTATCTCTCGGTCTAAAATAGACGACAGCCCGTCGGCCGTGGGCTCGTCGGCGGCCATTATCGGATCAAATCCGGACAGCAGCAGCCGGGCAAAATCGCGGCGTTTTTCCCAGCCCTCGAGCGATTTCACGCTCATGCGGGCATTGACCAATGCGCTTTTAATGCCGCGTGCGCGGGTTTCCATAATCAGGTTCGGCCACAGCTCACTTTCCGCCCATATGGCCAAATCCGGTTTCCAGTGGTCCAAAAAAGCGCGCACTGCCTTACGTGTATCGGCCGGCGCGAATTGATGCGCGCAACCGGCCGGCAATCGCGTGGCCATGAGCTGCGCCGAGGTCAGCGTTCCCGTTGTCAGCAAGACAAATATATCCGGCCGCAGCGTTTTCAAATGCTTTATCAGCGGCAGGAGCATAACGCTCTCGCCGACACTGGCGGCATGCATCCAGACCAGCGGCCCGTCAGGACGGGGCAAGCCGGCCCGCCCAAACCGTTCGCCCAAGCGCGCCGGGTCTTCTTTGCCGGCCCGCGCGCGGCGTTTCAGATAAACCGGTAAAAGCGGAGACAGCAACGCCATGCCCGCGCGATAGACTTTTAATGACCCGCTCATTGCCGGCTCTTTTTTGGCGCATCGGACGGCTGCACAATTTCTTTACCGGTCAGCGCATCCGCGCGGTGGGTCGCGGTAATCATGCGGGTTTCCAGTATGGCGCGCGCGGCTTCAATATCGGCGTCACCGGCTTTGCGGGCGAGCGTCACCGGCTCGCCCCAAACAATCGCGCCGCGCCCGAACGGGAAGGGCAGCATGAACTTGTCCCAGCTTTTCATTATCTTTCTGTGACGGGTCGATAAGGCGTAAGGCACAATCGGCGCGCCGGTCATTTTCGCCAGCGCCAGAACGCCCGGCTGCACCCGCATACGCGGCCCGCGCGGCCCGTCAGGCGTAATCACGACGCAGCCCTTGGCACGAATATGTTTGACCATGCCGCGCAACGCTTCGCGTCCGCCGCGATCTTTATCGCTGCCCTCACGCCGGGCCGAGCCGCGAATGACGCCGAGGCCGAGCTTTTTAGCGGCCGCGGTAATAATCGCGCCGTCATTGGATTTTGAGACTAAAACGCTCGCCGGTTGATCGCTGCGATGCCAGCCGGCGTTCGAGATGAAAAAACGTCCGTGCCAAACCGCTAGAATAAGGCCGTCGCCGCCCTCGCGCAGCGGTTGAACATGCTCGCGGCCTTCTATCGTCCAGCGCGTTGTGCGTTTAATGATTGCCATATAACCGGCAAGAAAATAAGCCAATATATATTCAACTGTGATATGTCTGATGAACGATTTGAACACGCGCAGTCTCCCTGCTATGGGCATACTATAGCGGGCGGTTATCGCCAACCATAATACAGGAATTGTCATTGGCTGATGCGCCCTTAGATTTATCGCAAAGCGAGGGCCGAAAGCGAGCCCGAAAGGAGCTCATCTGGGACGATCACGGCTTTCTGCGTCTCGGATTCCAAAACCTGCACCATATCGGTTGCGGTATGATGCGGTCCAATCAGCCCTCGCCGGAGCATTTGAAGCGATTTGCCGATAACGGGATTAAAACAATCCTGAATCTGCGTGGCCCGGCCCAAAAGGGCTATTACGTTCTGGAGAAAGATGCATGCGAGCGCTACGGCATGACCTTGGTCGATTACCGTATTTTTTCCCGCGATACGCCCAAGCGCGAAGCCATCCATGATCTCAAACGCATCTTCTCAGAGATTGAATATCCTGCCTTGATGCATTGTAAATCCGGCGCGGATCGCACCGGTCTGGCCGGAGTCCTGTTTAAGCACTTCGAAATGGGCCTGCCCATATCCGAGGCGTTGGAGCAATTACGTCTTCGCTATTTGCATGTGCGTCAGGGTAAGACGGGCATGATTGATTTCTTCTTTGAGGAATTTCTGCGCTATGAGAAGGCCGGAGGGCCGATGGAGTTTTTGGGCTGGGTTGACGAGGTTTACGATCCCGCCGACGTCAAGGCCCGCTTCATGGCCGGCTGGATTGGCAGTACAATTACGGAAAAAATCCTGCGCCGCGAATAGACTTAATACTTTGCCGGTTCGCATCGGTCATTTTTCGAAATCTCAACGACTTTATCATACTCAGCCTGCGTGGGCGCGAGGCGACGAATGAGGATAATGCCTTTGCGACCGGGCGAAATTATTTGCCGGCCCGGCGACTCCATCATGTCTTGTGCCTCACGGTGAAGTGTCAGTTTTGCGCCGGCGGCTTCATCCCCCTCGCCGACCCGAACGCTCGCAAAATTGTTCGTCCGCGCATCAAAAAATGACACAGAGGCATAGCCGTCATAGGGCGCGGCGTAGATGGTCAGCGGGCCGCCGTCTTTTAAATCATAAAGGCAAATCGAATAGGCCAAGTCCGGCGAGGGACGTACCACAGTTTGCGTTTCCTGCGTCGTGCGCGCAGACAGGGCAAAGCCGTGAACCGGTACGCCGCGCGCCTGCATTTTCGTCATGGCTTTGTTCATGATGATGCGCGGCACGGCGTTTAAGACAAAGACGTGGCCGGCCAAGGCTGCGGCGCAGAATAGGGCGATTAAGAGCATGGCGCGCTTCACAACTCACCCTCGCATTTAAGTTTCGATAGTTTCGGCGCGTTCAGGGCGGCGTTGGGATTATCAATAATGTCCGCGTCCGGACGATAGAGCCGCAGGGTCAAATCGAAAGTGCCCGCCGCGCGGCTCGATATCCAAGGGCCGACATCAGGGCGGGTCTTTGAAATCACGGCGCTCCAACTGTCGTTGCGTCCAATCTGTGTTGCATCGATCGACAGGGCTTTATCCGAATTCGCGGGCAGGCGGCTCTGCGCGTCGTAGAGCGTAATCGACCACCAGAGCGCGTCTTGCGCGCCACCGGTCAGGGCGTAATCGCATGTCTCGCGCAGAGTTTCGCCGTTGTTATCTGTCTTGCGCGTAAAATACACAGCTTCGGTTTTAGACAGGGCGAGCAAGCCGTGCCGCGCGACGCGGGCGCGGGTATATCCGTCAGCTGACGCCGAGCTGATGGACCAATCACTGACCCATCCGTCAACATTCACATCGGCAAAGACAAGAGCAGAGCGCTGTCCGATCAATCCTGACATTTGCAAAGCGAGAGCGCCTCCGAGGACAAAGCCGGCAACTGTAGTGAGCGTATAAAGGGTGAGGCGTTTCATAGAGCCGCCGGCAGCCTATTCCCGAAACTGTAAATCGCGCAATTTGGCATAGAGGCCGTCTTGCTTCATCAGCGCGTCATGTTTTCCCGATTCAGCCACTTGGCCGTTATCAAGGACGATAATCTTGTCTGCGCGCCGTACTGTAGAGAGGCGATGGGCGATAACCAGAGTTGTGCGGCCTTGGGTCAGGGTTTCCAGCGCGCTCTGCACTTTGGATTCTGACTCGGCGTCCAGCGCGCTTGTGGCTTCATCAAGCAGCAATATAGGCGCGTCACGCAATATAGCCCGGGCCAGGGCGATGCGTTGTTTTTGCCCGCCGGACAGGTTCCCGCCGCTCGCTCCGGCCGGGCTGTCATAACCGCCGGTTTGGGCGATGATAAAGTCATGGGCGGCGGCGGCCTTGGCGGCGGCGACAATCTCGTCTTGGCTCGCGCCCGGTTTACCAAAGGCAATATTGGCGCCGATGGTGTCGTCAAACAGAGTCACGTCTTGGGAAACCAGAGCCATGTTTTCACGCAGGCTTTTCATCGTCACATTGCGTACATCTTGGCCGTCAATGCTGACGCTGCCGGCGCTGACATCGTACAGGCGGGGCAGCAGGTTAATAATCGTCGATTTACCGCCGCCGGACGGGCCGACCAAAGCCACAGTTTCGCCCGCGCCGACCGTCAGGCTGACATTGCGCAGGGCCTGCGTGCCGTCTTCATAAGCGAAGCTGACATTATCAAAAACCACTTCGCCGCCGCGCAGCTCAATAGGTTTGGCGTCCGCCGCGTCAACGATTGTCGGCTGCTCGTCAATCAGCTCAAACATACGCGACAAGGCGGCAAGACCTTCTTGGATGACATTGTTCAGCGTCCCCAAGGCGCGAAAACGCGGGGCTAAAATGACAAGGCCGCCAAACACACCGGCCACATCCCATCCGGACGATGTGCCGGACAGGACTTGCCACGTGCCGGCCAAAATAACGCCGATAATAGCGACGCCGCCAATCGCTTCCATCATCGGGCTGATGCGGGCTTGGTTTGTTACCAGTTTTAAGTAAAGGCTCAGACGCTCTGAAAACGTTTCATGCATGCGCGCGTCCTGCATATCTTCAAGGCCGTAAGTCTTGACCATGCGCGCGCCGGCAAAAGCTTCGGTTAACTGTGAGGTCACAATGCCGACCTGTGCTTGCGCTTCGGAGCTGTTGCCGCGAAGGGTTTTGCTGAGTGAAATCACGGGCAGCAAAATCAGCGGATATATCACAAGCACTAAGAGGGTAAGCAGCGGGTCGGTCCAGACCATGACGGCGATGACAGAGAAAATTGTCAAAAGGTCTCTGCCCAAATTGGTCAGGGTTCGCAGCAGGGCCGCCGTTAAAATTGTGACGTCATTGATAAAGCGCGAGACAAGGCTGCCGCCGTCTTGGCGGGAGAAAAGGGCGTAATCGCTGCGCTGGGCATTTTCAAACATATCGACTTGCAAGTCGCGAATGGTCGAGAGGGCAACTTTATTGGTCAGAATGGATTGGGCGTACATGCTGATGCCGGACAGGGTGGTCAGGCCCATAACCAAAGGCGCGACGAGCAGCGCAAATTGAATCGTGCCTTCCTGCGCGCCGTCTGCCGCTGACAGGTTTTCAGCAAAATCACCGATGCGGGTAACAAGCCAGACATAGCTGCCTTGGGTCGCGCCCAAAACGGCCATGAAAAACACGGCCAATATCAGCGTGCCTTTTTGCTTTGACAAATAATCGCGCCAGAGTCTGGCGATCATTTTCTTGTCATTGCCTTTTGGGGCCTGTTTGGTTTGAGTATCTGTCATGAGCGGCGGGGAGTCCGAACGGACAGGCCTTTCTACCCGATAATTCCGTCATTATCGGGATCAATCAGATCATGAGCGTGCAGCACGAAATAGCGCATATGGGCGTTATCAACGCTGCGCTGGGCGGCGGCTTTCCACGCTTTGCGGGCTTGCTCAAAATTGGGGTAAGCACCGACAAAGTCGATCTGCGTTAAATCGCGAAATTCTGTCTTCAGCGGATCGACGAGCTCGCCGCCGATTACCAAGTGAAGAAGCTGTGTCGGTGTGGTATTCTCGCTCATAACTGTTTCCTTATTTGCGCGGGTCAGTCTCTCGGACTTGGCGGTGTCACCTTGCGGGGGATTTTTCTTATCGTGTCTAATAACAAAGGGTGCAGGCGCGGGCCAGAGCAAATCACGCCGGATTTCACCACGCCGTCCCGGTCAAATTCCAAGGTATTTCCGTCCCTGTCTGTTATGGTTGCGCCTGCCTCTGACGCGATAAGGCTCGCGGCAGCTAAGTCCCAATCACATTTGGGCGTAAAGGCTATGGTGGCGTCGGCCTGACCGCAGGCCACTAAGGCGATGCGATAGGCCATAGAATTGCGGGCTTCATAGGTCATGGCCGGCCAGATTTTCTGCGCTTTGAATTTAAAATCATACCCGATCATGCGGCAGTCTTTGATCTGCGCGTAATCTGAGGCAGAAATGGACTTGCCGTTAAGCGCTGCGCCGCCGCCCAAATGCGCGTCAAAAGCTTCCTCAGTCAGCGGGTTATAAAGCGCGCCGGCGACGCTGCGACCGTTTTCTATAACAGCGACAGAGACAACAAAGTGCGGCCGGCGCTTGATAAAGGCGCGAGTGCCGTCAATGGGGTCGACCACGAACACCCGGCTCTTCTCGCGCCGCGATCCATCGTCCTTCGTCTCTTCCGACAGCCAGCCGTAATCCGGCCGCGCGCGCATTAATTCCGTCAGCAAAAATGTGTTCACGGCAATGTCGGCATCCGTCACCGGCGAGTTGTTGGATTTTACGCGGATCTCAGCGCTGTTTAAATCATAATGGGTTTTGGCCAGCGCGCCGGCTTTTCTCACGACCTCTTTTAGCAGGTCGCGGTCCATGCGGTTTTGCGCGCTCTCCATTAAGCCCCCGCAATCGCGAGCTCGCCCAAATACAGGCTAGGCGCGGCGGTTGCGCCGTCAATATCCAAATCATCGGCGGGGCGCATATTTTTATAAATATCAAGCAAATTGCCGGCGACGGTCACTTCCGTGACAGGCGTTGTAATTACGCCGCCTTCGATTTTATAACCGGACACGCCGACGCTGTAATCGCCGGTATTGGAGTTGAGCGACGGGCCGAACATATCGGTCACGAGCAAGCCGGTGCCCATCTCTTTCATCAAATCCGCTTTGGAGGTCTCGCCGTTTTGCAAAATTAAATTTGTTGACGCCACGCCCGGCGGAGAGCCAATGCCGCGATAGGCATGGCCGGTGGTTTCAAGCTCAAGCTGGCGGGCGGAGGCGCAGTTTAAAAGCCAGCCGGTCAGCACGCCTTTGTCGATAACCGGGCGGGGCGCGACTGAAATGCCTTCGCCGTCCCAAGGCCGCGAGCCGTGACCGCGCAAAATGCTCGGGTCATCAAGGATTGAAATTTCCGGATTAAACACAGGCTCGCCGACTTTGCCGAGGAGAAACGATACACCCCGCGACACGGACGGGCCGGCAATCGCGCCTGTCAGCGCGCTGACCAATCCGGCGGAAACGCGCCGATCAAACATGACGGGCAGTTTTCCCGACTTTAACTGCGCCCCGCCAAGACGGGCAATTGTCCGCTCGCCGGCGCGGCGGCCGATAGCCTCAGGGCTGCGCACGTCCTCAAGCCAGCGTTCGCCGGAATAATCATAATCGCGCTCCATCGCGCCGTCTTTCTCGGCAATGGCAACGACAGAAAAATTATGCCGGGAGCTGCGCCAGCCCTTGGCAAAGCCGTGAGAGGTCGCAAAGAAAATCGCGCTGCTTGTCGCGCCAGCCGAGGCGTTATTGGCTTGGGCAACGCCTTTGACGGTCAGAGCGGCATTTTCCAAACGGATAGCATCGGATTTTAAATCTTCCGGACTGCGCACAGCCGGGTCAAACAGCTGTAAATCCGGATTATTTGTCGCCAAACGGTCTTGCGGAGCCAAGCCGCAATAGGGGTCTTCCGGCGCCAGCTTGGCCATGGCCACGGCGCGCTCTGCGAGCATGGACAGACTCGCTTCGGATATGTCAGAGGATGACACGCAGGCTTGGCGCTTGCCGACCATAACGCGCAGGCCGACATCGCGGCCTTCGCTGCTGTCAACGTCTTCGATATCGCCCCCGCGCACCGTCACGGAGAGCGAGCGGCCATGGGTGGCAACGGCGTCCGCGCTGTCTGCGCCGGCGCGCTTGGCCAGGGCCAGAAGGCTTTTCAGCGGCGCTTTCAGGTCAGCAGGATTCAGCGGTGTATCTTTTGGGGTGATTGTCATGCCCGCTCTTAACCGGACTGCGCGCCGGCTTCAATCGTTATGATGTAAATACTTTAAACAGGATAACCCCGGCGGTGAAAGCCGAGGTCAGGATAAATCCGAGCGTACCGATAAAGCGTCCCTGTTTAAATTTCTCATACATGCCCAGCGCATGCATGACGCGCCCGAAGACAAGCCCAAAACCGGTGACATGCAGCGCCCAAACCGGTGCAGCTAACATAGCCATCGCCACCAGTCCCAGCAGACCAATCGGCACGGTTTCGCTGAAATTGCCATGAGCGCGTATGCGCGAAAGCATAGCCGGGTCCCCGCCATCACCTAAATTGATATTTTTGGCGATTCGCGTCTGTCCGATTAAATACATCAGCACAATGTTCATGACTAAAAAGAATGCGATATAGCTCGCTACGATTTCAAATACAGTCATGTTTATCCCCTTACGCTTAATCTTCCGCCGGCATGGCGGCGGCTTGTTTTATGGCTTGGACATGGGCAGAGGCCGGCTGCGCGCCCTGAACAGCAAACTGCCCGTTATAAATAAAGGTCGGTACGCCGGATACGCCCAGATTTCGGTAGAACAGGATTTCCTCGCGCACGGCATTTTCATCCTTATCGGTCTTTAGAATATCGCCGACCAAATCGGCGTCCATGCCGATCTGCGCGGCAATGGCGCAGAGCACGTCAATATTGCCGATGTCGCGCAGCTCTTGAAAATAGGCTTTAAACAAAGCGTGTTTAGCCTCGCTGCCCAGCCCCTGTCCTTGCGCCCATTTGACAAGACGATGGGCGCGCAGCGTATTGGGCCGCACGGTCAATTCAGAAAATTTAAAATTAATGCCGGCGTCAGGCGCTGCAGCTTCCAAATGCTCGCGCATGGCCTTGAATTTATCAGACGGGCCGCCGCCAAATTTTGCCGCCATGTAGGCCTTATAATCGGTGCCGTCTGCCGGCACGTCAGGGTCGAGCATATAGGGGCGGTAAATCACCTCCACCTTGCGGCCCGACTTGCGCCCGGCTTCGTCAAAATAGACTTTGCCGAGCCAGCACCACGGGCATACAATATCGGACACGATGTCAACACTGATGGGCGCGGCCGGCGTTTTGGTTTTCTTTTTTGCCATTCTCGCAGCCTAATGCGCGGCGCGCCAAATAAAAGCAAAATAATTGACGCGGGCCTATTCGGTCACATTGTCGACCACGCGGCCTAAAAACTTGTAGACGGTTTCAATCTCGCCGGCCGTGAAACCTTTGACCATACGATCGTTAAAGTCTCTGAAGTCGGTCATCACAATCTCGCGCATGCTCCAGCCTTTGGCCGTCAGGCGAACCTTGCGTGATCGCCCGTCCGATAACACCCGAACCCGCTCAACCAGACCCGCCGCCGACATGCGGTCAACCAAAGCCGTAATGGCCGAATTATTATGCCCGACGCCTTCCGCCAGTTCCGAAAGCGTACATTCATCATGATAGCCCAAATAAGCCAAAGCCGCTGCCTGGGCGGTTTTCAGCCCGGCAGATTTTGCCAGAGTTTTGTCAATTTTCTTTGATAATCGGGCGTGCGTGCTGTCGAGCAGCAGGAACAGGCGGCGGTCAACGGGGCGGGCAATAGCCATAAAAAAATCCTCAGAACAGCGGGGAACTGTTCTGAGGATATTACACCTGTGAAATAAAGGCCAATCCTGATTTAGGGAAGTGGGACCGGCGTGTTCAGAGGTGTTATGCCGCCATTGTTTGGCGCGCAGAGCAGCGCGGGGAGGGCGTCCGGCGCGACGGCATAATCATGACATTTCCATCCGGCATGTCGACGACGGTTTTGCCGGCTAAAATCGCAGCAATTACATCATCGGCATGGGCAAACGGACCCAGCTCTTGCAGCAGGCGCCATTGGGCGTCAGGGCATTCAATGCCCGCAAAGGCGGCAGCTTGCTCGAGGCAGATATGACCGGACCGAAAATAATCTTTGATTTGCGGGTTCAGATCAGACAGCGAGGCGGCATAATCAATATAGGCCGGCGCGCAATCAAACCGCGCGGCAATGGCGTCGCGGCTTTGCCCGGCCTTCACCGCGTCATTAATCGCGCGGGCCAGCTCTGCATCGGTCTTAAGCGCAGGCGCCGGCTTTGCCTCAGGCAGCGGCGCGTCGAGCGCGTCATCGGTCACAATGCAGGGAATTTTATACAGGCTGCGGGGCAGGCGATTGTGCCGCTTCAGCAGTTTCATCGCTGCGAGGCGCTTAGCTCCGTCAACAACAACCAGCTGCGCGCCGCGCCGGCGCACAACAATCGGGTTCAGCAGGCCGTCACGTAATATCCGCTTGGCAAGAGTGTGGATATCTTTAGCTTTCAGGCGCAGGGCCTTGCCGGGCAATGTTTTCATCAACACGCTGATAGATAGCGGGGTGACGGGAAGGGTCGCTGTGGTCATAATGCACTCCTTGAGTAACAATGCGGTTATGGTAAATATACGATTACCGCACCGTGGAGTTCCCATGTAATTATGGTAATACTGTGTCACAATGGTATAAGTCGCCGTATTATTAAGGAACAAAATAAGAACATTAAGCAGGTAAAAGGTTAATACTTGGTTAATAGGCGCGCTATAGTTGAATAAAATGGCTGTGCTGAAGGGCGGGGACGTGACCGCAGGACAATATGCAGAAAATTCATGAAAAATCAGTAATCTACGACCGGGAGCTGGTTTATCGCCCGGATTCAGCCGGATTGCCGCAGGTTTTACATGTGGATAAGTCCCTGTTGATAATCTCCAAACCGTCCGGTCTGCTGTCCGTTCCCGGCAAAGCGCCCGGTCATAAAGTCAGTCTGGAATCGGTCATGCAGGCGCAATATCCCGATGCGCGCATCGTCCACAGGCTCGACCTGGCCACCTCCGGCGTTATGGTTATGGCGCGCACGGCGGCCGCGCACCGGCATTTGGGTCTGCAATTTGAGCGGCGGCATGTCGACAAGACTTATATAGCCCGCGTTTGGGGCGAAGTGCCGGCCGCATCCGGTCACATTGATATGCCCATGCGCTGCGATTGGCCCAACCGGCCGGTGCAAATGATTGATCCGGATAAAGGCAAGCGGGCGATTACGAATTTTAAGCGGCTGGAGATAAAGCGCGGCGTGACCCGTTTGCAATTAAAGCCCATCACAGGCCGTAGCCATCAATTGCGCCTGCATATGCTGTCTGTCGGTCATCCGATCCTCGGGGATCAGCTCTACGCGCCGGATGAGGCCTACCGCGCCGTGGGCCGCTTGCAGCTTCACGCGCAAACGCTGGAGCTATACCACCCTGACGGCGGCGCGCGTGTGACCTTTGACGCGCCGTGTGAGTTTTAACGGGGTAAATAAAACAAGGCCCCGCTGACGGTATCAGCGGGGCCCGTTTTGTAGTTTGGGTCTCACCGGGACGCCATGCCCGGCTTCAAGTCAGAAATCTCTTTACCCAAATAACGCTCGCCCCCAATGGTTTTTACGCCGGACGCGAATGCGAAAGGGCTGATTTAACAGCTTCGGGCAGACCCCTCAAAATAGATAGACAAATCACACCTCCTTTCAATACGCGGCCCCGACATGGGACGGCTCAATAAGGAAAATATGAATCTGAACGCGGTTAAATGCAAGCCTGTTTTTAAGCCGGAGTGAAATTCAGCGCGACGCCGTTATTGCAATAGCGCAGGCCGGTTGGCGCGGGGCCGTCTTTGAACACATGGCCTTGGTGACCGCCGCAGCGCTTGCAGTGATATTCCGTGCGCGTCATGAACAGCTTTTTATCGACTTTCGTGCCGATATTATCTTTCATGACCTCAAAAAAGCTCGGCCAGCCGGTGCCGGAATCGTACTTCATTTCTGTGGTGAACAGGGGCAGGTCACAGCCGGCGCAGCTAAACGTGCCGGCCTCTTTGACATCATTAAGCGGGGAAGTGAACGGGCGCTCTGTACCTTCTTGGCGCAGCACGTAAAATTCCTGCTCGGTCAGGCGCTCTTGCCATTCGCGCTCGGACAGATTGGCCCAGTCAATATTTGAAGTGTCAGTCATGGCTTTGTCCTTTTTCATCGTATCGGCATTGCCGTTTTGGCTGCACGCTACGGTCAAAAGGGCCGCGGGCGCAAGCAGGGTAAGGTGGCGACGTGTCAGCATATCAAAAGCTCCTATGTGTTCACAATCTATATACGCAAGAAAGTCCGGTCCGGATAAACACGCCTGTTCACGATGGGGTGAGGGTGAACTTGACCTCCCCCGCTAAAGCGGGGGAGGATTGGACTGAAGAAAGTTGATTAACTTTTTATGAGATCAGTAAAG
>CALLVD010000039.1 GCA_938010385.1 uncultured Robiginitomaculum sp.
GGAATCGATATACCGGCTTTTTCAAGCGCTTTATTGACTTCCGTATGAATGTCATGGGCAACCGGGAAACGGGCGGTGAAGCTTGGCAGGAAGACGCGAATCTCAAAATCAAGCGAGCTGTCCCCGAAACCCAGAAACAGCACTTGCGGCTCGGGCGTTTCCAAAACGGCTTTGACCCGCTTAACCGCACGCAGCATGACCCGCTGCGCAAGGTCTGTATCGCTGCCATAGGCAATCCCGACTTTTACAATCATGCGCAGGGTTGAATTAGACAAGGTCCAATTGGTCACCCGGCCGGTAATCAATTCTTTGTTCGGAATAAGGATTTCGCGGTTATCCAAATCCGCCAAGGTCGTCGCGCGAATTTGGATGCGATTGACCGTGCCGCTTTGATCGCCGATGGTCACATAATCGCCCAAACGCACCGGGCGTTCAAACAGGATAATCAAGCCGGAGATAAAATTGGCGATAATTTCCTGCAAACCGAAACCGATACCCACGCCCAGCGCCGCAATAATCCATTGCAGGCTGCCCCATTCAATGCCGAGCCTGTCGCCGACCAACATAATGCCGATAATGACAATAATATAGCCGATAACCGTTGTAATCGCATAGCGGGTCCCGGCCGTAAGGCGAGAGCGTTTAAGCACAAACAGGTCCAAAAATCCGGGCAGGTTTTTGGCCGCCAAAAAGGCCAGCGTGCCGACAAAAATAGCCTGTATCAGATCCCAAAGCGTGGCCGGCACGGCCACCCGGTCCCCGTCGGCATTCAGCGCGCTTGTATTAAACGGCAGCTCTACCCGGTCAAAAATAGACAGGGCCGGCAAAAGGTCAGACCACAGAAGCCATGCCAGCGCGGAGAACAGGATAACCCCGATAATGTTTAAAAGCTGCGTCGATTGACGCGAGATTGATTCCAGATTGATCCGCTCATAGTCCAGATTGGGCACAGGGACTTCACCGCGCTCTTCGGCTTCTTCGCGTTTTTCGCGCTCTTTTAAGGCTGCCGCCCGGCGTTCCTGCGCGGCCTGCAATGCCAGCCGGCGCTCCGAGACTTCCACGGTGCGCTTAACCACGCCATATGTCACATAGGCTGCCAGTAATAAGACGGCCGTAATCAGGAGGCGGCGGTGAATTTCAACAGCGGTGGCAAAATATCCGCCCATGGCCAAAAGCGTAATGACAATCGGGATAGCGACGCTGATCCAAAAGACGGCCCCCGAATGACGGGACATAAACGTATCGGAGCGCAAATATTCAGACCCGTTTTTGCGGGCATTGTGCAAAATGCGATAGGCCAAAACCGATAAAGACAAAGCGCCGACCATGAAGGCAAGCAGGCCCAGACCGGCCGTCGGCGATTCACTGGCATAATCTTCGCACACGCTCATAATGATGACGGCAACCGACAACGTCGCCGCCGTCCATATCATATTTTTACGAACCCGAAGGCGCAGCGCCTCCTTGACCTTAAAATGCAAGTCGAACAAACCGCCGTCGCGGCT
Organism: uncultured Robiginitomaculum sp.; assembly: GCA_938010385.1. GTDB lineage: Bacteria > Pseudomonadota > Alphaproteobacteria > Caulobacterales > Maricaulaceae > Robiginitomaculum. Next base: position 1,506 of record CALLVD010000039.1, read on the forward strand.
CCAGGCCCGAACCGTCAATAATATCTGCCAAATCAGGGCGGATATCATCAAGGCACTGCCCAGGCGCGCGGCGTAAGCCGTGACCGCTCCGTCTGAGAGAATATAGCCCAGCCACAGCATCGGCACCGTAATCGGCAGGGCCCCGACCAGACCCGACGCAACGGCAGTCGGCGTTGCGCGATGATCATCTTCTTTCACGCGCCCAACCGTATTGCGCATATTGTCGACCCGGCTTCTGAGGCTCGGACGCGCCGTGATGGCCGCCCAAAGAATAATTATTGCCAAAACACTGCGCAGAAGATTACCCGAAAGCCCGTTCTTAAACGCAGCCCATACGCCGGCAAAATTGCTTGGCTGTAAAACAACGGCAATGCCTTCCAAAACCCGCGCCGGCCAGCGCAGAGAAATCACTTCCGTGCTCGGCAGCCAAATCAGCTGTTGATCCAAAATGCCGGTCAGGCTTTCAATTTCTGTAATCAGGCTTTGTTGCAGCGTGTTGAGCAAGACCAGTTTTTCAACCTTACGATTGGCGTTACTGACAATCTCGGACAAAATCGTGCGCTGTTTTGAAATTAAAGTTTCCAGCGCCGTAATATCCGCCGGGGTCATGGCCGGAGCTTCTGCTGCTGCGACCGGCTCACTGTCAGCCCAGCGCGCATAAACCGCATTGATGTCCGGACCGGAGAGCGAGAATTCTTTCAGCTCATCTTGGGCTAAAATGCGCTGCATGCTGATATCCAGCTTGGTCTTTGAGCGCGCCCTGACTTCGCGATCAATGGCGTTTTTATCCGGAACATTGGTGCGCAGGCGGCGCAGCACGGTTCCGTATTGGCGATCCAGATTGCCTTCATTTAAAATTTGTTTGGCCAGCAAATTATCTTCGGACAGACGTTTAATCCGGCTGTTGACCCGCGCCTCGATAATAGAGCTGTTGCCGCCGGCGCGGGCAATTTGCAAAAGCTGCTCCGCATAGTCCAAATTATCGCGGGCATAATCGACAACAATCGGATGGGATTGAGACAGGCGCGCCGCGTCATCACGGCTGTCCGTCAGGCGCGCGCCCGCTTCGGCCAAGCGCTGCTCACCGGTGCGGTCACGCAGGACCTGAATGCGGCGCGAAATATTTTGCAGCTTTGCCGAGGCCAAATCCCGCGCCGGGCCGAGCAGGCGTTCCTGCACCGGTATGTTTGAAATTTCGGCATCCAGCGCCCGAACTTCCCATTCGCGCGCCCATCGGCGCACTTGAAGCGCCGTGCGCCGCGCCTGCTCTGCCGGGCCGTTCGCCGCGCTGCTAAAGCCTGCAATCTGCGCGGTGACTTCGTCCAGCCGCTTTGCGACGTCCAAACGCTCTGCGCGCGCCGCCTGTATGCGCCCGGACAGAGTCGCGACCTTGGCGTCCAAATTTTTAATCTCGTCGCGCAGGGTTTCCGCATCGCCTTCAAGGCCGCGCAATTCCTGTTCCATCTCAAACAGAGCGTCATCGGTCATCGGATCGTCGAGGGGAGCAAGCGGCCGCTGCAATTCAGCCAGCGCGGTTTCAAGCTCTTCACTGAGACGGCGCAACTGCACATCCGACGTATCATTTTGCGCCTTGAGCGCAGCGACTTGCGCCTTACTTTCCTCGCCGAGCGCCAGACGTTCTTTGGCCGTATTATAATAATCCAAAGCTGAATTTTTCACAGCCTCATCAATCGTATTGTCAGACCCGATTGTCTCGATTTGCGCCTCTATCCGCGCGGGCGTAATATCGGCCGGCAAAACGGGCGCCGATATATCCGCAGACGCGCCACCGGACGTTTGCGCACTGGCCGGCGCTGTCACCGCGATTATCTGCACAAACGCAATACACAGAAACGCCGCCAGCCGGAGGTATCGGCCAATAGCGCGATTATTTAAGGCAAAATCAGACATGGTCTTATTTCTGTCACATGCGGCGGGTTAAGCAAGGGGCAAGGCGACAGAAGCTGAACTTTTTTAGCCGCAGGGCGGGCAAAGCTGCGCCTCGCTGCAAAGCGTATATTGAACCGCATGCCGTTAGCCGTTATCAGAGCGCGAAGGCGGGACATGCAGAAAGCGCGATATGAGCATTGAGACACCGCGCCCGGCGCATCTTTCAGGGATACAAGGCCTGCGCGGACTTGCGGCGCTGCTTGTTGTTGTGACCCATGTTTATTCGATGGAGCTGAAATACAGCCCTGACCAACTCCTTGGCCCGTGGAGCTATTACGGCGGGTTTGGGGTCGATCTGTTTTTTGTTATTTCCGGCTTTATCATGGTGCATGTGACCCGCGGCGGCGCGCGAGGACCGGCGGCTTGCGGACATTTCCTGCTGCGCCGCGCCGCGCGGATTTACCCGTTTTACTGGGTCGTCAGCGCAGCTTTGCTGGCCGTGTATCTGTATAAGCCCGAGATGGTTTTTTCCGGCATTGACCGCGCGCCGGACTTGGTCAAATCGTTTTCCCTTTGGCCGGATCACCGCCCGCCTTTGCTCGCCATTGGCTGGACGCTGACCTTTGAGATGATGTTCTACCTGTTCTTTGCCTTTGCGCTCCTGCTGCCGCAAAATCGTCTTGGCTTGTTCTTGGCGCTCTGGGCGACCGGCATTGTCATCGCGCATATCCCGGAGCTGCGCTCGCATTTCGCCCCGCGCCCGCTGCTTGCCCTTCTGACAAGCGCGATGAGCCTTGAGTTTATTGCCGGCGCGGCGCTGGCCCTTTGGCTGCCGAAACTGACCGTGTCGCGCGCGCAAAGCGCGGCCCTGATGACGCTCGGCTTTATCACGGCCTTTATCGCGGCCGGCGTTTTGAGCTTTTATGATGAGTGGATACTGGATAACTTCCCGCTCCGCGCCGCTATTTTCGGCGGGCCGGCCGCCATGATCGTCTTTGGCATTGCCGCCGCAGATTATACCGGGCGCACAGTCTCCAAAGCACTGCAAACCCTCGGCGATTGGTCTTATGCCATTTACTTAACCCATATCCTGACTCTTGCCATGATGTCGCTGGCGTGGCGAAAGTTTGCCGCCCCCGGCCTGCTCGACAACGTCATGATGGTGCCGGTCTTAATCATGGGCAGCATTATCATCGGCGGGCTGACTTACCGCTTCATTGAGCAGCCGCTTATGGCGCTCGTGAAAACAGGCCTTCCTGCCCGCATCCCGGCCCGCAGCAAGCCTGCCGCGCCATAAAACGCTATACAATTAGTTGCATATGTGGCTCATTACGGTTTCACCGACCGGGAGCCCGCTATGCAGACATTTGAAAACACCACCGCCTTCATCACCGGAGCTGCCTCAGGCATCGGCCTCGCCTTGACCCGAGCGCTGACGGCGCGGGGCGCTAACGTCATGATGGCCGATATAAACCGGCTGACCTTAGAGCCTGCTGCGGAGCAAGTGCAGGCTGCTTCCCAAGCCTCAGGCGGCGGCAGTGTGCAGACCTGCCTTTGCGATGTCATTAAGCCCGACGATGTGAGCGCTGCCATGGCCGCCACGCAAGCCGCTTTCGGCAATATCCATCTGGTATTTAACAATGCCGGCGTCGGTCTGGCCGGAAAGCCCGGCAATATCCCGCTGCAAGACTGGCAATGGATTACCGACATTAATCTGATGGGCGTCGTCTATGGCGTGGAAAGCTTTGTGCCGCACATGCTCGCCCATGGCGAGCCGAGCCGGATTATCAATACTGCCTCTATGGCCGGCCATATGACCATGGGCGGCATGGCGCCTTATCACGCGACCAAGTTTGCCGTGGTCGGCTATTCGGAAAGTCTGGCCCAAGAGCTGGCCAAAACCAATATCGGCGTATCCGTGCTCTGCCCGACTTGGGTAAAGTCAAATATCTATAACGGCGCCGCCGGCCGCCCCACGGCGCAAAACAAATCAACCCCGGCCGGAGCGCCGGACGAAGCCGCCGCCGCGCTCTATAATATGACCAAAGGCCTCGTCGATAACGGCATGAGCGCGCAAACCTATGCCGAGCTTGTTCTAAAATCCATTCAGGCGAGCCGCTTCTACGTCTTCAACGACCCCGACGCCCGCGCCGCCATCGACATGCGCCGCGCCGCGATATTAAAAGACTACGATGCGTGTTTAGCGGATTTGGAAGAGATGTAGAGGGCGACATGGGTAAATGCCTTTGAAAACGACAAGGCCGGCCGCGTACGTTTACTGTGGGGATTTTTATAAAGCGTGATGACAGTGAACTGTCGATGTGTGAATAGGTTAGAATGTATCCAACGCTTGCCCTGATATCCCTGTTAATTCTGGTTAGTCTCGCATTATTTCCGCTTGCCCGCCGGTCGGGCATGCCGCTTTTACTTGTTGTGCTTGCTGTCGGTATGTTTGCGGGTGAAGACGGCCTTGGCGGAATAAACTTCGATGATTTTGACCTTGCTTTCAATTTAGGCAGCATAGCGTTGGCGATTATATTGTTCGCAGGCGGATTGGAAACGGATAAAGGTGTGTTTCGCTCCTCCGGATTACCGGCATTGATTTTGGCGTTTCCGGGCGTCATCGTAACGGGCGCTATAGTCGGGGGCGCGGCCTATATAGTTCTGGGCATGCCCCTTGTTCCGGCCTTTCTGCTTGGGGCCGTGCTGGCGCCAACTGATGCCGCCGCGACATTCATGCTGATTCAGCATGGCGAGTTAAAACTTCGCGAGCGATTGAAAAATACGCTCATGCTGGAGTCGGGATTTAATGACCCGACCGCAATGTCTTTGGCTATTATTTTGACAGGCCTCGTGGGGGCAACACTGCAAACAGCCCAAGCGGAATGGGTGGACTATCTAATGATGTTCTTTGCCCAGCTTGCTTTTGGAGTGATAGGCGGCCTCGCAGGCGGCAAGATACTCGCGGAAATAATCAACCGATTACCAATGCCCGCCGGCACCTATCCGGTCTTAGTTATTCAAGGCGGGATACTCGTTTTTGCTCTGACGACATTGGTGGGCGGATCAGGCTTTTTGGCCGTCTATATCGCCGGTATAGTTCTTAGAAACCGGCTCAAAATACCGCTTGATAGGATTACAAACTTTGCTGAAGGCCTCCAATGGCTCAGCCAGGTTTTGCTGTTTTTAACATTGGGTCTGTTAGTAACGCCGAGTGATCTGCCCGGCGTTATCGGGCCCGCACTTGTATGTTCGGCAGTTCTTATTTTCATAGCCCGCCCGGTCGCCGTTTTTCTCGGCGTCGGCGCTATGAAATTTAACCTTCGGGAATTGACATTCTTAAGCTGGGTCGGACTGAGGGGGGCGGCTCCAATTCTTTTTGCAATCTACCCCATCGTGACGCCGGGGGCCGTGACACCCGATTTTTTCAATATTGTGTTCGTGGTCGTCGTTATGTCTTTAACATTACAGGGCTTCACAGCGGGAGCGTTAGGGCGAGCCTTAAAATTAGATCAGTAAGCCTAACGCTTGGTAAGCTTCATCATTTTCTAAGGCTGTAACAGTCAGTCATAATTTTCCCGGCCGGCTTCAAAAGTGAGCCTTTCGGGCATAACCGGTTTTCGGCGCTTGTTGATAAATACATCGACGCACAACTGATAAAGAGAAATCCCAATAAATTTGCACCGGATCGCCGACGCGATTGCGGGTCGCGCCCCGATTATGCGCCATGCCGGTCTGTGCTGCCCGGGGGCGATTTGCTGTTTAAATCTGTGAATATTTCTAATTTGCCACTTGCATTAGGAGGCAAACAAAAAGGAGGCCAAACACAACATCCGGAAAGCTGTGGATAGTGTCACGGCGTATCTTGTGCATTTTAATCTCTTGTCTACTGTATATTGAGTAAGCAAAGCGGCTTTGGCACATATTTTACCATATATAGTGTCAAAGTGCGCCAAAACAGAAAAGATAGGGACAATAATGGCGTGGACGGAAGATCGGGTAGCGGTACTCTCAAAATTATGGGCAGAGGGGCTGTCAGCCAGCCAAATCGCAACGCAGCTGGGCGGCGTGACCCGCAATGCCGTCATCGGAAAAGTGCACCGGCTCGGCTTGTCAGGACGCGCGACGCCGTCCCGTCCGTCTAAGCGCAAGATTTCGACTCCGCGCGCGACCGCCTCTGCGCCCAAGACGATTATCCCGCGCGCGCCGCGTCCGGCCGCTGCGATTGCGCCGCCGCCGCCCCCGCCGATTGAGGCAAAGCGCCTGTCTAACGGTGAATATGCGACGATTTTGACCATCACTGAAGAGACCTGCAAATGGCCGATCGGGGATCCGTCCGGAGACGATTTTCGCTTTTGCGGGCGCAATACCAATGACAGTTCTCCCTACTGCCAAGCTCACAGCCGCGTTGCCTACCAACCGGCACGGCGGCGCGGGGCGAGCCAAAAAGCTATCGCAAACCCGACCCGGCGCGCTTTGAACTAAGCCTCGCCTTTGCGATATACGCTGCAGATTATATGCAGCGCCAAAACGGTCCCGACACGTTCGGGGCCGTTTTTTGTTCATCGGACGACTCATCGCCTGTCTAAAACGTAATTGAGTGCAGATTGTACCGGCCTGCGCTATAACCGATAAGGAAAACTGTAAAGCGTTCCTCGCTACGCAAATTATCGTTTTTCGATAATTATATATTGACTAACGAATATAATTGGAGCTTTATGGTGGCTCGGAGAGACTTCAATGAGATTTAATTCCAATCGCGCGCGCCTTTTGCAAACCGCTTTGCTTATAACCGGGACGGCCGGGCTGAGTGCTTGCGCGAATTTAAACGCGCTTAAAGGCGACATTAAAGACAAGTTTACCGCGCCGCCTGCCCCCGTTGAAGCGCAGATTGCGGCCTCCGTTACGCCCGCAGCGCCGCGCTGGGTGGAGACGGCGCCGGGGCGATTGCCAACAACGGATTGGGTTGACCGGCTTGGCTCCGAGCCGCTGAGCGCCCTGGTCAGTGAAGCCTTAGCCGCCAATACGAGCGTCAATGGTGCGCGCGCCCGTTTGGATGCCGCCCGCGCAAGCGCGATTGCAGCCGGCAGTGATTTACGTCCAAGCGTCTCGCTTGGCGGACGCGCATCCCACAGCGAGTTTGGCAATAGCCGTATCGGCGATTCCAATTCCCTGTCCATTGGCCCCTCCGTAAGCTGGGAGCCGGATTTGTGGGGCCGCATCAGAGACGGCGCCGACGCGGGCCAAATTGAGGCCGAGGCAAGCCGGGCTGATTATGCCGCCGCGCGCCTGTCTGTCGCCGGGCAGACAGCGCAATCCTGGTTTGACTTAATAGAAGCCAAACTGCTGCTGGATCTTGCGCAGAAAAATACAGCGACCCAAGAGCGCGCCTTACGCCTTACCCGCCGCAGGTTTGAAAGCGGGTTGGTCGGCGCAGCGGATGTGCGCTTGGCGCGATCGTCCGTGGCAAGCGCTAAAGCGGGCGCAGCATCGCGTGAACAGGCCAGAGCGGCAGCAGCACGCCGCCTTGAGATTATTTTGCGGCGCTATCCGGCCTCCGCCATCAGCGCAGCAACGGATTTGCCCCCGCTTCCTTCGCTTGAAGGAGCGGGCGTGCCCGGCGATATATTTGCCCGCCGCCCGGACTTAATCGCGGCAGAGCAGCGCCTCGCCGGACAAGGGCTGCGCGTCGATATTGCGCGCAAAAACATACTCCCGCGCCTGACCCTGACCGGAGACGGAACGCTGAGCGCCTCTGATATTTCGCGGTTGTTTGATTTTGATGCCTTGGTCGCAAGCCTTGCGGCGAGTTTGGCGGCGCCGATTTATCAGGGCGGCGCGCTGCGGGCCGAAGTCGAGCGCAATGAAGCCGTGCTGCGCGGACAAATCGAGACTTATGCCGGGGATGTCTTGCAAGCCTATCTCGAAGTTGAAAATGCGCTGGACGCTGAGCAGCAATTAGCGCGCCGCGAAGCGGCTTTAAGGGTATCTTTGGAAGAGGCCGTTCAAGCCGAGGCGCGTTTGGCCGACCGATATGCGGAAGGGCTGGCGTCTATCCTTCAGCTTTTGGACGCGCAAAGCCGCGCTATTAATGCCGAAAGCAGCCTGATAAGCGCGCGCAAAGAACGGCTGGCCAACCGGGTGCGATTGCATCTGGCACTGGGCGGCGGACAGTTTGGCTATTTACCGCCTGAGCCGATATAAATTGAATTAGGGGTGGCAGCGTATCGCCTCAAACACAGCAGGACGACAACATGAGTGATTATAAAATTCCAAACTCAAACTCTGAGGCCGCGCAATCTGAGCGTATGCCGGCCGGGCGAAAAGTTCTGACAGGCCTTATTGCGGCAGCGACGATTGGTGTCCTGATTTTAATCGGTCAGGCGATAATCAATCTGAACGAAGAGCCGGAGAGCAAGAAGCGTCCCTTTAATACGCTCGCCGTTATGGCGACCCCCGCCATGCAGGAAGACATCAAACTTTTTGTCGATGTGCAGGGCGAAGCGCGTCCGCAGATTGAAATTGATTTGGTCCCGCAAGTTGGCGGCAAAATTATCTATGTTTCGCCGAATTTTATCGACGGCGGCATTTTTAAAAAAGGTGAAGTTTTGGTTCGGATTGATCCGGCTGATTTTAATGTCAATATTGCCCGCGTTCAGTCTGCCGTGGCGCAAGCCGAGCAGGTTTTGGCGCGCGAGCGGGCCGAGGGCGCTTTGGCCCGCCGCGATTATGAAGAGCTTGGCCTTGGCGGGACGCCGTCGGATCTGGCCTTGCGCATTCCGCAGCAACAGCAGGCCGAAGCCTCATTGGCAGCCGCAAAAGCTGAGCTGGAAGGCGCAAGATTACAGCTTGCCCGAACATCGGTTCGAGCGCCCTTTGCCGGACGTGTGCGCAGCAAGGCGTCTGATGTCGGGCAGTTTGTATCGCCGGGCTCGCGCCTGGGCCGAATTTTTTCGACGCAAATAACGGAAGTCAGATTGGCGCTGACGGACAGCGATTTATCAAAACTGAACTTGCCTGTGGCCTATGTCGCAAGCAATCGCGAAAGCGCGCCTAATGTCAGCCTGTCTGCCGTGATTGGCGGAAAGAAACGCGAATGGGCCGGCAAAATTATGCGCACGGACAGTACCTATGACACCATGACCCGCGCTCTGACGGCGATTGTCGAAGTCAGCGACCCTTATGGCAAGGGCGCTTCAGACGACGTGCCGTTAGCGCCCGGCCTGTTTGTCGATGCCCGCATTGAAGGCCAAACATTTGAAAATGCGATTACGTTTCCGCGTGACGGCCTGCGCCCGGCGCAGGAGGTCTATGTGGTTGACGATAAAGGTAAGGCGCAAGTGCGCATTGCCGACGTCTTGGATACGAATGCCGATCGGGCCGTCATCGCTGCGGGAGTCGCGCCGGGGGAGTTGGTTGTTTTATCCCCGATGGAAAAATCGCGCCTGTCCATGGATTTAAAAGTTCTTGATTATAATGATCCAAAGACTGTTTTAGTTGAGCCGGAAAAGCCGGAGTGGATGAAAAAGCGCGACGCAGAAGAAGAAGCGGCCAATAAACCGAAAGGCTTTTTTGCCCGGCTGTTTCCTGAAAAGAAAGTTGACCCGGACGCGCTTGATGCCGGCCAGAGAAAAACTTTACTGGCGGCGATGTCAGCGGACTATGCCAAGATCATGCGCGAAATGAGCGAAGAAGAAAAACGCGATTACGCCAAGCTGGATGATAAAGGCAAGGCTGCTTTTTTACGCAAAAAACTGGCGGCCATGCCGGAGAAATCTTGGGGCGGCAAGCCTGACGCCGCAGTGACAGCGGGCAGCGGAGAATAAGATGAAAAGCTTAATCACATGGTTTGTAAAAAACCCGGTCGCGGCCAATCTCATTATGGTCGCCATGATTGTCGGCGGGATATTCGGGTTTAACAATCTTGATCGCGAGTTTATCCCGAGCACAACGGTTAACGGTTTGACTGTCAGTGCCAGTTGGCCCGGCGCGTCTCCACGTGATGTTGAAGAGCAAATCGTCTCGCGGATTGAAGAGGCTATCGACGGCCTTGACGGTGTTGATTACATGGAAAGCACGGCGCGTGAGGGCGGCGGCACTGTCAATGTTCGCACAAAGCTGCGCATTGATTATGAAAAACTGCTCGATGAAATTAAAGGACGCGTTGACGGCATCAACAATTTGCCGCCGGACAGTTTTCGCCCGCAGGTTTTCCGTTGGGAAGCCCGTCCGGATATTTTCTATCTGGCGCTCCACGGCGATATCGATCGGCAAACCTTGCAGCGCGCGGCCAATGATTTGCGCCTGCGCATCAGTAAGCTGCCCGGGTTTCAAATCACCAATCAAATTTCAAAAGTCTCTGAACAGGTCACGATCGAAGTGTCTGAAGAGCAGCTGCGCAAATACGATTTAACATTTTCACAAGTCGCAGCCGCCATTGGCGGATCTTCTGTGAACTTGTCTGCCGGCACGGTAGAGACCAGCGGCGGTAATTTACAACTGCGCGCACGCTCGCTCGCCAATGATGAGGACACGTTTGGACAGATTATTGTGCGCCAAACATCCGACGGGGCCACCGTGCGCGTTCGCGATATCGCCAATGTCATTGACGGTTTTGACAATGACAAATTCAGCGCCAAATTCAGAGGCGAAAACACAGCCATTTTTCAGGTTCAGTCCCCCGATGAAATGAATATTTCCGACGCGGGGGAAGCCATTCGAAGCTTTGAAACAGAGTTGAATTCAACCCTGCCGCCCGGCCTGACCTTCACAATTTGGGCGGACATGTCGAGCACATTTGATGATCGCATGTCCTTAATCGGCAGCAACGCCCTGTCCGGGATGATACTTGTGCTGCTGGTTTTAATGCTGTTTTTACGGCCGGCCGTGGCGATATGGGTGACGGTCGGGATTTTAGCGGCGTTCATGGGTGCCATAGCGATTGCGCCTTATCTGGGCATTACGCTTAACATGATTTCGCTGTTTGCGTTCTTGCTGGTCATCGGGATCGTTGTTGATGATGCTATTGTGGTCGGCGAAGCAGTTTATATGCATACTGAAAACGGCGTGTCGGGAACGCGCGGCGCGATTGCCGGCACCAATATGGTGGTGAAGCCTGTCTATTTTGCGGTGATTACGACCATCTTGATGTTTGTGCCGTTCATGCTGATGAGCGGGCCGATCAATGCCATGACCCGGCAAATAAGCTTGGTCGTGATTGCGGTTTTAATCTTCTCTCTGATTGAAGCGTTCTTTATTTTGCCGGCCCATTTGCGGCACCTAAAGCCCATCCCTCATGATGCAAAGCTTGGCCCGATCATGCGGTTCCAGCAAAAGCTGGCGCAAAGCCTGACTGATTTTGCAACAGCGCGTTTTCGGCCCGTTGTCGCCTGGCTGATGAAAAATCGTTATTGGACGCTTTCATTTTTTACCGGCCTTTTAATCATGTCTTTCATGTTGCTGGCCAAAGGCGTTGCCCCGTCTGCTTTCATTCCCGAGGTTGAAGGCGATATGATTGTCGTTAACGGACGCTTCCCCGAAGGCACAACCTTTGACCGGATTGAACAAGTTCGCGATCAACTGGATGAAGGGATTAAGCAGCTTAATGAAAACACGAAAGAAGATTTCGGCGTTGATTACGCGCTGATTGAAAAACCCGGCACGATTGCGCAAGGCCGCAGCGTCGAGGCTTATCTGGGACTTGTTGACGCGAGTAAACGTCAAAATATTGCGACAAAAGATATCTCTGACAAGCTTGAAGAATATGTCGGCCAAGTGCCCGACGCATACCGTTTTCGATATGGCTTTACCGAAGGCGGTACAGGCGGCGGCGGGCTTTACTTCGGGGTTGCCGGAAATGACGAAGAGGCTTTGAAATCCGCGCTGCTTGAGATCAAAGCGGAAATGGATTCCTACAGCGCAGTCGCGAGAACATGGGATAATATGGAAAGCTCGGCCCAAGAATTGCGCTTTACTATGAAACCGGGCGCAGAATCCCTCGGCATAACGCTGGCGGATGTAACCCGCCAAGTGCGCGAAGCGTTTTACGGCCGCGAAGTCCAGCGCCTTCCGCGTAATGGCGAGGATGTGCGCGTTATGGTCCGATATCCCGAAGCCGCGCGGGAAAGCATCGACTCGCTGCAAAGCCTTCGCATTCGCACAGCTTCCGGCGTGGAAGTTCCGCTTCCGGCCGTTGCGGATGTCTCGTTTGAACCGGGCATTGGCCGAATTAATCGCCGCGACCGCAAGCGCGTCAACTATACCGGCGGCCGCGTGCGGGGGGATCAGGCCGAAGTGGCGCGGATCAAAAAGGATTTGGATGAAAACTTCTTCCCCGACTGGGAAAAACGTCACCCGCTGGTTGAGCGCGTCATCGTCGGTGATGATGAAATCACATCAACATTTAAAAGCGAGCTTATGGCATCCGGGCTGGTCATTATTTTCATGATGTACGGATTGCTGGCCATAGCGTTTAAGTCATACGCGCAGCCGCTTTTAATCATGATTGCCCTGCCCTTTGCCTTTGTCGGGATGATATTCGGCAATATTGTTACGGATGTCCCGTTCGGGATTATGTCGCTGTTTGGGTTTTTTGCAGCCGGCGGAGTCGCGGTGAACGACAACCTCGTTTTGATTGATTACGTCAACAGGCTGCGCGCGCGCGGCGTCGGGGCCTACCAAGCTATGCTGGATGCGTGTACGGCGCGTTTCCGGCCAATTTTGCTGACATCGGTCACAACCTTTATCGGCATTACGCCCATATTGTTTGAAACGTCAATGCAGGCCGAATTTCTAAAGCCCATGGTTGTCGCGCTGGCGTTCGGGGTGTTGTTTGACTTCTTCCTGACCCTGATGTTGGTGCCGGCCATGTATGGTATCGGCGTTGATATTAACCGCACATTTAAAGGCTGGTGGACGGGTCAGCCGCAAGCGCCGCTCGGCACCCACTACGACCCCAACATCGTCTTAGCGCTTGACGAATTAGAACTGGATGACGAATTTACAAATGAAATTCCTGCGGGAGCTCCGGCAGAATAAGAAGATAAGAAAGTAATCAATATGACACTCAGAACTCTACTGGTCGGCACGACAGCAGCGCTTATGCTCAGCACAGCTTTGACGGCTTGCAGCCCTGCGAATAAACCGGCGGCAACGACGGAAGTAACGGCGCCCATACTCGGTGAGTTTGGGGTAGATCTTTCCAATATCGATGCGCGCGTAAAGCCGGGCGATGACTTCTTTACGTACGTGAACGGCAAATGGCTGGAGCGCACGGAAATTCCGGCGGACCGGTCATCATTCGGTTCTTTCCATGTCTTGTCTGATCAGGCGCAGGAACGCACGCGCGCCATTATCGAAGAAACCGCTGCCGGCAACAATAAGCCCGGATCGTCCGAACAAAAAATCGGTGATCTGTATGCCGCTTTTATGGATATAGACAGCATTAACGCCGCCGGTCTTACGCCGATTGAGGCTGACTTGGCTGCGATACGCGCCTTGGACTCACGCGACGCCATTATGACGGCCATGAGCAATCCGGGAAGCGGCCTGTCGTTTCCGTTATCCGTTTATGTTTATATCGACCGCAAGGACCCGACGAAATATATCACTTATGCCGGACAGGGCGGTCTGGGCATGCCGAGCCGTGATTATTATCTGAAAACCGATGACGGGACGAAAGCCTTACGGGTGGCCTATAAAAAAATGTTGATGGCGATGCTCGAAAGCGCAGGCGTGGAAGATTTTGAGACAGCGGCGACAAATGTGCTGAACTTTGAAAGTCGCCTCGCCAAAGTGCATTGGGAGTCGGAAAGACGCCGCGAAAAAGATCTGACTTATAATAAAATGTCGATTGAGGATTTGAAGGCTTACGCGCCGGGACTGAACTGGGACGTCATGCTGGAAACCGCCGGATTGGGCGCAATTGATGAGATTGTTCTGCGCGAAAACACAGCCGTTAAAGGCACGGCCAAAGTCTTTGCGCAAACCGATATTGAAACGCTCAAACATTACATGATGGCGCATCACATCAGTGATATGGCGCCCTATCTGCCCGAAGATATTGACGCTGCAAATTTCGCCTTTTACGGCCAAGCGCTCAGCGGCACAAAAGAGCAGCGCCCGCGCTGGAAACGCGGCGTGGGTGTGGTTTCCGGTACGCTGGGCGAGGCCATTGGCGAGGTCTATGTCGGCCGCCATTTCCCCGAAGAGTCCAAAGCGCAAATGCGCGAGCTGGTCGAGAACCTGCGGGCAACCTTTAAGGACGGCATTGATAATCTGGATTGGATGAGCGCGGAAACCAAAGTTCAGGCGCAGGACAAGTTGGCCAAGTTTAACCCGAAAATCGGCTATCCCGATAAATGGACGGATTACTCAACACTGAAAGTCGACCGCGACGATCTGATTGGCACGATTAAGTCTGCTCAAGCATGGGAATGGAACGATATGGTCTCCGATCTGGGCAAGCCGATTGATCGGGACGAATGGGGCATGACCCCGCAAACGGTCAACGCTTATTATAATCCCGGCCTTAACGAGATTGTTTTCCCGGCGGCTATTTTGGACGCGCCGTTCTTTGATCCCAATGCGGATCCGGCCGTCAATTATGGCGGCATCGGCGCGGTCATCGGCCATGAAATGGGTCACGGTTTTGACGACCAAGGCCGCAAGACCGACGGCAACGGGCAAGAGCGCGACTGGTGGACAAAAGAAGATGCCGAAGCGTTTACGGAGCGCGCCCAAAATCTTGTCGCGCAATATGACAGTTTTAAAGCCTTTGATGATTTGAACCTGAAAGGCCAGCTGACTTTGGGCGAAAATATCGGCGATTTGACCGGCGTGACTATGGCGTACAAGGCCTATAAGCGCTCGCTGAACGGCAAAGAGGCCCCAATTATTGACGGCCTGACCGGTGACCAGCGCTTCTTCCTGGCTTACGGGCAAATCTGGCAGAGCAAAATGCGCGAAAAGGCGACGCGCGCACAAATCGAAACCGGCGTGCACAGCCTTGGCAAGTACCGGGTCAACGGCATCGTGCGTAATTTCGGGCCGTGGTATGACGCCTTTGACGTTAAGCCGGGTGACGCGCTTTATCTGGCTCCGGAAGATCGGGTCAAAATCTGGTAGCAGAGACTCAAATTAATTTTATAAAAAGCCCTCTTAGAACAGAGGGCTTTTTTATTTGGCGCTGCCGCCGTTTTTCCCGCTGTCGGTGACCGCACTGACCAAGGCCTTAGCCCGACCGGAAAATGTCGGATCACAGGCGGAAATCATGCCGTAGCGCCGGCGCAGTTTCCCGGGCAAGCGGCTGAGCCCACCGATAGGCGCGCGCTCTGCGGCGGCTTCGGCAGCGCCGTAAAGTTTGGACAGGGCAGCCGCCGGTCCGGTCGCGGCCGCAAAGCCTGCGCTGACCGGTAAAAATCTGTCATCAGCATAGTGCCGCTTATACCCGTCAAGGCCGGGGCCCAGATCAAGAGCCGTATATCCGCAATCGCCGGCGCCATCGATAATCTGCTCGAGGAGTTGCATGCCCGGGGAGACATTACGAAGCTCCGGATCATAGGCGGTGATCCAGCTGTGATAGGTCTTGCCGTCGGTCAGGCCCAAATCAATCGCGGCTAAGCGGTCGCCGAAATAAAGCACATGCATATCGGCGCGCAAATTTTCTTTCGTGCGGGCCATCAATGTCTCAAGCAAGCCGCGTGTCCAATCGGACGCCAGAACATCATATTTTCCGGTGCGGGCATATTGCGCCCGCTTCCAAGCAATCAGCCGATCGCAAACATCTTTGTCCGTCGACTTTAACGCGGCGCTCACCTCCCCATAATCTGAAACAGAATTTCGGATGCGGCGGCGCAGGCTTTTTAAATGCCGGCGGTAAGATCCATCTTGTCCGTCGCGCCATGACTGCGCCCCGGCCGATAAATCTATGGCAGAACATGCAAGACTGTCAGGCGCGCAGACCCCGGCCGTTTGCGGCATAGCATCATAATGATAAGCGCCAATGCCGTCTGCGCTCAGCATAGCCGGCAGATCAATGACGGTTTCGGCGGCGCAAATCACGCCGTGGTAATCGGTCATCGGCGCGCCGACCGGGCGGGCAAATGATTTGCCCTGTACCGGTAAAAACGCCGCCGGACGCCTTTTATCTGTGCCGACAATAATCCGAACATCATCACGCAGGCGCGCAACAATATCGACGTAATCAAGATGAAAATACGGAGAATAAAGCCCGGGATTTTGCCCGCGCATATCCGCCCACGCGCTGCGCTCAGCATCGCTCAGCGCAGCCGGCGGCTTTACGCTATACTGCATTTCAGAGGCGTTTGCCGTCTCAGTTGCCATCGCTAATCCCATAACGGCCTTTCATTTGCTAAGTCTTCATAGCCCAATTTGGTTTAAGGCCGGTTAAACGCAAAAAAACTTAACAAAGGTAATAGTGTTCACCGCCGCGCGGGGTTATGGCGTAATTATGGGACGTCACCACAATCATAATCACGGCCATAATCATGACAGCCACGGCGACTCCTGTCCGAGCCAAGGCGCAGACAGTCGCCGCCTGTTAATCGCCGCCGCCCTGACCGGCGCATTTATGATTGCCGAAGTGGTCGGCGGGTTGATTTCAGGCTCGCTGGCTTTGCTGGCCGACGCCGGACACATGACAACAGATTTCGGCGCATTAATTGCGGCATGGATTGGCGTTCGTATGAATAATAAGCGGACAAGCGCTTTGATTGCATTATTGAGCGGCCTGTCTTTGCTCGCCGTCGCCGCATGGGTGGTCAAAGAAGGGCTTGAACGGGTGGCGGATCCCGCACCGGTATTGGCAGGCACAATGATGGCTGTGGCGGTTCTGGGGCTTTTGGTGAATATCGTCGTTTTTTCGATTTTAATTAAAGGTAACCGCAAAAACCTGAATATGCGCGGCGCAATCCTGCATGTGGCGACGGATATGCTCGGCTCATTCGCGGCTATATTGGCCGCTGTCATTATTATGGTGACGGGGTTTTATCCCGCTGACCCGATTTTATCGCTTTTGGTCTCCATGCTGATTGTTATCAGCGCTTATCCGCTGATTAAAGACAGTCTCGCAGCCCTGCGCGCGCCGGCAAATGAGGAATAATTAATGCCCGACCTGTGCATTTCGTTCATGCTTTTGCCGCGTTTAGCCGTATAAACACAGTATATGACCTCTCCGCGCGACACGCTTTTAAAACGTATAGACAGGCTTACGACGCGCGCGCGCGCCTATCTGGTGTGGGAGCGGTACGCCCCGGTATTGTTTTTGGGCGTGTGCGCCGCGCTTGTTTTTATGGCCGGAAGCTTCGCCGGCGTCTGGGAACGCATTGGCGATCCGTGGCGCTATATCGCCCTGATTGCTGCGCTTGTGCTTTTGGCCCGCGCCTTTTGGAAAGCGCGCGCCCTGCCGCTGCCGTCCAAGTCAGCGGCGGCGCGCCGCGTGGAGCAAGACAGCGGACTGTCCCATCGCCCGTTTGATACCGTGCGCGACGCCGCCGCCGATACCGGCGAGGCGGATATGGCGCTTTGGGACGTTCACAGCCAAGCGGCAGGCCGCCAAGCCGCCGGCGCGTCTCATGCCCGCCTGCGCCCTGCCCTGTCTCCGATTGATAAATATTATCTGCGCTTTGCCGTGCCGGCGTTGGTCCTGCTTGGCCTGATGGTCGGGACAACAGACAGTTTTGAGCGCCTGCGCCGGTCACTATCGCCGGGCTGGCTGGCCGCCGTGGACGCGCGCGCCGCGAAATATGACGCGTGGATTGATCCGCCGGATTACACAGGCCGGCCGCCGGTCTATTTTAAATCGCGAACAAAGCTCGAAGCGCCGGAAGGCAGTGAGCTTGTCGCGCGCGTGACGGGCATTAAATCCGCGCCCCGTCTTTTAGTGACAGAAAACGGACGTTCGCGGCGGGTTTCCGTCACCCGTCTGGGCCCGACAAGTTTTGAAGCGCGCACAATTCTGTCGCGCGATGCCAAGCTGCGCTGGCGTATCGGATCATCGCCTAAGACATGGCGCGTGGAGGTCAATCCTGACACCGCGCCTGACGTAAGCTGGACGAAAGACCCGGAAGCCGGCAAACGCGACACACTCGATTTTGCCTATGATCTGACCGATGATTTCGGCGCCGTGTCTCTGGCGCTGTCTATGCAGCGGGTCAACGATATTGCGCAAATGGGCAAAGACGCGGCCCCGATTCAAACCATCGACATTGCCCTGTCGTCAGACACTGTGCGCCGGGCACAAAATAAGCCGGAAAGCCTGAACCTGACCAAACATGTCTGGGCATCGGAAAAAGTTGTCGCAACCCTGACGGCCAAAGACTTTAAGGGCCAAATCGGGCAATCCGAACCGCGCACATTTATCGTGCCGGATAAAATCTTTATCTCTGAATTGGCTAAGGCGGCGGTTGAAAATCGCGCCCTGCTGCTCGCGGCACAAAGCGAAACCTATAAACCTGTGCCCAAAATTCCTGCCAAGGCTTACCCCGTTTATTCTGCCGCTCTGCCCCAAGAACGCATTGAGCGCGCGCCCTACGGCGTGCAGCGGGCTGCCGCTCTGATTGATATTATAACCGACAGTCCCGTCGGCGCATACAAAGACCCCGTTGTTTATCTGGGCCTGAAGAATGTGCAAAGCCGTTTGGAGCAAGCCCGCGAAATCAGCGATATTGACGGCACGCCGGAAGATCTATGGCTGATTGCCATGCGCGCGGAATACGGTCCGCTCGGTAATGCCAAAGAGGCGATGATTGCCGCGGAAGAAGCGCTGCGTGACGGCATTGCCCGCCGCGCCCGTAAACGCGAAGTCGACACGCTGTTTACCCGCTATAACGACGCTGTTGATCGCTATATGCAATATTTGATGGAAAATGCCCAAGAGGTTGACGCCGAGGGCGGGGGCGGCGGGGGCGGCCGCAATGCCGATGAAATCCAAGCCCTGCTCGACGCGATTGAGGAGGCCAACCGCTTGGGCGACACCGAAGGCGCGCGCCGGGCCTTAGCGCAACTGGCCGAGCTTTTGGAAAATATGCAAATCCAGCTGACCAAAGGCGGCGAAGGCGAGGGCGGCGAGAGCAGCCCAAATGACGGCCTGTCCGAAGATGTCAAAGAAGCCATTGAAGACCTAGCCGACATCATCGGTGAGCAGCGCGAGTTGCAAGACGAAACCCGCGAAGCCGAGCGCGCTCAAGAAGAGGCCGGCGCGCAATCAGGAGAACAGTCCGGCGCGCAACAGGGCGGCTCTGAGCAAAGCGGGCCCGGCGGACAATCCGGTCAGGCGGGCACGGGAGAACAAAGCGCGCAAAACGGCGAGACCGGAACCGGCGCCGAGGACGGCGAAGATGCGCCGGCCGATCCTGAACAGTTAGCCAAAAACCAAGCGGCCCTGCAAGCGGCCATAGACGCGCTGGAAAAAGCGCTCAAAGAAGGCGGTACAGACTTATCAGCCATTGCCGAACAAGGCGAGACGGCTGGCCCGGGCGACGCGGACGGTACGCAGCCGGGCGGCGGCGGATCGGACGACCCTGACGCTCCGCAAGGCGGCGCAGGCGGCGGCAGTGATGACCCTGACGCCCCTAAATCCGGTGTGGGTGGTCCGGGCGGAGAGCCGTCCGAAGATGAAGGAGAGCAAGCGCCTATCTTATCCCCCCAAGAAGCGATTGATGCCGCGCGCCGCGCCATGGCGGAGTCTGAAGCGGCGCTGGAAGGCGGCGCGCTGGCCGACGCCGGTGACGCGCAATCTGACGCGATTGAAGCGCTGAAAAAAGCGGCCGAAAGCCTGATTGCCACCGGCAATGGCGGACAAGGGCAAAACGGTGAACAATCCGCAGGCCGCGATCCGTTCGGACGCGAAGCCGAAGACGGCGGCGGCTTGGCCACCGGGGAGACTGAAATCCCCGGCGTGACTGACCGGCAGCGGGCCCGCGACCTGATTGAAGAGCTTCGCCGCCGCGCCGCCGACCGGCAACGCCCGCAAGAAGAACTGGACTATCTGGACAGATTGCTGGAGCGCTTTTAACCTCTTACAACGCGTTGCTTTGAGCGTTTTAGGGATCCGGCGCAAGACGCCGGCATGAGTCACACCGTAATGGCATCCACTTCGCGTTCTGAGGCCTCGAAGGACTGAAATCGGGCCGCGACGTGGCCGACCACATTCTGACGCAAAGCAAAATTCAGCGCTTTTTTGAAAGTTATGCTAAATCGCGATAACCTTTGGTGGAGCCTAGGGGAGTCGAACCCCTGACCTCTTGCATGCCATGCAAGCGCTCTACCAGCTGAGCTAAGGCCCCCAAAGGTGTCAGAAACGCCCGAGCGTTTCTGCGGTTTTTCAGTCAGCGGGCTATGCCGGAAAGGCCGGCCCGCTGCAAGTGTCGGCAGTAAAAAATACCGCCGATAAATCAGATATTGTCGAGATCGATGTCTTCGTCGTCTTCATCGTCATCATCGCCGGTCGGCGGCAATGTGTCGTCATCGTCATCATCGGCCAATGCCGCGTCTTCGTCGTCATCATCGTCAGTCGAGAAGCCGTCCATATCCGGCTTGTTGCCGGCATCGTCATCGTCGTCATCGCCGCCGGAAATTAATGCCGCATCATCGCCGTCAAGCTCGAGCTCTTTGGCGTCGGCATCCTCGTCTTCCTCTTCGTCCTCGTCTTCATCACCGGACGCTTTGGCTTTAACTTCGTCTTCATTGTCATCGGCATCGTAATCAGGAACATCGGCTACGATTGTCGGCGCGACCGTTTCCGGATCATATGTATTGCCGCATTTCGGGCAAACGGCCGGATTCTTGGTCAGGTCGTAAAACTTGGATTCACATTCCGGGCAGGTGCGCTTTTCACCTAAATCGACTTTAGCCACGTTCATTCCTCTTCCAACGGGCCGGCGGGTTTTGCCGGCATTTGTCGCGCCGCGGGCTTGATAACGTCCGCGCGCGTGTTAAAGACCAAAAAAAAGCTTGATTAGCGCCTCGCTGTCTCAAGTCAACACTGAAATAGAGCATCCTATGTCAAAGTCTTCACGCGCGCCCGCAGCCCGCAGCCGCGCCGGCGGCCCGTTAACCGGCACGGCCCGCGCGCCCGGCGATAAATCTATCTCTCACCGTTCCATGATATTCGGCGCTATGGCATCCGGAACCACCACGGTGACAGGCTTGCTGGAGGGTGATGACATCATGGCCACGGCCGGCGCCATGCGCGCGTTCGGGGCCGATATTACCCGCGGCGATGACGGCCTGTGGACAGTCAAGGGCGTGGGCAACGCCGGCCTGTCAGAACCGGCCGGCGAGATTGACTGCGGCAATGCGGGCACCGGAGTTCGCCTGATTATGGGCGCAGCGTCTGCTTATCCGATTACGGCGACTTATATCGGCGATGCCAGCCTGTCCGTGCGCCCTATGGGCCGCGTGGTTAACCCCCTGCGCGAAATGGGCGTGACCGCCAAAGGCGCGCCCGGCGACCGCCTGCCCATGACCATCACCGGAACGCCGGATTTAAAGCCGCTGCGCTACGCCCCGCCGCAAGCCAGCGCGCAGGTTAAATCCGCCATCCTTCTGGCCGGCCTTGGCGCGAAAGGCGTGACCGAAGTGCGCGAAGCCCATAAGACCCGCGATCATACGGAAAATATGCTGCGCGCCTTTGGCTGCCCTGTCGATACGCTCGATGACGGGGACGGACAGATTGTGCGCCTGACCGGACCGGCGCCGCTGACCGGCACGCATGTCATTGTGCCGGGCGACCCCAGCAGCGCGGCATTCTTAATTGTCGCCGCTCTGATTGTGCCGGGCTCTGATATCATCATTGAAAATGTGATGATGAATCCGACCCGCACGGGGCTGTTTGAAACGCTGACAGAAATGGGCGGCTATATCCAGGCGGATAATTTCAAAACCTCCGGCGGCGAAGTGATTGCCGATATCCGCGTGCGCCATTCAAAGCTGCACGGCATTACCGTGCCGCCGCGCCGCGCGCCGTCTATGATTGATGAATATCCGGTGCTGTGCATGGCGGCGGCTGTCGCGTCAGGCGAGACGGTCATGGAAGGCATTGAAGAGCTGCGGGTTAAAGAAAGCGACCGCATCGCGGCGACTGTGGCCATATTGCAATCCGCCGGCGTCGCTGTGCGCGAGACAAAAACCGGCATGATTGTTACGGGCAGCCCTGCCCCGCGCGGCGGCGGTTTTGTGACCACCCACCATGACCACCGCATCGCGATGAGCGCGCTGATTTTAGGCTTGGCCTGTAAGCAGCCCATGGAGATTGATGACGCCGCCATGATTGCGACAAGCTTTCCGGAGTTCTTTTCAATGATGCAGCAGCTTGGTGCTGATATTAAGGTCACATCCGTTTGAGCGCGGTCATTGCCATAGACGGAACCTTTGCGTCCGGCAAAGGCACGGTCGGCAAGCGCGTCGCCGAGCATTACGGCTTTGGCTATTTGGATACCGGCAAGCTTTACCGCGCCGTCGCACACGCCATGCTGACAGCCGGCGCTGATTTAACTGACGCCGGGCAAGCGGCCGAAGCGGCCAAAACGCTCGACCCGAAAAGCCTAAGCAATCCGGCGCTTAAATCAGGTGATGTCGGCGCGGCGGCGTCAAAGATTGCGGTGCATACGCCGGTGCGCGCGGCGCTCTTAAAATTTCAGCGTGACTTTGCAAGCGCGCCGGGCGGGGCCGTTTTGGACGGACGCGATATCGGCACAGTGATTTGCCCGGACGCGGACGTAAAGCTCTATGTTGACGCCCGGCCTTTAGTGCGGGCCGAGCGGCGCTTTAAAGAGCTGTCCGGCTACGGCGAAGATACGAGCTTGGATACGGTCTTTGCGCAATTGCGAGAGCGTGACCATCGCGATAAATCCCGCGCGCAGGCTCCGCTGAAAGCGGCAGATGATGCCCACCTGCTTGATACCAGCGACTTGGACATTGAGACGGCGGTTAACGCCGCTGTGGCCATAATCGACGCGGTGCTGGCGCGCTGATCTGTTGCACGGCGTTTTGCGGCGTGACATCGGCGTTTCCGCGTCCTAGTCTGATGGCCTGACCGAAATATCGGCAGGACAAAAGCTTATGGGGGAACGCTGATGAAGCCGGAAATGATTGCCATATTGTGTATTTTTGCCGTTTTCTGCGCGGCTGAAATGCTGTTCACGCAATTCTTTGCCAAGCCAAACCAAAAAAAGGGCGACGGCTCGGTCGAGCTGATTTCCACGCTCGCCCTGACAGTTTTCACCCAGCCATTGGTTTTATTCTTGGCCGGCGTCATTTGCGCGGTAATTATCCCGCAATATGCCGGCGCGTTATCAGGCTTGAATATTTTCGCCGCCATCGCGCTGTTTTTAATCTTTGACGATATGTTGCAATATTGGTGGCACCGCGCGTCCCACTCTTGGGCGTGGCTGTATAAGCTCCATCGCCCGCATCATAATGCCGGCTATATGAGCGTGCGTTTGGTTTATCGGAACAACACGTTTTACTATTTGCTCATGCCGGCGCTGTGGGGGTCGGGCGTGTTGATTTATCTGGGATTGGGCTGGGTTTACGCCGGCTATATTATCGTCAAGCTTTTGGTGATTACCGCGGCCCACAGCGATTTGCGCTGGGACAGCAAGCTGCGAAATATCCGGGCCGCGCGTCCGCTGCTTTGGATTTTACAGCGCACTATCAGCACGCCGCTGACCCACCACGCCCATCATGGAAAACACAAGTCTGACGGCATAACCCATTATCACGGCAATTACGGCAATCTGCTTTTCTTTTGGGATATTCTGTTTGGCACAGCGAAAATCAGTCATGATTATCCGAAAGATTACGGGGTCGAAAACTTGCCCGCAACCTCTGTGCGCGAGCAATTGTTCTGGCCGATTTTCCGCGCGCCCAAAGACGCGCCGATTATCGACTGACGTCCGCCGGCACGCTTTCGCCATATTGAGCTGCAGCCAAGCCGTAAATACCGCCTTGAAACGTGCATTTTTGTGCGGTTCAGTCTACACTTCAACAATACATAAAAGATGATTCGATTCCAAAGAGATGACCATGGCTGACCCCGCAGAAAATACGCCCGCTTACGGCGCTGATTCCATCAAAGTCCTCAAAGGACTGGACGCGGTGCGCAAACGGCCGGGCATGTATATCGGCGATACGGATGACGGCTCCGGCCTGCATCACATGGTCTACGAGGTGGTCGATAACTCCATCGACGAAGCCTTGGCCGGCCACGCTGACCGCGTCGTGGTTACGCTGCATTCTGACGGCTCTTGTTCTGTGCGCGATAACGGGCGCGGCATCCCGGTGGCTATCCATACGGAAGAAGGTATTTCCGCCGCCGAAGTCATCATGACCCAGCTTCATGCGGGCGGTAAGTTTGACTCCAATTCTTACAAAGTTTCCGGCGGTCTTCACGGCGTGGGCGTATCCGTTGTAAACGCGCTGTCTGTCTCGCTTGATTTGACCGTTTGGCGCGACGGCAAAGAGCATTTTGTTAAATTCTCTCACGGCGAGACGGTCGAGTCCTTAAAAGTTGTCGGCGATGCGCCGCAGGAGACCCGCAGTGACGGCACAGAAAAGATCATGTCCGGAACTATGGTGCGCTTCCTGCCGTCCGACGAAACCTTTACCATGGTCGAGTTTGACCGCGACACGCTGGAGCGCCGCTTGCGCGAGCTGGCATTTCTGAATTCCGGCGCGCGGATTATCCTGATTGATAACCGTCCGGCCGAACCGATTGAAACCGAGCTTTACTATGAAGGCGGCGTCAACGCCTTTGTGCGCCATCTCGACCGCGACAAGCAGGCCTTTTTGGAAAAACCGATCAGCGTTAACCGTGAAGGCGATGACGGCATTACTGTCGAGGCAGCCCTGTGGTGGAATGACGGCTATCATGAAAATGTGCGCTGCTTTACCAATAATATTCCGCAGCGAGACGGCGGCACGCATTTGGCCGGCTTTCGCGGCGCGCTGACCCGGGCAGTCAATAAATATGCTGTCACCTCCGGCGCGGCGAAAAAAGAAAAAGTCAGCATTTCCGGCGATGATGCCCGCGAAGGCCTGACCTGCGTTTTGTCTGTCAAAGTTCCGGATCCGAAATTCTCCTCCCAGACTAAAGACAAGCTTGTATCATCCGAAGTGCGGCCGGTCGTCGAGAGCCTTATGGGGCAAGCCCTGTCCGAATGGTTTGAAGAAAATCCCAATGAGGCCAAGCTGGTTGTTCAAAAAATTGCCGAAGCCGCCGCCGCCCGCGAGGCCGCGCGCAAGGCCCGCGATTTGACCCGCCGCAAAGGCGCGCTGGATATTGCCTCCCTGCCCGGCAAGCTTGCCGATTGCCAGGAAAAAGACCCGTCCCTGTCAGAACTGTTCATCGTGGAGGGGGACTCCGCCGGCGGCTCTGCCAAGCAGGCCCGCGATCGCCATAACCAAGCGATCTTGCCGCTCAAAGGTAAAATCCTCAACGTGGAGCGCGCGCGGTTTGACCGTATGCTGTCCAGCCAAGAAATCGGCACGATGATTACCGCGCTGGGCACGGGCATTGGGCGCGAAGAATTTAATATCGACAAGCTGCGCTATCATAAGATTGTCATCATGACCGATGCCGATGTTGACGGCGCGCATATCCGCACGCTGCTGCTGACATTTTTCTATCGCCAAATGCCCGAACTGATTGAGCGCGGCTATCTCTATATTGCGCAGCCGCCGCTTTATAAGGTTGAGCGCGGCAAAGGCGCGACTTATCTGAAAGACCAAGACGCGCTGGATGATTATCTCATCGACGCCGGCAGCGGCAATGCGACGTTGACGCTCGCCGGCGGCGCGGTCATTGCGGGCGAAGATTTAAAACGGCTGGGCCATGAAGCGCTCGAAGCGGTGCGCCTGATTAACCGCTTAAAATCCAAAGCGCCCGACAATGTTATCGCCCAAGTCGCCATTGCCGGCGCGCTCGGTCCGGATACGGGCGAAACGCAAATTGCTCAGGCCGTCACCCGTTTGGACCGCACCGCCGATGAAGGCGAAGACGGCTGGGCCGGACGGCTGGACCCGGACGGCGCTTTGGTTTTTGAACGCGAAGTGCGCGGCGTGATGGAGCGGGCGGTTCTGTCCGCCTCTTTCCGTGACAGCGCCGATGCCCGCCGCCTGCACCGCCTCGCGCCGGCGCTGGATGAAACCTATAGCGGCGCTGCAAAATTCAGGCGCGGCGATGATGATAGCATTGACGTTTACGGGCCCGCGCAGCTGCTTGATATTATCTTTGCCGGCGGCCGTAAGGGCTTTAAAATTCAGCGCTATAAAGGCCTGGGCGAAATGAACCCGGACCAGCTCTGGGAAACCACACTGGACGCTAATGCGCGGTCACTCTTGCAAGTGCGCATTGAAGCCGCCGACGCCTCTGACGAGCTGTTTACAAAGCTAATGGGCGATGTTGTCGAGCCGCGCCGCGACTTTATTGTCAGCAACGCGCTGGACGCAGACGTCGATATTTAAAGCGGAAATTTTTCCGG
>CALLVD010000040.1 GCA_938010385.1 uncultured Robiginitomaculum sp.
ACGCCGCCTTTACGTTCCAGCGCATGAATAAGCGCGTATATGCTGCTGGTTTTAAACGGGTTTCCGCCAACTAGGAGCGATTGAAATGACAGTAATTGCCGCACGCGTTCGTTTTTGACGAATTTGGACACCATGCCGTAAACTGACTTGTCGGCGCGCAGGCGGATAAGCTGAGGCGCGGCGGCAAACATTTGCCCGACTTTCAAAAACGCCGTCGTGCCGAGTTTTTCATAGCCTTCGCGGTAAAGCTCTTTGGAATAGGCCAGAAATTTGTGATATCCGGCCACATCGGACGGCTCGCGCGCGGCAATCTGCTCTTCTAAATATTTGTCGTCATTATTATAATCAAACGTGTCCCCGTCTTCCCATTGCAGGCGGTAAAACGGATCAACCGGCAGCAAAGTGACATAATCGCCCATATTGCGGCCGGAGAGCTCAAACAGCTCGCGCAGGCAATCGGGGTCAGTGATAACCGTTGGCCCGCCATCAAACTTGTAACCCTTTTCCTCATAGACATAGGCCCGCCCGCCGGGCTTGTCCCGATTGTCGAGCAAAGTCGTTTGAAACCCCATAGATTGCAGGCGAATCGCCAGCGCTATGCCGCCAAATCCCGCGCCGATAACAATAGCGGTCGGTTTCGCTTTGGACGATTTCAGGGCGGTTATATCCGTTTGGACGTTCATACGGCAGTATCACTTTCAGGCAGATGTTTGGCTAAAAACTTGGCTTCGCTCATCACTTTGAGCGCATTCATTATAGGTACGGGCGGCTTACCGGCCAAGATGCGGATTTTGTCGGCTTTTGAAATCCGGCCGGCATAAAACCGCTCAATCAGAGGCTTGGGCAGGCCGTAAAACCGCTCCAATATTTTGTAGCGTTTTTCAGGATCGGAGGCCTTAAACAGCATGCGGTTTAAAAACCGGGCAAACCGTTCTTCATTAAGATGGTCCAGCTTGTGCTGCGCCATTTCCGCATGTGGCTCTTTTGAATAATCACCGGCCGCGTCTCTGATTAAGCCGGCTATCAGATCAGCGCTCTTTACGGCTTCGGGCAGAGAATACCCGGTAATGGCATGATAATAGCCGCCGCGAATGCCGATGACGGTCGGCTCTTCAAGGTCAATTTGGGCTGTGCGGTCTTTCGGGTATCGCGCTGCTAATGTAATGGGCAAAACGCCTTTTTCTTTGCGTATCAATGTGTGGTCGCCCCACCCCTTGTCATTAATGTAATCAGCGAGGCGCGTGGTTACCTCATTTTCTGAAAGGTCCGCGCCGTCTGTATAATATGTATCTTCGACCAAGATTTCGTGATCGGTGAACGGCAAACAATAGACGAACCGATATCCGCCGAGCTGGTCCACAGTGGCATCCATAATCACCGGCCGGGTCAGGCCGTGCGGCTGCGCGGTTCGAATGGTCTGACCGACAAATTTCTGATAGCCGAGCACTTTGTCGGCCGGCGGCTTAAATCCGCGCGCATCAATCACGATGGGCGCGCTGAGAGTCTCCCCGCCTTCAAGCGTTACACTTTTCGGGGAAATTTTTGTCACAGCTTCCGAGAGGCGCGTCGTCAGACGCCCGCTTTTGATGTGCGGCAGGACGCAGGCGCGAAGGCTGTCACTGTTTCCCGTGCAATACCGTATACCGAGCGTGCGTTTGCGTTTTGGAAACGCCACATCATAGCTATCCCAGCTATAGGCAATAAAAGGTTTCAGCCAATCACGCAGATCCGGCGCAATATCAGTCTCATTAAATGACCAGGTATGGTCACCCGCAATATGGTCAGCCGAGTCAATAAGGAGCGCAGACAGGCCCGGATTGACGTCCAAGCACCGCCAAGCCGTTACCAATCCTGACAGGCCGGCGCCGACAATAATCATTTCAAGGTCTTTATGCTCCATAAGGCTTGGTAAAACACGCGGAGCCATCTGTCACCGCCGGATTAAAGACAAAGCGGCGCACTATTTAGCCGCCGCAAAGGTAAACATAAATTTTTGCAATTTTAAAGTTTAATGCTGGTAATGCCAATTAATATATCTATTAATACAGTCACTGAAGGGCGTGCCCCTGAAGTATGCGGGCGGTAAGGTTGCCCCACATCGGCTGAGCCGTCCGCATCCCGAAACCCGCCGACTACTGCGTGTATGAGGATGTTTTCTCGGGCATTTTTGGGCGATATTCATTGTCATGCTTAGCCAGTATTTCGGACGCAATAAATTCATTGCCGGCCATTTCCCCTGTAATGACTACGCCTTCGCCTTCTCTGAAAAGATCAGGAAGTATGCCATTATAACTGACAGCGAGCGCGTCACCGCTGTGATTTTCAAAATCCTGTACTTTGAAATTAACATCTAATTGATCGCCCTTCATCAGGCTGTCTGCACTGACCAAACCGCCTATGCGAATGACTGAAGATTTAGGGGCAAAACTGTCTTGCAGAACATCACTCGGGTTATAGAAAAACTGCGTGTTTTTGGACAAAGCGCTAAGCAGCATAACGGTGCCTGTGACGGCAATGACCGCGCAAAGCGCGAAAATACCGAGACGGCGATTTTGATGACGAGGTTTCATGCCGCTTTATGGCGCGTTTTCCCGGCCGGTCAAACGCGGCGCGGCGTCGCGTCATAAACTCATGGTAAAAATGCTTTCGCCCGATTAAACAGCCCTATGACCTTTGCAGATGTCAGGCTCAATATTTCCGGCGCAAGCGTATCGCGCGGCGATCGCATTATCGTTGATGATTTTTCCCTGTCTGTAAAAAGCAAAGACTTAGTCTGGCTGCGGGGCACAAACGGTGTGGGCAAAACATCATTGTTGCGTATTGCAGCCGGATTGGCGCGCCCTGATACCGGCGAGATTACGCGGACGTTTGGCGGAGCGGTTGTCACGGCGCCGCAAATAACGGCATTTCAAGGACATCGGGATGCTGTGAAACCAAGCCTGAGCGTTTATGAGAACCTCGTCTTTTGGGCGCGCTTGTCAGGACGAAGCGAAACAGTCGACCGGGCCTTACTCAAGGTCGGATTAACCGGCCGAGAGGGACAAAAAGCCGGCACTTTGTCGGCCGGGCAAATACGGCGACTGGCTCTGGCGCAGCTTTGGGTCAGTCAAAAACCGCTGTGGATTATGGATGAGCCGGCGGCGGCAATCGATTTGAGCGGACAAGCCGTCATTGATGATTTAATCGCAGAGCATATTGCGGGCGGAGGCGCGATTATTCTGGCCTCTCACGCCGCGCCGCCGCAAAGAGCGGGCATCCGGTTTGTTACACTGCATGCGCCTGAAGAGGCCCGGTTATGATTGCGCTGACCCTCAGAGATATCAAGCTGGCCATGCGCAGCTCAGGGGCGTGGCTCCACGGCGTCTTGTTTTTAGTTGTCTTCACGGTTTTGTCCGTCATTGCTTTGGGCGCTGATAAAACTGTTCTTGCCACTCTTGGCCCTGCCCTGATCTGGCTTGCTGTCGTGTTTTCGCTTCTCTTGTCTTTTGAAAAAGGCCTGACGGAAGACGCGCGAGATGGCACGTTAGAGCAGCTGTATCTGTCCGCAATGCCTCTATCTGCCTTGGCCGCATCCAAACTGCTCAGTCAATGGATTTTGATTGTGCTGCCTCTGCTGATTGTAACGCCCTTTATCGGATATGGATTTGGTATGGAATTGCCTGAAATAAAAGGAACGCTTCTGGCTCTTGTCATCGGCACACCGGCGCTTTTGGTTTACGGGACTTTTGCAAGTGCCTGTTTGATCAGTTACCGCTCAAATGGACTGTTGTTGATTTTATTGACTGTCCCGCTCATGATTCCGACAATGATATTCGGTCTTGATGCATCAGATGGCTATGCGGCGGGCGGAGTCTTTGATAAATCATTTCAGGCACTGGCAGGATTAAGCCTGCTGGCCGTGGGTTTAGGAATTCCGGCCATTGCGGCGGCCCTGAAAACGCATTTGGAGACGTCATGATAACTTGGTTGGCAAACCCGCTGCGTTTTGCGCGCTTTGCAAAATACGCCGCACCCATTTTTGCGGTGACAGCGATTGTTTGTATCGGTTTTGGGCTTTGGCAAGGACTGTTCGTTTCTCCCGCAGAGCAATATCAGGGCGACAGCGTGCGCATTATGTATGTCCATGTGCCAAGCGCGTGGATTGCGATGATGGCTTACAGCATGATCGCTGTTTCAGGGTTTATTTCTTACGTCTGGCGGCACCACTTGGCCGACTATCTCGGGCGGGCCTGCGCATTGCCGGGAACGGCTTTTACCCTATTGGCGCTTGTCACAGGCAGCCTGTGGGGGAGCGTGACCTGGATGACGTATTGGGAATGGGACGGGCGCATGACCTCATTTCTGGTCCTGCTGTTTATTTATATCGGCTATATGAGCATATGGGCGGTTATGGAGGACAAAAAACGCGCCTCGCGAATTGCCGGCCTCGTCGCTATGGTCGGCGCGATCAATCTTCCGATTATTAAATTTTCTGTCGATTGGTGGGATGATACACTTCACCAAAAGGCGACAATTTCTTCGCCGGGTGCGCCGGGTCTGGGGCCGGAGTTTTTAACGCCGCTTTTGCTGATGACGGTCGGGTTTACCTGCCTGTTCGCTTGGATGGTCATCACATGCGTTATGACCGAAATCCTTAAGGCGCGAAAGCGGGCCGCGGCCCGAAAGGCAACTGACCGGCCGGCGACTGTCACAATAGAAACGAGTGAGTAATGCCGGATTACGGGAAATTTGAATTTGTTGTTTGGGCTTCTTACGGCCTGACGGCGTTTGTCCTGACCGGCCTTGTGGCTCTTATCTTGTGGCGCAAGCGTGACCGATAAGATCGACATATCCTTTCTGGGCGAAACGCCCATGGAGCGGGTTATCAATATGATGGCTGCCCTGCGCGATCCGGATACAGGATGCCCGTGGGACATAGAGCAAACCTTTGCGACCATAGCGCCCTACACTATCGAGGAAGCTTACGAAGTCGCTGACGCTATTGAACGCGGCGACAAGGCAGAGCTCCAAGCCGAGCTTGGCGATCTTTTAATGCAAGTCGTCTTTCACGCGCAAATGGCCAAGGACGAAGGCAGTTTTGAATTTGCCGATGTGGCCGACACGCTGACGACAAAAATGGTGTCCCGTCATCCGCATGTTTTTGGTGATGACAACATTGCAGATGCGGACGCTCAAACGGAAAACTGGGAGGCGGTTAAGGCCAAAGAGCGCGGCAACGCCGGAATATTGGACGGAGTTGCCCTTGGCCTGCCCGCATTGCTCCGGGCCCAAAAACTGCAAAAGCGTGCGGCGCGCGTGGGGTTTGATTGGCCGAATGTCCGCCCGGTTTTGGACAAAGTCGCTGAAGAATGCCGCGAAATCGCGGATGCGGCTGACGCCGGCGAAAGTCCGGAGCGTATTGCCGAGGAAATCGGGGACTTGCTGTTTGCTGTCGTCAATGTCGCCCGACATATGGGCGTAGACGCGGAAGGCGCGCTGCGCGCCGGCAATGCCAAATTTCAACGCCGGTTCGAATTTATAGAAGACGCGCTGAAATCCGCCGGCAAAGACCCCAAAGAACAAAGTCTGGAAGCTCTCGAGGCGTTATGGGTGAAGGCTAAAGCCGCAGGATTGTAATCCCCTATTCGCAGCTGAGTACCTTTGAAGGATTATGGCTCGACTCAAAGCGCAATATTCCGCTCCCGGATATTTCGCCATAAGTTTCAATATTGGCCTTTACGCCGTCAAATATGCGCTGTTTCGGCAAGCCATTGGCTATCCAAACATCAACAATGGGCTCAATCGGGACTGTACCTGCGCTGCGGTAGTCCTGACGCACGGACCAGAATTGCCACCATGAATGAAAGCGGATTTTGTAGTGACGGTATTCTGCGCCGTCGATTTGCGTGCGCGGCAATTCTTCGCCTTTAAAATAATCACCGGTATAAATGTCGTGCAGTTCGTCAGGTGTTGAGCTGGCGATTTCGACAATATAGTTTTCATACCAATTATCGCCGTTTTGCTTGGCCGCTTCGTCGCCTTGCCAATTTACGCTGATTTTCGGTCCGGCCCACCAACGGCCGGAGCCATTAAGGTCGGTTTTATAAGATGTGCAAACCCGCAAATTCTGAATGGCTGTTCCGACAGTGTCTGTATTGGCTTTATCCAAAGACAGCCCGACGTCCAATCCGCCTTCGGGGTGAGATTGCGTTACCCTAAATCTGAGCGCATCCCCGATGAAGTGACGCGACTTCTCGCCGTCAAATTTGTCACTGATCCATGCTGATGAACTGTATCGTCCCGACGTGAAGTGATCCGTCGTCGTATTGCCAAGGTCGGCAGCCGATTGGTCATTTACTGTGGTCGCGCAACCTGCCAATGCCCCGACACATACACATAATCCCAATATTGCTTTTTGCATCGTCTTCCCCCGTTATTGCAATAAATCCTTATGACGGGCTCGCATAATACCGGCTTCAATGCTGGGCAGGCGCACTTCAATCATTGCATCACCGTTATTAGCTGTCTCTTCCGACACGACGTCTCCGTGTTCGTGAAGCCATGCCCGCACGGCGTAATCGCGCGGAGGAATGATAAAGTTCAGTGTTTCATCGCTCGCGCCAAGGGCTGTCTCGACGCCTTCCATAAGCGGCGCAAGTCCCTGCCGTTTCACTGCAGAGGTCAGATAGGCGGAAATTTCATGTTCAGTGTCGCGCATTGCGTCTGCCCGCTCTTTGAAAGCTGTCAGGTCTTCGGCGGATAAATTATCGGCCTTGTTCCAGACTTCAATGACGGGCTGCCCATGTTCAGGCCCCGCTTCCAAAGATTTGAGAATGTCCATGACGTCATCCCTGCGCCGTTCGGAGACGGGATCAGAAATATCTCTGACGTGAAGAATCAGATCAGCCTCTTTGACTTCTTCCAATGTGGCGCGGAACGCCGTCACCAGATGGGTCGGCAAATCAGAAATAAACCCTACCGTATCTGACATGACCGCCGTGCGCCCGCTTGGCAGGGACAATATTCGGTGCGTTGTATCAAGCGTGGCAAACAGCATGTCTTTTTCTAAAACGCCGCCTTCGGTCAGACGATTAAACAGCGTGGACTTCCCGGTGTTTGTATAGCCGACAAGCGCGACGACTTTTTCCGGCGCGCGCTGTCGTTTCGTGCGTTGAAGCTCGCGCGTGCGGCGGACCTGGTCAATCTGGCCGCGAATTTTTGCAATGCGCTGATCGAGCATACGGCGATCGGATTCGATTTGGGTTTCGCCGGGACCTGCCAGAAAGCCCTGTCCGCCGCGCTGACGTTCCAAATGGGTCCAAGTACGCACAAGGCGGGAGCGTTCATAAGATTGCCGCGCCAATTCCACTTGCAGCTTACCTTCTTTGGTCGCGGCGCGCAGGGCGAAGATTTCCAGAATCATGCCCGTGCGGTCAATGACCTTTGCGCCCCATGCTGTTTCGAGGTTTCGCTGCTGAATAGGGGCAAGGCTTGTATTGATCACGACAAGGTCAGAATCGCGGGCTTTGACCATGGCTTTGATGTCGGCGAGTTTGCCTTTGCCAAAAAACTCTCCGGCGCGAATTTCGCGTACAGGAACGACTGCGCTGTCTTCGACAGTGACTTCCAAAGCCTCGCCAAGACCGACAGCCTCTTCCAAATCATGCTCTGCAGAGCTTGATTTGTCTTTGGCCGTAACAGGGTGAATAATTATGGCACGCGGCGGAGCCTGATCAACTTTTATCACAGGCGGCAAACAGGGTTAGTCAAGATCAAGCTCTTCTTCCGCTTTATCAAACAAGACCACAGGGCCGGCCGGCATAATGGTCGAAATCGCATGCTTATAAACCAGTTGGACTTGGCCGTCGCGGCGCAACAAAACGCAAAAACTGTCAAACCACGTCACCACGCCCTGAAGCTTCACCCCATTAACGAGGAAAATGGTTAAAGGCGTTTTGGATTTGCGAACCGCATTTAAAAATGTGTCCTGTAGATTTTGTTTTTTATCAGATGACATTGTCTTCCACACTCCCGCTTCGCCCCACAATAGATGGGGTTTTGTAGGCATAGCTTTGCCCGTGGGCAAGACCGTAATGCTCAAAAGTGCGATTTATATGTAAATACTCAGGCTTTATGCGCGGGCGCTCAACTGCGCCATAAGGACGGCGCAAAGGCGGCCAGAGCGGCTAAGACTTCAACCCGCCCAAGCAGCATCAAAACAGATAACACAGACATTTGCAGAGGGTTCATGGTCGAAT
Organism: uncultured Robiginitomaculum sp.; assembly: GCA_938010385.1. Lineage (GTDB taxonomy): Bacteria > Pseudomonadota > Alphaproteobacteria > Caulobacterales > Maricaulaceae > Robiginitomaculum. Next base: position 8,238 of record CALLVD010000040.1, read on the forward strand.
AAGACGACAGCGGGAAAGTTGCGTCCAGCAAAGGGCCAAAATTCGAAAGCGCTGCCGCGCCGGCGGACACGGCGACAGGATAACTGATACCTGCCGCGCCCAAAGCCACAATGCCGGCAGCAAAGACAAGCGTATAGCCAAAGAAGTACATCCAAACCGACATAAAGGCGCGATCTTTCAAAACCGCCCCGCGAAAATGCACTTGCTTTACTTTTGACGGATGGCTCAAACGCCCTACATCGGTTGACGCATGGGAGATCAGCAAAAGCAGGCGAATCATTTTCAACCCTCCGGCGGTAGAAATCGCGCAGCCGCCGACTAAAGCACACATGATAAGCAAAGATGGCGGAACAATGTCGATTCCAATGACGGCGTAATCAAACCCGGCCGTCGTCACCATAAAGATGCTCTCAATGACAACGGCAAACATATTGCCCAAACCCGCATAGAAAAATCCGAAGACAATCAATATGGCAATAAAAACGAAAAGGCCTCTGTGCTCAAAGTTACGGAGCAGCCGCAAAAGGCTGTCCCAAGTTTTCAAGCGCAGCATATCCCAAACAATAGCCAGATTAGCGGCACCGAAAACGCACGTCACGGCAAGCGCTAAAACGCCGAATTTATTGACATAAGTTGACAACGTGCCGTCTTGCGGTGTCAGCCCGCCGGTGGAAATTGCGCTTAAAGACAGGCATACAGAATTTAGAAGCCCATGCCCGCTAATCAATAAAAGCGCAAAACATAAACTTGCCAAAGTCGCATAGACGCCGCCGACAATGCGTCCGATATATAATAAGCGACTGAACATTTCGCCTGTTTTAAGAGTGAACAGCTTTGATCTGTGAACGCCTGTGCCGGACAGGTTTAAAGCCGCTAAAATAACCACGGCAAAGGTTGCCGAAACGACGCCGCCGCAAAATTGTAAAATGGCTCGCCACAGCAAAATTGTTGCCGGCAGGTCATCAGAATTTAACGCACTGGCGCCTGTGGTGGTGAACGCTGATACAGTTTCAAAAAAGGCCTGAGCGGGTCCTGTTGTCACCCCGGCCGCCCATATTGGCAGGCACAGCACAAACGGCGTTAATATCCAAAATAACAGCAAGAATACCATAGCATCTCGCGAGCTTTCCCTGACGGGCGCGGAGCGCGTGGTGAAGGCTAAAATGCCGCCGAAAAGCGCAATAATCAGGCTGATAAACAGAAAGGCACCGCTAAGCGAGAGTTCTCCGAATGCCAGTCCCGTTAAGGCGGCAAAAATCATCAACGCTGCGCAAAACAGGAAGGTGTATCCGATCCACAGAATTATCCGGGTAATCGCCACTGCCGTCAGCGCCTAGAAATATTCCATAGAGACGCGGAACAGTTTTTCGACATCTTTTAAGGCAGAGCGTTCCGCCAACAGCACAACCTGATCGCCGGCTTTAATGATAAGGCTGTCTTCAGGGGCAAGAACTTGCCCGTCGCGAATCACGGCGCCGATGGCAATACCGCCCGATATATCCATATCGCGGATCGTCTTGCCGGCCATTGGAGACGTATCCAGCACCTCGCCTTCCATGACTTCTGCCTTGCCATTTTCAATTGAGTACAAATCAATAATGCGCCCACGGCGCATATGGCGCAGGATTGAAGACACTGTGCTGGCCCGCGGGTCAATGACCATATCAATGCCGAGCTCTTCTTTCATATTATGAAAGCTGGGCTCGTTAAGCAGTGAGAAGGCCTGCTCTGCTCCGATTTTCTTGCCCATAACGCCCGCGAGGACATTAATGCTGTCACTGTTGGTGAGGCATAAAATACACTCGGCCTCCGCGACACCGGCTTCCTCTTGGATAGCGGCATCCATAGCGTCACCATGCAAAATCACTGTCTTTTTCAAATGCTCTGCCGCAGCCTCTGCCGTGTCTTTGTCTTTTTCAATCACCCGCACCCGTATGCCTGAGCGGCCCTCAAGCTCTCTGGCAACGTAAGAGCCGACATTACCGCCGCCGACGATCACGATATGACGGGCTTTAGATGACCGGCCGCCGATAATATTTAAAAGCCGGTCGGTATGCTCAGTCCGCGTTACAAAATAGACAGCGTCTCCGGGCTCAAGCGGGTCATCTTGACCGGGCGCAAATATTTCCCCGTCCCGTTTAATACCGACGACCGCGGCGTGCAGGCCCGAAAATAAATCCGGGATTTGTCGCAGGGGCGTGTGGATAATCGGGCAATCCTCGGCAATGCGCACGCCGATAAGGCTGACCTTACCGCCGCCAAAGGGCACAACGTTAAAGGCGCCGGGCGTATTCAGCCGGCGTAAAATCGCTTTCCCGACTTCAACTTCCGGCGAGATAATAATATCGATGGGCATGTTCTCGCGGCTGTAAAGATCATTCCACTCATCCTGCAGATAGCTCTGCGCGCGAACGCGGGCAATTTTTGTCGGCACATCAAAAAGCGAATGCGCAACCTGGCACGCAACCATGTTGACTTCGTCAGAATATGTGACAGCGATGACCATATCGGCCCGCGCTACCCCTGCCCGTTTTAAAACGTCAGGATGGGATCCGTGCCCGACAACGCCGCGAACGTCCAAATCAGTTGTAATCGACTGAACCAAGGATGCTGAGGTATCGACAACGGTCACTGAATTATTTTCAGAAGACAGCTTTTGGGCAATGCCGTAACCGACTCGCCCTGCCCCGCAAATGATAACGTCCATAACTTTTGCCTTTAAAACCTATTCAAGGACAACGGCCTCTGATCAGTCTTTTTCACTCGCTGACACACCCAAAGACTTTAGTTTGCGGTGCAGCGCTGACCGTTCCATACCGACAAATGCAGCGGTGCGCGAGATATTTCCGCCAAATCGCTCAATTTGTGCCTGCAAATATTCACGCTCAAATTGCTCGCGGGCATCGCGCAGCGGCATGGAAATTATTTTTTCCGACCCGTCTTTTGCGCCTTGTGTGCGCACTACGGACACTTCCGGCGGCAGAGTTTGCAGCGTAATCGGCGTGGAGGGGTCCCCTGTTGCCAAAATCAGCAGTCTTTCGACATTGTTACGAAGCTGGCGTACATTGCCCGGCCAGTCATGCGCCTGCAATGCGGCCATGGCGTCTTCGCCGATCCGCCGCGCGGGAAGCCCCGTAGACGATGCGAGGCGCGTAATGAAGTAATCGACAAGTCCCGGGATATCTTCGCGGCGCTCTGTCAGCGGCGGCGCGGCCAGCGGCATGACATTCAGTCTGTGATACAGATCATTACGAAACTTCCCGACCCGCGTCAGCGTGTCCAAATCCCGCGATGTTGACGTAATCAACCGCACGTCGACTTGCACGTCATCATTGCCTCCCACGCGAACAAAGCGTTGCTCAACCAATAAACGAAGCAGTTTCCCTTGCGTTTCCAGCGGCATGTCGGCGACTTCATCCAAATAGAGCGTGCCAAAATGCGCTTTCTCCAACAGTCCCGTCTTGGTGATATTCCCGTCGCCGTCTTCAACGCCAAACAGCTCTTCTTCTACGCGTTCGGGAACCATTGAGGCCGCATTAACAGCCTTAAACGGCCCGCTCGCGCGTAAAGATTTTTGATGAATAAGGCGCGCAAAAAGCTCTTTGCCTGCCCCGGACGGGCCCGTAATCAAAACGCGGCTATTGGTCGGTGCGATGCGGTCGATTTTCTGGCTGACATGGGTAATCGTCGGGCTGACGCCGACAATCACGTCTTCTTGGGCAGAGCGGCCCTTAAGGTCCGCATTTTCTTGCTTAAGGCGTGCAGACTCAACGGCCCGTTGCGCGGTAACGATAAGCTTTTCACTTTTAAATGGCTTGACGATGTAGTCATAGGCGCCCTTGCGTATCGCTGACACGGCGGTCTCGACGGTGCCGTGGCCACTGATGACGATGATCGGAATGTCCGGGTCGGCCGCTTTGAAATAATCCAACAGCTCTATCCCGTCCATCCCGCTGCCTTTCAGCCAGACATCGAGGATGATCAAGGTCGGCTTGCGGGCGCGAAAGTTCTCTATTGCCGCCTCACTGCCACCCGCCTCACGGACAGCGTAGCCTTCGTCAGATAATATTCCCGCAATCAGGAACCGAATATCTTCTTCGTCTTCTACAATCAGGATTTCTGAATTCATAACATGTCCGTTTCTTGGAGGGTGACAGGCGTAATAGGTTGAGGTTTGGCTTTGGGCATTGAGAGCCTGACATAAGCCCCGGGTTTTTGATCGATACGGTCGCGCAGATGCAGCTGACCGCCATGATCCTCAATCACGCGCTTAACAATAGCGAGGCCGAGGCCGGTTCCTGACTCTCGGGTCGTGACATAAGGTTCAAATAAGCGGTCTTTATCCGTGATGGGCCAGCCGATACCGTTATCGACAATGCTGATTTCAATGCGGCCGCCGGACTCTTCTAAAAGAATATCAATACGCCCGTCCTGCAAATTATCACCGCCGGCATCTATACGCGCTGTCACGGATTCGCCTGCATTTTTAATGAGATTCACAAGGGCTTGGCTCATGAGTCGTTCGTCGCAATTCATTACCGCATCGCGCGGCGCGTTGTCGGTGACGAAAAACTGAATTTCAGGAAAAGCGACGCGCTGCTCAAATATCGCTGCCTCCAGCAAGTTATGGACGTTGACATTTTCGAGTTGCGGCGCAGGCATACGCGCAAAGCCGGAAAATTCATCGACCATCGCGCCGAGGGACTCGACTTGTCTGGATATGGTTTGGGTCAGGCTTTTAAAGGTTTTCGGGTCAGACTTTATCTCGCCGGCATATTTACGTTCTAACCGCTCTGCAGAGAGCTGGATCGGCGTCAGCGGGTTTTTAATTTCATGAGCAATTCGCCGCGCCACTTCGCGCCAGGCAGAATGACGCTGCGCCGCAACAAGTCTGGTCATATCATCAAATGTCATAACCCAGCCGGTATCTGAGCGGTCGCCCCGATAGCCGGAGACGCGCAAATCAAAGTTTCTCATGCCGCCCGGCGTTTCGATATTAATTTGATCGTCGACAATGCCGGTGACGGATTCGCGCACGTCGTTAAAGGCAGGTTGGAAGGCGGGCAGCGCCTCCGACAACAAACGTCCCAATAAGGTCTCTGACTCCCGCCCCAGTAAAGTCTCCGCCGATTTATTCATCAGCGTAATTTTCCCCTTTGGAGATAAGCCAATCACGCCCGCACTCACCCCCGACAACACAGCCTCTGAGAACCGTCGTCGCTGCTCTGATACATCGTGTTCGCGTACTAAATCGTCACGCTGCGTGCCCAGTTGGCGGGTCATTCGGTTAAACGCGCCGGCCAAATCAGAAATCTCGTCCCAAACGCCGGCAACATTTACACGCGCCGTTAAATCGCCCGACCGCACTTTTTCTGCCGCAATCACCATCTGTCCCAGCGGCTTAACAATGCGGCCGGCCAAGATCAGTCCAATCCAAATCGCCGCAATCAAAATCAGCAAAGCTGCCTGTAAATACGTCATCAAAAAGATGCGGTTGATCGCGCCGCGGTCCCCTGTCACCCGCGTAACCGTATCTTCTAAGCGGTTCATATTTTCCAGAGAGGATAAAATACCTTCCTCAAGATAGCGCCCCGTGTAGAGGTAAGCGTCATCAAAGGCTTCCAGATTAATCAGCGCGCTGAGAAAATCGATTTCGCTGCGATTGCCGACCGTCAGCGGGTTTTTGTCATCTCTCGCAACTTCCCAGATTTCAGGTGACGGCGCGCGGTAAGCCGGGGCCGACGGACTTTCCGCTTTGGCCAAAATTTCGCCGCGCTGATTGATAACGTAGACGGCCGGGAATTCCCAGAAGACTGCTTGGCTGATAAGAAAGTCAGAAAAACTGATGCGGTTTTGAAACTGCTCAGCGGATTGATTAAGCGTAGCCGCTAAGGCGCGCACGTCAGGCTGAAACAAATCTAGTTCGCGTTTCAGATAAGCGTTAGAGACGATACGGGACTCGCTCATGACTTGCTGCACATTGGTATTCAGAAGATCGCTGATATCGCGGCCCATAACGGCCCCGAAAAACGTACCGACAACGACGGCGGGCATAATAGCCGCGAGACTGAATATAGCCAAGAAGCGGCGATAAAGCTGCGGAGCGGGATCGCCTGTTTTTCCGGAAAACAAAGTCGTCCAAACGCGATAGCACAAATAGCCCGCCAGCGTGAAAATCAGCGCAAAATTGATAAACAAGATCGGCAGCGCCCGCAAAGCCTGCGAATCATCGCGTGAAAAGGCAAAAAGACCACCAATCCCGACCAGAGCAACCGCGACCAAAAACAAAACGATGAAAAGCGCAGATTGAACTAATGTGACAGGCCTGAAACGGCGTGCGGCTTCCACCGCAGCTTGTGGGGCGGCAGAAGTTTCGGTCACTCTGTCAAATGCAGTTTGGTTCATTAAACGTCCCAAAGCAGCCGGTCATTTGCCGCTATGTGACTTTTATATCCCGGTGTTGCATAAAAACCAAGCTTTGCACTGCCAAGGCTTATTCGCCGTCAATGGCCTTAAGTTTCGTGCGTAAAGTATTGCGGTGTATACCTAAAAGCTCTGCTGCCTTTGCACGGTTTCCGCCGGTCATTCGAATCGCTTCTTCAATCAGCGGGACTTCAATCCAACTCAGAGCTTGCTGGTGGAAGCTTTCGCCTCCTGATTCCTGCGTTTCGCTGTGAAGTAAGCGCTGTACGGCCTCGCGCAATAAGACAGTCATCTTCTCAGCGTCTTCAGGGACAGCATCTTTGGCAACGCCTTTGGAAAATTCTGTGACCACCATTTCTGATGTTATAATGTCATCAGAATACAAAACGGCCAAACGACGCACTAAGTTTTCCAACTCCCTGACATTGCCGCGCCAAATATGCTTATGGAGCATGTCCAGGGCATCGCTTGAAAATCGGCGATTTTGCTCCCGTGAGGTGTCTGCATTCGACAAAAAGACTTCCGCAAGTTCATATGTATCGCGTTCACGTTCTGACAGAGGCGGAATTTGAATTTCAGCAACATTTAAACGAAACAGCAGATCATCCCTGAACTGCTCGTTTTGCGCCAGACGACGTAAATCTTTGCGGGTCGCTGAAATAACCCGCGGCCTTTGCGCCGACGGGATATTTTCAATCTCAATCATGAGCTGAAGCAGACCCTCCTGCTGCGCCGGGCTTAAATTAGACGCTTCGTCTATATAAAGATCGCCGCCGTTCACTTTTTGCAAAATGAGCGACAAGTTATCAAAATTAGACTCACGGATAAACGGCCTGTCTTTGCGTGTTCCGCCGTCATGGATGAGGCGCGCCACCAAATCTTTTCCGGTTCCGACATCACCGCGAATAAGGACGGGCAAGTTGCCGGAGGCAAATCGTGCAACCGCTCTGTAGACCGGCTGCATAGCCGCGCTGCGGCCAATCATCGGAGAGCCGTCCGCTTTCGATTTAGCGGAACGCTGCTTTGAAGCTGTCAGGCTGCCGGCGGCGCGCGACACGGCGCCGGTAATATCATCCAGATCAAACGGTTTAGGCACATATTCAAACACATTATGTTGCCCGGTTTTCAGGGCCGTCGTCACTGTATTGTTAGCGCTGATAATAATAATCGGAATATTTGGACGCGCGGCGCGGATAGCCGGCAGGCTGTTAAAGACCTCTTTTCCGTGCATTAAAACGTCCGACAGGATGATGTCGCCTTCGCCCTGCTCTGCCCATTTTACAAGCGTTTCAGGGTTGTCTGTGGCTCTGACCTGGTAGCCCGCACGGGTCAGAGTTTTGGACAGGACAAGGCGAATGGCATCGTCGTCGTCGGCAAGTAGGATTTGAGCGCTCATGACTGGGGTTCCTGATTAGAAGCGGCGGGAAGAGAAAGAGAGAATACAGTGCGGCCCGGGCGCGAGGCGACATTTATAACGCCCCCGTGCGCAGCAATTATGCGCGAAACCAATGTCAAACCCAAACCGCGCCCCGCGGGCTTATCCGTAACAAAAGGCATAAAAATCTGATCGCGCAGGCTTTCTGAAATGCCCGGCCCGTCATCGACAATCCGAATTTCTATTGGCAGAGCGCGATCGGTATCGTCGGTTTGGCTCCGCATGCCGGGCCTGTAAGCCGTTTCAAGACGAATGGACTGCCCTGTGCCCGAATTTGTAATAGCCTCTGTTGCGTTCCCGATCAGATTAATCGCAACCTGCATCAGCGCATCTGTGTCACCGTCAACTTCCGGCAGCGAAGGGTCGTATTCTTCGGAAAACGTAACATGACCGGAATTACTGCTTTGCGCCAGAAGACGCGCTTGGCGTAATACGCTGTGAATATTGACGGCGCCCTTATTCAAGTCATCAAACTCGGCGAAGCTTTCCATCCGGTCGGCCAAACGGCGTATGCGGTCCGTTTCTGTGGCAATCAGATTGATAAGCTCTACATCTTCCGGGTCGGAATCCGCTGTTTTCAAAAGCTGGGCAGCGCCCTTAATCCCCGCGAGCGGGTTCTTAAGTTCATGCGCCAACATACGGCCCAGAGCGCTGACGGCATTGCTGCCGCCTTGTTCCGCCTTGCGGGTTTGGCGTCCCTCAGGAATCAACATCAGCGCAATATCGTCGCCGTGTGAAAATGCCGACGCCGTATAGAGCGCGCTGCTGTCATCTGACGCTACGACGCGAAGGCTGTGAATGTTGACGGCACCGCGATCTTTCACTCGGGTTAAATAGCCGTGCGTTTCATCAAGGTTTGGCGTCAAAAATTCTAAATTATTGCCGGCAAGTGATTTGCGCGAGCGGCCAAACAGGTTTTCAGCATGAGTGTTGACCCAGATAACGCTGAAATCCGGTTGCCGCACGACCAACAGCACGAACGGCATATCATCGACCAGAAGACCCGGGTTTAAGTTGTCAGACATTGCCATTACGCAGCCCTCTTCGCGCACTCTGTATAGAGCGATTTCAAGGCAAGGCGAACCTGCGACGGATCACTGAGCGTGCAAATATTGCTGCGCGTGCGGCCGGCCTCTATCGGCGATAAGTGCAGCGGGGCATGTTCGATATAGCCGGCCAAATGTTTACGCGCCATGCGGTAGCCCTGCCCGTCAGGATAAAACGCGATGATGTCATCATAATGCGAGAGAATGATATCCAGTTGCTCATCGAGAGACGGTGTTTCGCTCATTGGCGTGCCGTCTGCTGCCGCCTGAATTTGCGCGATGTTCCAAGGCCGCCCGACAAGCCCCCGGCCGACCATAACGCCGTCACAACCGGATTGCTCAAGCGCTGCCGAAGCATCACCGGGCGTGTGAATATCACCGTTCACGACGACCGGAATATCGACAGCCGCTTTCGTTGCTTTGACAGCGGCCCAATCGGCGGCGCCTTTGTAAAATTGACAGCGCGTTCTGCCGTGAACGACGATTGCCTTTATGCCCGCAGCTTGCGCGCGCTGCGCGATTTCAGGCGCGTTAAGCATGTTGTCATCCCAACCCAGCCGCATTTTTAAGGTAACAGGCACATCAACGGCCTCGACGGTTGCCTGAATTAAATCAAGTGCGTGATCCGGCGTTTTCATCAAAGCAGAGCCGGACAATCCTTTGGTTACTTTGCGCGCCGGGCAGCCCATATTGATATCGACAATATCTGCCCCGGCCTGAACCGCCATTTGTGCGCCCCTGGCCATCCATTTCGTTTCGCGTCCCGCCAGTTGAACGACGAGCGGCGTAATCTCACCGCTGCCCGCTGCGCGCTGCATAGATTCGATATTGCCGCTTGCCAGATTCTCACTCGCAATCATTTCAGACACGACTAAGCCCGCTCCCAATCGGTGCAAAAGCCGCCGAAACGGCAGGTCCGTCACCCCGGACATAGGCGCAACCCAAACCCGTGACGGAATGGCATGTTTGCCGATTGTAATTGCGCTCTTCATACGGGGTGTTTAATCCTTAATTGCATTCGGGTCTTATAGCTTGCCCATTATTTGCACAATATTTCATCACTGTAGAAAGCGCTATTTTTGTGAAAACGCACAATAAATCGACATCCGTGGTGATTGTTGCAGCAGGACAAGGCTTGCGCGCAGGGTTTGAGCTGCCAAAACAATATCAAGACCTGGCCGGACAGACGATTTTGCAACGGACAGCCGCCAAGTTTTCAGACTTTGATTCTGTCGTCATTGTGGCGCATCCCGATTATCACGCCCGCATCCACGAATGGCTGCCCGATGCCATTGTCGTATCGGGCGGAGAAAGCCGCACGGCGTCGGTCTATTGCGGACTGAAAGCTTTGCGTGAGAAGGTTACAGACTACGTATTAATTCACGACGCGGCGCGGCCTATGGTCAGTGCGGCCGTTATTGACGGCGTCCTGACCGGTCTTGAATCATCTCCCGCCGCAGCTCCCGCTCTGCCTTTAGTGGACGCCATTAAAAATATCACCGCATCCGGTATCGGTGACGACACGGACCGTGATGCCCTTATGGCCGTTCAAACGCCCCAAGGGTTTCACTATGACAAGATTTTATCCGCCTATGACGCCCTGCCCTCAGGCGTAACGTTTTCAGACGACATCACCGTCGCAGTCAATGCAGGGATGACGGCCATACAAACAGCCGGCGATCCGGATAACTTTAAGATTACTCACCCTGATGATTTAGAAAAGGCGCGCGCAAAGATGACCGATTACAAAACCTGCACCGGCAGCGGCTATGACGTGCATCGCTTGGTCGACGGCGATCATATGTATATGTGCGGTGTCAAAATTGACGCCGATAAAACCTTGCTCGGCCACAGCGATGCCGATGTCGGCCTCCACGCCATTACGGACGCCATATTCGGCGCTATGGCGGCCGGCGATATCGGGGACCATTTTCCGCCGACGGATGACCGCTGGAAAGGCGCTGCATCCGATATTTTTCTGCGCGAAGCCGGCCGGTTTGTCTCAGACGCCGGCGGAAATATCGAGCATGTCGATGTCACAATCATCTGCGAAGCGCCGAAGGTTAAACCGCACCGCGAGGCCATGCGCGCCCGTATCGCGGACATTCTCTCCCTCACGCTTGATTGCGTCAGCGTGAAAGCCACCACGACAGAAAAACTTGGGTTTACGGGCCGCGGTGAAGGCATTGCCGCCCAAGCCGTCGCCACCGTCAGGCGTCCGCGATGAGCGCCCGCACAAAACTGGCTGCTGAGGTTCTGGACAAAGCGCGGCTTAAAGGCCTGACCATAGGCACAGCGGAAAGCTGCAGCGGCGGGTGGATCAGTAAGTCGCTGACCGATCCGGCCGGGTCGTCTGCCGTATTTGTCGGCGGCTTGGTGACTTATTCCAACGCCGCAAAAATGCGGCTGCTTAGCGTGCCAAAATCAGCTTTTGATCCGGGCGGCGCCGTCAGCGAGCCTGTTGCGCGCGCCATGGCTGACGGCGGTAATAAGGCGCTTTATACGGATATTTGCATCGCCGTAACGGGCGTCGCCGGCCCGGGCGGCGGCAGCGATACGAAACCGGTTGGGACCGTCTGGCTTGCGCTCGCCAGTAAGGGAAAGCCGACGCAGACGATTATGCAAAGCTTTGGCAATAAAGGCCGCGATAAAGTGCGCAAGCTGACGGTGTTATATGCCCTCGAATGGCTCAGCGCCGTTCTGGATGAAGATTAGGCAAAACCCTTAACGCCGAGCGCTTTGGCTTCTTTGCGCACGTCCAGGCCGCTGTCACCGAGCTTTTTATACTGCCCTTCGGCGCGGCGCTTAAACGCCGATAAAATCTGATCGCTCGCTTCGCCGAATTTTTGCTTAACCAGCATGTTCAGCGGGAAAGCTTTCAGAGTCACATCTACAGTCAAATCGACCAGAGTTGTCCCGTCGGGCATGGCGTAAAATGTCCAGTCATTGAGCAAAGTTTTGATTGGGCCGGAGCGGTCAGCTTTTGCCACTTTCACAGTGCCGGCATCATTGTTAATTTCAACAAGACAGCGCACCGTCTCGCTGATCATTTTATAACGGACCTGCATTTCAGCCTCGAACCGCTCGCCGGTCGCGGTGAAATCCCGCCCGCCGACAATGCGCATGCCGGAAACGAAGTTTAAAAATTCCGGGTATTTTTCAACGCTTGTGACCAAATCCATCATATCGGACGGCGCATGCGGCAAATGCTCTGTCAGGCGCGCGCTTGGCATTACAATGCCGCCCGCGCAGCGCGCAGCTTAGCAAAATCGCTGTCGGCGTGATAGCTCGAGCGTGTCAGCGGAGTGGCCGACACCATCAAAAAGCCTTTGGCACGGGCAATCGTCTCATAGGCCTTAAATTCATCCGGGGTTACGAACCGATCAATCGGCGCATGTTTACGGGTTGGCTGCAAATATTGACCGATTGTCAGAAAATCAATGCCGGCCGAGCGCATATCGTCCATGACCTGCATGACTTCTTCTTTCGTTTCACCAAGCCCGACCATCAGTCCGGACTTGGTAAATTGTTGCGAATCACGGTCTTTCACACGCTCTAAGAGGCGCAGAGAATGGTAGTACCGCGCGCCGGGGCGAATTTTCAGATACAGACGCGGGACCGTTTCAAGGTTGTGATTAAAGACATCAGCCTTTGCGTCAATAACCGCTTCCGCTGCGCCGTCTTTACGCAGAAAATCCGGAGTCAGAATTTCAATCGTTGTTTTCGGAGAAGATTGGCGTATCGCATTGATAACATTCACAAAGTGATCAGCGCCGCCATCCGCTAAATCGTCTCTGTCAACGGATGTTATCACAACATGTTGCAGACCCATTTCGACCACGGCTTGGGCAATCTTGGCAGGCTCATCAAGGTCGACTGCGCCCGGTAATCCTGTTTTGACATTGCAAAAAGCACAGGCCCGTGTGCAGGTGTCGCCCAAAATCATGAAGGTCGCATGGGATTTTTCCCAACACTCACCGATATTCGGACAAGCCGCCTCCTCACAGACTGTGACAAGGCCTTTTTTCTTCACAATATCGCGCGTCAAAGAAAATGCAGAACTTGTCGGCGCTTTAACCCTTATCCAACTTGGTTTTCGTAAGATAGGGCTGTCCGGACGATTTTGTTTCTCCGGGTGGCGAGGTTTTTGCATATCCGAATTGGGCGTGCTTGCCTTGTCAAAGAGTACAGTCATGCGGTTTTGCCTTTGGTGAGCCGGGTGCAACAATCAGGACCGCGGTCAAAAACTGCGCTCTGTTTATAGGGATGATTTGATAATGTCGACGGGTAAGACGCACATAACTGACATGCAAAACCGCGCACCGGCAGAGCCGTGGCTGCGCGGATATGGCTTTGTCCAAGTACTGATAGTAGCCTTGATTGCTTTGGGACACACGTCCACACTGCCTCAAGGACCGGGAAACCGCGAATTTTTGCATCATTTCGGATATGATCCCAGCTGGCTTGGCGTGAATGTTCTGTTTATTTTGGCGGGCTTCATGGCCATGCGCAGCCTGGCGCGCGAACCGGGTACTCTTGTGCCGTTGTCACGTGTACTGCGCATATTCCCCTATTTGGCCGCCTATGCACTCTTGGTTGTTTTGCTGGTCTATCCGCTTTTGGGAAAGCCTGCATTAAGCGCCGACGACCTTTTCAGGCATTTAGGCCTTTACGCTATGGACGTTCTGACCTGCATCGACCCCGGCCGCAAACTGCCCGGTCTGCTTGATGAAGCCAATTATCAATGCGTGATTCAGGGTGCAATCTGGACATTCCGATGGGGCATAGTCGCCTATGTCGGAATCACAATTGCCTCAAAACTCCGCCTTTTGGAAAGCCGGACACATATTCTCGCTTTGGCAATCACCGCAGTGAGCGTTTATATCGGAATTTATTCATTGCAAGTATGGGGCTCATATCTAAGCCCTGACAATTTACAGCCCGCCGCGCGGTTAGGCGCAATGTTTGCCATGGGCATGGCCCTATTTGCCTATCGCAAGAAGATATTTAACTGCCGCCTGCTTATCCCTGTCCTGTTGGCAGCCACACTTATCCAATTTTACCTCCTGCCTTGGACGCCTCTGATTGAGGTTTTTGCCTCCGGTTTCTGGGTACTTGCGGCCTTTGCATTAATGAGAACGTCGGTGGCGGCGCGCTTAAGTCCCCATAAAAAACAAGGGCTTGCAATCGCACTTTACATTTTTCATTGGCCAATCGCGCAGCTGATTTTGTTGTCTTGGCCGGACATCACGCCGTCCGGACTTATTGCCATCAGCCTGCCTGCTGCCTTGCTCTTCAGCGCAGCCCTATCCATTATCATCTCAAAACTTATTCCAAACGGTACGCAATTTCGATTGCGGTCCCGTAGCGGCAATCACATTTAAAAATCAAAGGCAGATCCATGCACGCAGTTAAAATCAGCGAAGGTCACGATAACTTTTTTACGCCTCTGCGCATTATCATGGCATTGATGGTCGTTTTCGGTCACGCCGCCGTCGTTAAAGTCGGCGATAGCAGTGTCGAAGCGAAACTCTTTTTCCACTACACGCCCAGCTACACCGCTGTGAACGCGTTTTTTATCGTGTCCGGATTTCTGGTCACACGCAGCATGTTGCATCGGGGCGATATGGCGGGATTTGCTGCAGCGCGCATCTTGCGCATTTTTCCGGCGCTGCTGGCTTTTGTGCTGATCACCACATTTGTGATGGGCAGCGCGGTGACGTCGATGCCACTGTCTGACTATTTGACTGACCCGCAGACCCTGACCCAGCCTTTCCGCGTCCTGAGTTTTATACAAACGGAAATGTACCTGCCGGGCACGTTTGAGGGGAATCCTGAGCAGGACAGCGGCGCGGCACTCTGGACCCTACGCTATGAGTTCTTGGCCTATATCGGCACGTTCGTCGCTTTTGCGCTGGGTTTGCTGCGATCGCGTAGCCTGATTGCCATGCAGTTTGTTATATTTGCCTTGGCTTATCCCATTGCCATCCGCACCGGCCTCTACGACGCCCTGCCCGCCACAGCGCAGGCTGTCTTGCGGTTTGGTCTGGCCTACGGTTTGGGCGCAGCTATATTCGCGTTTCGTGAGACTTTGCGCTTTCGTCTTTGGGCACCGGCTCTGTTCTTTGGGCTCGCTGCTTTGCTGCATAAGACGCCGGAAATGGAAGTGCTGTTTAATCTGGGCGTTGCCTCATTAGTGTTTTGGCTGGCCTATGTGAAAGCCCCGAAATGGACTTGGCTTCAAAAGCTCGATGACGTGTCTTACGGGGTCTACATCTATCACTGGGCCGTCTTGCAGTGCCTGATTTTAATCAGCCCGACATTCAACACGGTTGCATTGGCCATTACGGCTGCGATTATCTCCTCTGTTTTGGCGTGGCTGTCTTGGCATATCATTGAAAAACCGGCCCTTAAATCCAAAGGCCGGCTTGCTGAGATATTCAGATTTAGACGCCCGAAGGCAATCGAAACCGCTTAGCGCTTACATGTGGACCATGCGGTCATAGGCATCCAGCACAGATTCATGCATCATTTCTGACAAAGTCGGATGCGGGAAGACCGTATGCATCAGGTCTTCTTCTGTTGTTTCAAGCTGTCGCCCGATAACATAGCCTTGGATAAGCTCTGTCACCTCTGCGCCAATCATATGCGCGCCCAGAAGTTCGCCCGTCTTAGCATCAAAAATTGTCTTAATCAGGCCTTCCGGCTCACCGAGCGCAATCGCTTTTCCGTTGCCGATGAATGGGAAACGGCCGACTTTAATGTCATATCCTGCATCTTTCGCCTGCTGCTCTGTATGGCCGACTGAGGCGATTTGCGGATGGCAATAGGTACAGCCCGGAATTGAATTGGCATCGAGCGGATGCGGGTGCATGCCGGCGATCTTCTCAATACAGATAATGCCTTCATGGGACGCCTTATGCGCCAGCCAAGGCGGCATGGTCACATCACCGATCGCATAGAGCCCCTTAACGCCGGTAAAGCTGTACTCGTCCACAGTGATATGGCTGCGGTCGATTTTCACGCCAAGGTCTTCTAGCCCCATATTTTCCGTATTGCCGACAATGCCGATCGCCAGAACCACGCGGTCAAAATTGTGAACTTCATCCTTGCCGCCCACAGAAATCGTGGCTTTCACGTCATTGCCGGTTTCAACAGATTTCACCTGCGCACCGAGCTTGAATTTAACGCCGCGTTTTTCAAACGCCTTTTGCGCCATGCCGGAAATCTCTGCGTCTTCGGCGGGCAAGATACGGTCAACCATTTCAACAACCGTAACATCAGACCCGAAGGCATTGAAAAAGCTGGCAAATTCCATACCGATAGCGCCGGAGCCGATAACCAGCAGCTTCTTCGGCATTGTGTCGGGCGTCATGGCTTCGCGAGCTGTCCATATAAACTTCCCGTCCGGCACCAAACCGATTTGCGGCACTGTGCGCGCCCGTGCACCGGAGGCTAAAATGACATGTTTGGCCGTATAACCCTCTTCACCTTTAGACGATTTCACAAGGACTTTCGGCGCGTCCGTGCCTTTCTCAAGGCGGGCAAATCCGGGAATGACCGTAATTTTATTTTTCTTCATCAGGAATTTAATGCCGCCTGAGAGCTGGCCTGCGATATTACGCGAGCGCTTCACAATAGCGGGTAAATCATAACCGGCCTCTGCGGTCAGTCCGTAATTCTTTGCGTGCTGCATATTGTGGTAAACTTCGGCAGAGCGCAGCAAAGCTTTGGTCGGGATGCAACCCCAATTCAGGCAAACACCGCCCAAATCTTCTTTTTCAACAATCGCGGTTTTAAAGCCAAGCTGGCTTGCGCGGATCGCGGTCACATAGCCTCCGGGGCCGGATCCGATTACGATTACGTCAAATGAAGTGTCTGCCATAGCGAAGCTCTTTTGCTGATGATGAATCTGCAAAACGTATAGCGTAATTTTTAGTCTTTAGACAGACGATTTAGGCGGATATTGCGTATATTTGCCTTGCAAAAATGCCCTAATCTTTCCGCGCAACGGCCTCTATCACCTGCAAGCGCATGAAATCGCGAAGATCGTCGATTTCGACTCGATCGATAATACGAAACGCGGCGTCAGTCTTACCGGACTTAGCATATTTGACAGCGATTTTAGACCTTGCCGTATCGCGCAGTTGCGGCTGGCTAAGGCTTTGCATCGCTTCATCCGCGCCGGTGAAGTTCTCATAAGACAGAGCGAATTCTACCGCTGATAAATAGGCCTGATCGCGAAGATCGACGGAGGCCATGCGCTCGGCCTGTGTTATAATACGGGAAAAGTCTGCATTGGCCATGCGGCGCGCCTGCACGGCCTCTTCGTCTTTTGCGGGCAAGTCGGCGCGTTCAGCTTCGGGCTCGGCTTCAACGCGGGCTTGCTCAACGGGCGCAGCGTCGTCGTCGTTTTCGGGCTCAATAACGGTGCGCGTTGTTAACTGCTTGGCTTCGGGCAAAACCGGCGCTTCTTCGGATGTCTCAACAGGGTCAATCAGGACAACCTCTATCGGTTTACCGTCAGGCATGTCTAGCGCATTATCGCGGTCCGGATCATGGTCGCGATCATCGTCATGGTCGTGATCATCGCTATGGCCTTCATGGTCTTGGTGCAACGGGGCTTCGACCGCGGCTTGCTCTTGCGTTTCAGGGGCCTGCACTGCCTGCGGATTATTGGCCGAATCCGTATCAAGCAGCTGCGGATTGGCGGCCAGATAGACCGCCCCGCCGGTGACGCCTGCGCCTAAAATCGTTGCGATAATTGCTTTGCCGAACATAGCGAGCCTCTTGGGTTAACAGGCCTTAACTATAAGCTGCGCCCTGCCCGCCGCAAGCCTTCACGGCAGAGACGCGCAGCAAAAAGGGCGACTCGCGTCACACGCGAACCGCCCTAAAATTTTAAACGGCGCAGAGAGGCTTAAAGCAACCCCGCGCGGCAGCGCTACAGCATCATCGTAATCGGTTGCTCGACAAAGCGTTTAAACACTTGCAGCCATTGCGCGCCGATTGCCCCGTCGACAACGCGGTGATCACAAGTCAGCGTGACCGTCATAACCGTCGCCACAGCCAAAGCGCCGTCTTTAACGACCGGACGCGGCGCGCCGGCGCCGACAGACAAAATCATGCCGTGCGGTTCATTGATGATGGAGCCAAACTCTTTAATCCCGAACATGCCCAAATTGGAAATGCTGAACGTACCGCCTTGGTATTCTTGAGGTTTCAGCTTTTTCTCACGGGCGCGGCCGGCGAGGTCTTTCATCTCTGTTGAAATGGTAGACAGGCCTTTGTTTTCTGCTTCGCGCACAATCGGCGTAATCAAGCCGCCGTCAATGGCCACGGCCACAGCGACATCGGCGTGTTTGTGATAGGCAATGCCATCCGGCGTGTAGCTCGCATTGGCGTCCGGGAAATGCTTTAACGCCAGAGCCGACGCGCGGATGAGCATGTCATTGACGGACACTTTCACGCCTTCCGGCGCTTGGGCGTTCAACTGCTTACGCATAGCCAGCAGCTCGTCAATTTCGCAATCAATCACCAGCGGGAAGTCCGGCACGTCTTGGTTGGATGACACCAAACGCTTGGCAATTACGCGGCGCATGCCGTCAAGCGGGACAAGGTCGTAAGAGCCGGGCGTAACGCCAAGCTTTTCAAGATAGCTCGCGCCGTCACCGCGTGACGGACCGACATCTGTGCCGGCGTTCGGGTCGGCTTTAGCCGCGGGTGCTTCGGATTTGGCTGCCGCTTTCGGTGCGGCCTTGCTCGCGTCAAAGCTCTCAATATCGGCTTTCAAGATACGCCCGTTCGGGCCGGTGCCTTTAACGGATGCGAGATCAATGCCGGCGTCTTTGGCAAGGCGCTTGGCGAGCGGTGAGGCTTTGATGCGGGAGCTTGGGTCAGCCCCCTCCGAGTGCTTCGCGCCCACCTCCCCCGAAGACGGTGGAGGCCCGGAATTATCGGACTCTTGGCCTCCCCCGCTTGTGGGGGAGGTGCCCCCTTGCGGGGCGGAGGGGGCATCTGACGCCTTAGGCGCAGACCCGCCGCCGGCTACATACCCGTCCATCACAGACGCATCTTCATCATCTTCGAGCAGGACAGCAATCGGCGTGTTCACCTTCACCTCGGCGGTTCCCTCGGCAACGAGGATTTTGGCCAGAACGCCTTCTTCAACCGCTTCCACTTCCATGGTCGCCTTGTCGGTTTCAATCTCGGCCAGCAAATCACCGGAGGACACAGTGTCCCCCTCTTTGACGAGCCACTTGGTCAAATTCCCCTCTTCCATCGTCGGAGAGAGTGCAGGCATTAGGATTTCAATGGGCATAATTTTCGTCCGTTTTCTTTTTTACTTCCGCTCATCCCCGCGAAGGCGGGGATCCACGCCGGCATTCCTATTTATAACAAACCTTCTTAGCCGCCTCATACACATCATCGGCATTGGGTAATGACAGAGCCTCCAAATTGGCAGCATATGGCAGCGGGACATCTTTTTGATGGACGCGAGCCGGCGGGGCGTCGAGGTAATCGAAGGCTTGGCTTGTGACCACGGCAGAGATTTCCGCACCGATTCCGCTCTGGCCCCAGCCTTCTTCGGCGCAGACAATGCGGTTGGTTTTGCGTACGGATTTCAGCACGGTTTCCGTATCGAGCGGACGGATAGTCCGCAGGTCGATGACTTCCGCGTCAATGCCGTCTTGCGCGAGACGTTCTGCTGCTTCGAGCGAGAAGCCGACCATGCGCGAATGGGCGACGATGGTCACGTCAGCGCCTTCGCGGCGCACTTTGGCTTTGCCGATTGGAATCAGGAAATCATCCATATCCGGCACGTCGAACGTATTGCCGTACATCAGCTCGTGTTCAAGGAAGACCACCGGATTCGGGTCGCGAATAGCCGCTTTCAGCAGGCCTTTGGCATCGGCAGAATCGTAAGGCGCAACCACTTTCAGGCCCGGCACATTGGCGTACCAGCTGGAATAGTCATGGCTGTGCTGCGCGCCAACCCGCGAAGCGGCACCATTAGGGCCACGAAATACGATCGGACAGCGCATTTGACCGCCGGACATGTAGAGGGTTTTCGCCGCAGAATTGATAATATGATCAATAGCTTGCATGGCGAAATTCCATGTCATGAATTCTACAATCGGGCGCAGGCCGCCCATCGCCGCGCCGACGCCGATACCGGCAAAGCCGTGCTCTGTGATGGGCGTGTCGACCACGCGCTTGTCGCCAAATTCCTGGAGCAATTCGCGGGTAACTTTATACGCGCCTTGGTATTGCGCGACTTCTTCGCCCATGACGAAGACTTTTTCATCGCGGCGCATTTCTTCAGCCATAGCATCACGTAAAGCGTCACGGACAGTGGTTTCGACCATTTTGATATTGGTCGGAATGTCAGGATCATTGGCGACTTTGACTTGCGGCATTCCCGATGTTTTATCGGTATCCGCGTCATCATTTTCAGGATGACGAATGCCGGTCGTGCCCGGGTTGTCGCTGCCGTCTTCACTTTGTGACGACGCTTCCGGAGCGCTTGACGCCGCCGGCGTGCCTAAATCGGCCTCTGTTTCGCCGTCTTCTAGCAATTGCAGGATAACCTCACCGACTTTGACGTTTTGCGCGCCTTCTTCGATCAGGATTTTACCGACAACGCCCTCATCGATGGATTCGACTTCCATCGTGGCTTTGTCAGTCTCAATCTCAGCCAGAATATCGCCGGAGGAAATCGTATCGCCGACTTTGACCAACCATTTAGAGAGCGTGCCCTCTTCCATCGTCGGCGACAGCGCCGGCATTTGAATATCAATTGACATATTTCGTCCTAAATCAGAGGCAAAAGTTTAAAGATCATCATGAGAATGCCGACAACGCCGGCAAGCCAGACAAGGGTGCGTAGCCAAGGCACGCCCAAAAGATAGAGCGGCGCGAAAGCGACCCGCGCCCAGAAAAACAATGCCGCGCCGAGCGTGGCCGACGTGGCGTCCAAATGAATAGCGAGCAACGCCACAGGAGCAAACATACCCAGAGCTTCGAGCATGTTTTGATTGGCGCGGCGCATACGGCCCACTTGGGGCAATGGCTCTGCCATATCATCGCGCGCACCGACCAGAGGCCCGATTCCGTATTGCGTTACGGATAGGACGGCCTGAACCGCTATCCACGCAATATACAGAAGCACGCTGTATAAAAGATAGGTCGCAATCGTCATGCTTACGCCTCTACAGGCAGCAGAACATCGGTCCAGAGCTCTGATGGATCCGGCTCCGGCGAGGTTTGTGCAAACTCGGCCGAATCAGCGACAATCGCTTTAATCTCTTTATCCATGGCTTTCAGGCTGTCCGTATCGGCCCAGCCTTCTTTCTCCAGACGCGCTTTGACGGCGTCCAGCGGGTCGCGGTCATGGCGAACCTCATTAACTTCGTCGCGCGTGCGATATTTCGCCGGGTCAGACATGGAATGGCCGCGATAACGGTACGTCTTCATTTCCAGAATCATCGGGCCGTTCCCGTCGCGCGCATGCTTCAGCGCCGTAGCGCCGGCTTCTTTAACGGCCAGCACGTCCATGCCGTCAATTTGGTGGCCTTCAATGCCAAAACTGATGCCGCGCTTGTAAAGCTCTGTCTGCGCGGATGCGCGCGCGACGGAAGTGCCCATGGCGTATTGATTGTTTTCGATCACAAAGACGACCGGCAAATCCCAAAGCTCTGCCATATTGAACGTCTCATAGACTTGGCCTTGGTTAGCCGCGCCGTCGCCGAAATAGGCCGTGCTGACCGCGCCGTTCTCCAAATATTTATTGGCAAAGCCCAGACCGGCGCCAAGCGGAACCTGCGCGCCGACAATGCCGTGACCGCCGTAAAACTTCTTATCCGTTGAGAACATGTGCATAGAGCCGCCCTTGCCGCGGGAATAACCGCCCTCACGTCCGGTAAGCTCTGCCATCACGCCGCGCGCTTCCATACCGCAAGCCAGCATATGGCCGTGATCGCGGTAGCCCGTAATCATTTGGTCGCCGTCTTTCATAGCGGCGCGCATACCGACCACAACGGCTTCCTGCCCGATGTAAAGGTGACAGAAACCGGCAATCAGACCCATGCCGTAAAGCTGTCCGGCTTTTTCCTCAAACCGGCGAATAAGAAGCATATCGCGATAAAGCTGGAGCAGCTCCGATTTACTTGTCTTGAGTTGTTTCTTCGCCGAAGCTTTTTTGGTCGCCATAGTCATTTCCTGAACTGATCAAGGTGCGGCACATATTTCATGTGTGAATTAAAAATCACGCCGAAGCATGAATGACCGCTTTAGACTATAATTTTAGGTCATTCGTCAAGAATAATGACGATATCCTTCGCATGTGAAACACTTGCGATATGGCGCGCGCGCTCATCCAATGAGTCGCGAGACAGACGGACAGAGCGTAATTGGTCGGCCCTGCGCTCCAGGGTGAGTCTTTGCCCCTGCACGGCAGCAATTTTGGCCTGCAGGCGGTTAATATCAGAGTCATATTGCGCCAGTTTGAACATGCCCCGGCTGCCTGAAACGCTGTGAAACAACAAATAGACATAAAAAAGCCCCACAACCATGAGCAGGCTGTGAGACTTTATATATTTCAGCGCCGAAAGAATCATCCTTTCAGCTTATGCCGTCATGGTTAGCAGAGGCTTAACACCCCTGCCCGCCCGGCTATTTACGAAGGACGTTACGGCCGTGGTAAATCGCTTGGCTGCCCAGCTCTTCTTCAATGCGAAGCAGTTGGTTATATTTTGCAAGACGGTCGGATCGCGCCAGCGAGCCGGTTTTAATCTGGCCGCAATTTGTCGCCACGGCCAAATCAGCAATCGTTGTATCGGCTGTCTCGCCCGAGCGGTGAGACATAACGGCGGTAAAGCCCGCACGGTGCGCCATATCAACGGCGTCGAGGGTCTCAGAGAGCGTGCCGATTTGGTTGACCTTAACAAGAATGGAGTTTGCGCTGCCCTTCTCAATACCGGTTTTCAGGCGCTTTGGATTAGTCACGAACAAATCGTCACCGACGAGCTGAACTTTGTCACCGATAGCCTCGGTCAGCATTTTCCAGCCGTCCCAATCGTCTTCGTCCATGCCGTCTTCGATAGAGATAATCGGGAAACGCTCGGACAAATCTTTCAAGTAAGCAACAAATTCTGCTGACGTCAGAACCTTGCCCTCGCCTTTCAGATTATATTTGCCGTCCTTGTAAAATTCTGATGACGCCACATCCATGGCCAGGAAGATGTCCTTGCCGGCTTTGTATCCGGCCGCCTCAATCGCTGCCATGATGTATTCCAGCGCCGCTACGGACGAGGCCAGCGCCGGAGCAAAGCCGCCTTCGTCGCCCACATTGGTGTTGTGGCCGTCAGCCTTGAGTTTGGCTTTCAGCGCGTGGAAAATTTCCGCGCCCATTTGCAGGGCTTCAGAGAATGTTTTGGCGCCGACCGGCATGACCATAAATTCTTGAACGTCAATCGGGTTATCTGCGTGCTCGCCGCCATTGATGATGTTCATCATCGGGACGGGAAGCGTGCGGGCGTTTACACCGCCGACATATTTATAAAGCTCCGCGCCCTGTGATTCGGCGGCCGCCTTAGCGACAGCCAAAGAGACGCCCAAGATAGCGTTCGCGCCCAGCTTGGCTTTGTTGTCAGTTCCGTCGAGCGCAATCATGGCGTCGTCAACAGCGCGCTGCTCAGAGGCTTCAAAGCCCAAAAGCGCGTCAGCAATCTTTGTATTGACGTTTTTCACCGCCTTGGTCACGCCTTTGCCGCCGTAACGCTTACCGCCGTCACGAAGTTCAACGGCTTCATAAGCGCCGGTTGAGGCACCGGAAGGAACCGCAGCGCGGCCAAACGCGCCGTCTTCGAGCAAAACTTCAACTTCAAGGGTCGGGTTTCCGCGGCTGTCCAGGATTTCGCGGGCGTGAATATTTAAAATAGCGGCCATATTGATCTCTTTTCGTAATTTTTAGTCAAAAAAATAGGCCGCACAATGTGGGCCTATTTCATATTGCTTAATGCAGGACGATTTAATCGTCTTGCGGATTTAGGATTTGGCGACCGCGATACATGCCGGTCTTCAAATCGATATGGTGTTGACGGCGAAGCTCGCCACTGTCCTTGTCCTCAACGTAGTTCGCTGCGGTCAGGCTGTCATGCGCGCGGCGCTGGCCGCGGCGTGAATTGGAAATTTTACTCTTAGGGACAGCCATCGGGGCCTCCATTTAACAATAATAAAGCGAACCCAAAACTATGAGTTCGCTGACGTGGCGGCCTAGTAGCCGAAAGCGTGAGCAGTTTCAAGCGCTATA